>NZ_JBQEQC010000018.1:0-26312 GCF_052044195.1 Variovorax sp. 22077
CCAGCCGCTTCAACAACACAAGGCCGTCAGTAGCGAAGCCCTCGAGTATATGACAGATTTTCTCGGCCCGTCAACTTCCGCACGATTCTTTTTGATCAGCCCTCACGCCAGACCAAGACAAGCCTTAGAAGTGGGCCAAAAAAGAAAGCCGCCCCTAGGGCGGCTTTCTTCATCCAGCGCTTCGCTTCTCTACTTATTAGTAGTAGCGCGAACTGTTCATACGGCGCATCGCTTCGTACAGCGTAGGCATGCGCACTTCCTGCGAACGGACATTCATGCGGGCCAGCGCATCGATCTTTGCTGCCTCGGTTGCCGACACGGTGCCTTCCGACTGCTGGCGCCACATGGCGGCCTGCAACTCCTGCATCACGCGCGGGTCGCTCTGTGCAGTGGCGAGGAAGCGGGCATCCGCATGCGCGGCGGCACGGCGTTGAGCAGCGGAGCGCCATGCCGAGGCAAGGCGGCCCTGGCGGATCGAGCCTGCGAACAGTGCGAACAAGGCAATGGCTGCAATGCAGAACACCGCCCAGGCAGCGAGCAGGCCGCCTTCGTTCCAGTTGGAAACGAGCGACTCGGTCACCACCAGCACCGCCGCCGCGATCGCGACGATCAGCAGTGCGATGAGCGGGCGGGCGCCGTTGGCACCGGCGCGGGCGGCCTGGATCTGGCCGAACAGGACTTCGGCGCGACGCACGCCGGGGTGGACAGTAGGTTGGTCAACGTGAACGAAGCTAGTCATGATGCATCCCTCCTGGGACATTGGTAATCAGTGGTGGCGAACAAGGCCGATGGGGTGATATTAGGGATTACCCCAGTGTTTATCCACTTTATCTTTCTGATGTTTATCATTCACACCACTGATGGACGTCAACTTTCGCACGCTCGACCTCAACCTCCTCCGCGTCTTCGACGAGGTGATGGCAGAGCGCAACCTCACGCGCGCGGCCCGGAACCTGTCCATCACCCAGCCGGCGGTGAGCAACGCGCTCCGGCGCCTGCGGGAAGTTCTGGGGGACGAGCTGGTGCGCCGCTCCGGCGCAGGCGTCGAACCCACCCCTCGTGCGCTCGCCCTGTGGCCGACCGTGCGCGATGCCCTTCGCCAGCTGCAGCACACGCTCGCGCCCGGGGAGTTCGACGCGGGCACGGCCGACACCACCTTCCTGCTGGCCATGGCGGACGCAACCGCGGCCGAGCTCATACCAGGCCTGGTGCAGATTGCGGAAAAGGAGGCCCCGGCCATTTCGCTGCGCGTGCTGCCGCTGACCACGCGCGACCCGCGCCGCATGCTCGAGCAGGAAGAAGTGGACATGGCCGTCGGCTACTTCCCGGCGGTGATCGCCAGCCTCGCCGCGCGCGGCCAGTCGGGCGTGGGAGTCCCGTTCGAGACACAGCGGCTCTACCTGGGCCAATATGTATGTGTGATGCGGCGCGGCCATCCGCTGGCGAAAGCGCCGCTGACGCTCGATGACTACTGCGCGGCGCGGCATCTGCTGGTGAGTTTTTCCGGCCGTCCCTACGGCTTCATCGACCAGACGCTGGGCGCGATGGGACGTGAGCGACGCATCGTGGTGACGGTGAACCAGTTCTTCACCGCGGGCCGGGTGGTGGCCAATTCCGATCTGCTGACCGTGCTGCCCCGTCACTTCGTGACCGTGACCGGCATCGACGACCAGCTTGTGCTGCGCGACCTGCCCTTCGACCAGCCGCCGGTGCACGTGGACGCCATCTGGCACCGGCGCGCCCAGCACGGGCACTCTCACGAGTGGCTGCGCAATGCGCTGCTGCGCTCCGCAGCCGCGGCTTTCGCCGGGTCGGTCCTCGGACAGAAGGTGCCCGACTGACCTTGCTTGTCAGTCAGTGGATCAGCGGACGACGCTGAGCCAGGCGCTGGCGGCGGCGCGCAGTTCCTGGGCATGGCGGGCGCCACGGCCGGCGCGGATGTCGGCGCTTTCCATCAGGGCGGCGGCGTGGCTGGCCGGCGCATTGGCGCTTGAAGAACGGAAGAAACGGGCCACTTGGGCGAGAAGGCTGAACATGATGGTGCGCGGCTTGTGGCTGCGCTGGAGTGGTTGATGTTTCAAGAATAAGGGTTAACCCTATAAATTCAACCCAAACCTTATGCGCGTCATGCATGGGACAATTCACCTAGACTGGCCCGACGATGAAGCTGCAACTGCTTTCCGACCTGCACCTGGAGTCCAACCCGCACTTCCGGGCCGAGCCGCTTCCCGGTGCCGACATGCTGGTCCTGGCGGGCGACATCGGCTCTTACCAGCAGGGCTCCCGCCTGATCGACCCCGATTTCGGCCTGGGCCGCTTCTCGCCCCGCAACGGATGGCCGGTGCCGGTGATCTACGTGCCGGGCAACCACGAATACGACAACGTCGACTTCGACGAGACCCACGAGCGCCTGCGCGCGCTCTGCGACGAGCTCGAGATCATCTGGCTGGAGCGCGAATCCCGCGTGATCGAAGGCGTCCGCTTCGTCGGCACCACGCTCTGGGCCGATTTCGACGCGCTCGCCGAGCCGACCGACGGCCTTGCCGAAGCGCTCAAGAAGCGCGGCAAGGCGATGCGCGCGGCCGATTTCTATCTTGAAAAAGCGGCCACCATGCGTAACGGCGAACTCTTCCTCGCCGCGCAGCTGCGGGAGCAGGCGCTCGCCTGCCAGGAGTGGCTCACGCAGGCGCTGGCCGAGCCTTTCGACGGCACCACGGTGGTCATCACGCACTTCGCGCCCAGCCTGGAGAGCGGAGACCCGCGCTACGGCCTGACACCCGGCACCGCGGGTTTCTGCAACGCGCTCGACGCGCTGCTGCCCCACGCGCAGCTCTGGCTGCACGGCCATCTGCACTGTCCGTCCGACTACGTGAAGAACGGCTGCCGCGTGGTCGCCAACCCGCTGGGCTACGCGCGCAACGGCGAGCAGGAAGGCTACAGGCCGCAACTGCTGATCGAGGTGCCCGACACCCGGCAACCGCAACGGTAACGGCCGGCAACGCCTCCGCAGCCTCGGCTGTGTAGACTGGCCCGATTCCATCCGAACGACGGGGGAGCGCGCCATGACGCAGCAGCAGAAACAACAAGGACGTCGCCACTTCCTGCAGCAGGCCACCGGCGCCGCCGCGACCACCGGCGTGCTCTCGTTCTGGCCGCAAGCCTTCGCCCAGAAACCGCCTGAGGCGACCACCGGCCGAGCCCTGGGACAGCTCTCGATGGCGGAGATGTCGCGCCGCCTCGCCGCCGGAAGCCTCAGCAGCAGCCAGCTGGTGGAAGAAGCGCTGGCCGCCATCCAGAACCCTGCCGGCGAGGGTGCCCGCACCTTCATCCGCGTGCATGCCGACTCGGCCCGTGCCACCGCCGCGCGGCTCGACGCCGAGCGCAAGAGCGGCCGACCTGCCGCGTCGCCCATCGCAGGCATCCCGATCTCGCTGAAGGACCTGTTCGACGAAGCCGGCGTCACCACGCTGGGGGGCTCCACGGTGCTGGCCGGCCAGCCGCCGGCCGCGCGCGATGCCATCGTGGTCGAACGGCTGCGGCGTGCCGGCGCGATCATCATCGGGCGCTCCAACACGGTCGAGTTCGCCTACACCGGCCTGGGCATCAACCCGCACTACGGCACGCCGAAGAACGCCTACGACCGCGCGACGGGCCGCATCCCCGGAGGCTCGACTTCGGGCGGCGCGATCTCGCTGACCGACGGCATGGCGGCCGGCGCGATCGGCACCGACACCGGCGGATCGCTGCGCATCCCGGCGGCCCTCAACGGACTGGTGGGCTTCAAGCCGACGCAGCGGCGCGTTCCGCTCGACGGCGTGCTGCCGCTGTCGACCTCCTTCGACTCGGCCGGGCCGATGGCCTGGACGGTGGAAGACTGCGCCCTGCTCGATGCCGTGCTCGCCGCCGAGCTGCCGCGTCCGCTGCGGGTGCTGCCGATGCGCGGCCTGCGCTTCGCGGTGCCCGGGACCTTCTTCCTCGACGAGCTCTCGCCGCCGGTGGCCGCGGCCTTCGCGTCGGCACTGGCCAAGCTCTCGGCCGCGGGCGCGACGGTCACCGAGCTGCCGATGGCCGAATTCGCGAAGGCGCCGAACATCAACCCGCGCGGCATGATCACCGCCGCCGAGGCCTTCACCTGGCACCGCGAGTTCATCAAGACCGGCGCCGCCAGGTACGACCCGCGCGTGCTGGCCCGCATCAGGACCGGCGAGACGATCACCGCGCCCGACTACCTGCAGCTCCAGGCGCTGCGCCGCCAGTTCATCCGCTCGATCAACACCGCGGCCGCAAGCTACGACGCGATGCTGATGCCCACCACGCCCGACATCGCGCCGCCCATCGCCGAGGTGCTGAAGGACGACGAAACCTACTACCGGATCAACGGCCGCATGCTGCGCAACCCCTCGGTGGTGAACCTGTTCGACGGCTGTGCGCTCTCGGTGCCCTGCCATGACGCGGGCACCGCGCCGGTGGGGCTGATGGTGGCCGGCATCGGCAACACCGATCACCGGCTGCTCGCGGTCGGCGCGGCGGTGGAGGCGGTGGTGACGCCGCGGCGCGCTCTCAGCAGCTGAGCCGCCGTACCGCCAGGCGGCCGCCGGCGCCCGGAATTCAGGCGCCGCCGCGACCCTTCGCCACCAGCTTGATGCCCGGCATGAGCTCGGCCGCGAGTTCGGGCCGCTCCAGCGCGTAGTCGAGGTTCATGCGCGCGATCTCGACGTGCTCCTCGCCCAGCGCCTGCGCGCGCGAGCCCTGCCCGCGCTCGATGGCCTGCACCATCGCATGGTGGGTGCGGTGCGCCTGGCGCATCCACTGCTGGCCCTCTTCCATCGACGACTGCATCGGCAGCATCGCGCTCGGGGCGGCGAAGGGCTGGCCGCCGAGCATGTCCATCACCCGCTTGAGCGCGAGGTTGCCGCAGCCTTCGATGATCAGCTTGTGGAAGCGGTCGTTCATCTCGACGTAGGCGGCGTAGTCGTCGAGCTCCATGCTGGGCTTGTTCACGGCGCGGTCGCCGTCTTCCAGGCAGTCCTTCAGGTCGCGCAGCAGCTGGCGCGAGGCGCCGTCCTCGGCCAGCAGGCGCGCGGCGAAGCCTTCGATCACGCCGCGCACGCGGATGGCGTCGGCCACCTCCTGCGAGGTGAAGCGGCGCATCTGGTAGCCGCCACTGGGCGACTGCTCGATCAGCCCTTCGTGCTCCAGGCTGGCCAGCGCCAGCCGCACCGGGGTGCGCGAAGCCTCGAGCTTCTCGGCCAGCGGGATCTCGGCCAGCCGCTCTCCGGGCACGAATTCGCCCTTGAGGATCATGTCGCGCAGTTGCACGAGCACGCGGGATTGTTGGGAGTCCATGGGCGAATTCTAGGAGACGGACTCCGCATTGCACGCAGCGTATTTACTCTGGCTCGGTTGTTGCATGCATTGCTTCACAACCAGTGTCAAAAACCGACGATACGCTCAGCGTTTACCCTGATTTTGGCCTTTGAAAGCCCCAGATTGGGGCAATTTTGCAGATGAAAGTTTGACCGGGATCGAGGATCACCAAGACAATGCATACAGTTGCATGCAATGGCTGCAAGCCTCTTTCCACAGTCCCCACGATGGAGCCCGCACGATGATCAGCGCAGAGCAGAACGATTTCATCACCCGCGTCGGACCCGGCGCCCCCGCCGGCAAGCTGCTGCGCCGGTACTGGCAGCCGGTGGCCCTGGCCGACGAACTGGCGGGTCCGCGCCCGGTCAAGCCGGTGAAGCTCATGGGGCAGGACTTCGTCCTGTTCCGCGACGAGAACGGCCAGCTCGGCATGCTCGACCGCGACTGCCCGCACCGCGGCGCCGACCTCGCCTTCGGCCGGCTCGAGAACGGCGGCCTGCGCTGCGCCTTCCACGGCTGGCTGTTCGACGCCAAGGGCAACTGCCTCGAGACCCCGGCCGAGCCCGCCACCAGCAAGCTGTGCACCCGCATCAAGCAGTCGGCCTATCCGGTGGTCGAGAAGAGCGGCGTGGTCTTCGCCTACATCGGCGAGGGCGAGCCCCCGGCCTTCCCCGAGTTCGACTGCTTCGTCGCGCCCGACAGCCACACCTTCGCGTTCAAGGGCCTGTTCGAGTGCAACTGGCTGCAGGCGCTCGAGGTGGGCATCGACCCGGCACATGCCTCGTACCTGCACCGCTTCTTCGAGGACGAGGACACCTCCGAGAGCTACGGCAAGCAGTTCCGCGGCGCCTCGGCCGACTCCGACATGCCGATCACCAAGGTGCTGCGCGAGTACGACCGGCCCGACATCAGCGTCGAGCCCACCGACTACGGCTTCCGACTGAAGGCGCTGCGCAAGCTGTCGGAAGACACCACCCACGTGCGCGTGACCAACCTCGTGTTCCCGCAGGCCTTCGTGATCCCGATGAGCTCCGAGATGACCATCTCGCAGTGGCACGTGCCGGTGGACGACACGCACTGCTACTGGTACGCCATCTTCACGAGCTTCACCGGCCCGGTCGACAAGCAGCAGATGCGCGAGCAGCGCCTGAAGCTCTACGAACTGCCCGACTACACCTCGCGCAAGAACAAGCGCAACAACTACGGCTACAGCGTCGAGGAACAGCTCACCGAGACCTACACCGGCATGGGCGACGACATCAACGTGCACGACCAGTGGGCGGTGGAGTCGCAGGGCCCGATTCAAGACCGCACGCGCGAGCACCTGGGCAGCACCGACAAGGGGATCATTGCCTACCGCCGCGTGCTGGTGAAGGCGATCGAGGCCACGCTCGCCGGCGAAGGCGCACCGATGGTCATCGACGCCGCGCAGGCCAGCGCCATGACCGGGCCGCCCTCCATCGACGGCATCGGCCGCAACGTCGCCGACGAGGCCGCCACCGAGGCCTACTGGCAGGACGCCGACCGCGCCCGGCGACTGAAGTCGGACTGGGCCTCCGCACGCCTGGCCGCCGCCTGAGCCCCGCTCACAGGACACAAGCGCCATGAGCAGCCACACATTCGTCGACCGCTTCGGCCTCTGGAGCGAAGACCAGCACGCGCAGGCCAGGGAACTGGTGCGCCGCATCGACGGCGGCGAGGTCGACCTCGTCCGCTTCGCCTGGCCGGACCAGCACGGCATCCTGCGCGGCAAGACGCTGGTCGCGGCCGAGGCGCGCTCGGCCCTCTGGGAAGGCGTCAACCTCACCTCGACCCTGCTGGCCAAGGACACGTCGCACAAGACCGTGTTCCCGGTATTCACCCAGGGCGGCGGCTTCGCGGTCGAGGGCCTGCAGGGCGGTGCCGACTTCACCATCGTGGCCGACCCCGCCACCTTCAAGGTCCTGCCGTGGTCGCCGCGCACCGGCTGGGTGATGTGCGACGCCTACATGGCCGACGGCAGGCCCTGCCCCTTCGCCACGCGGCAGATCCTGCAGCGCGCGGTGCGCCAGCTCGACGAGCTGGGGCTGGACTTCATCGCCGGCCTCGAGGTGGAGTTCCATGTCTTCAAGCTCGACGACGCGCGCATGGGCCTGGCCGACTCGGGCCAGCCCGGCGAGCCGCCGCGCGTGTCGCTGCTCTCGCACGGCCACCAGTACCTCACCGAGCTGCGCTACGACCGCGTCGACGCGCTGATGGAGCTGCTGCGCTCGCAGCTCATGGCGCTGGGCCTTCCGCTGCGCTCGCTCGAGATCGAATTCGGCCCCAGCCAGTTCGAGCTGACCTTCGGTCCCACGGCCGGCGTCATGCCCGCCGATACCATGGTGCTGCTGCGCAGCGCCATCAAGCAGGTCTGCCAGCGCAACGGGCTGCATGCCACCTTCATGTGCCGGCCGAAGATCCCGAACGTGATGTCCAGCGGCTGGCACCTGCACCAGTCGCTGCGCCGCAAGGGCGACGGGGTCAATGCCTTCATGCCGGAAGCCGCGGGCGGGCAGCCGCTGAGCGAGACCGGCATGCACTACCTCGGCGGCCTCAAGGCGCACGCCTGCGGCGCCGCGGCGCTGGCGAGCCCCACCATCAACGGCTACCGGCGCTACCGCCCCTTCTCGCTCGCGCCCGACCGCGCGATCTGGGCCAAGGACAACCGCGGCGCGATGCTGCGCGTGCTCGGCGGCCCGGGCCAGTCGGCCACCCGCATCGAGAACCGCGTGGGCGAGCCGACGGCCAACCCGTACCTGTACCTGGCGTCGCAGCTGTTCTCGGGCCTCGACGGCATCCGCAACCGGATCGACCCCGGCCCCTCCGCCGACGCGCCCTACGAGACGCCGGCCGAGCAGCTGCCCCGTTCACTGGGCGACGCCCTCGCCTGCCTGCGCCGCGACGAGATGCTCAACGCGCAGATGGGCAAGACCTTCGTCGACTACCTCTGCCACATCAAGGAAGCGGAGATCGCCCGCTTCAACCTCGAAGTCAGCGAGTGGGAACACCGCGAGTACTTCGACATGTTCTAAACCCCATGCCCACGATCCACTACATCCTCAAGGACGGCACCACGCGCGAGGTCGACGCCAAGGTCGGCGCCAGCGTGATGGAGACCGCCATCCGCGGCAACGTGCGCGGCATCGATGCCGAGTGCGGCGGCTGCTGCTCCTGCGCCACCTGCCACGTCTACGTGGACGACGCCTTCATCGACCTGCTGCCGCCGCCCGACGACATGGAGAGCGCGCTGCTCGACGTCGTGGCGTCGGAGCGCCGGCCCGGTTCGCGGCTGAGCTGCCAGCTCAGCATCACCGCGGCCTTCGATGGCCTCACTGTGCGCGTGCCCGATACGCAGGTCTGACGCCTGGCTCGGGCATCATCGCGCGCTTCGCTTGCACCCGGTTACACGAAAGCAGCGCCCCGTCGGGCGCATCCACTCCACCTGAAAGGTCCTTTTCCATGACGATGACCAAGAGAACCCTCCTCTCGACCCTGCTTCTGGCCGGCCTCGGCCTCGCGGGCGCCACGGCGCATGCGGCCGACGAGCCGCTGCGCATCGGCCTCATCGCCACCTACTCGGGCCCGTACGCCGACTACGGCCGCCAGTTCGACGCCGGCATCGCGCTCTACCTGAAGGAGCACGGCGGCAAGGTGGGCGGCCGCACCGTCGAGATCATCAAGAAGGACACTGCCGGCCCCGCGCCCGACGCCGCCAAGCGCATCGCGCAGGAGCTCATCGTGCGCGACAAGGTGAACGTGCTCACCGGCCTGGACTTCAGCCCCAACGCCTACGCCGTGGGCGCCATCGCCACGCAGGCGAAGATCCCGACCATCGTGATGAACGCGGCCTCGTCGGCCATCACCACCAGCTCGCCCTACGTGGCGCGCCTGTCGTTCACCGTGCAGCAGGTCACCGACCCGATGGCGCGCTACATGCTCAAGGAAGGCATCAAGGACGCCTACACCGTGGTCGCCGACTACGCCTCGGGCGTCGACGCGGAAACCGCCTTCAAGAAGACCTTCACCGCCGGCGGCGGCAAGGTCTCGGGCGAGGTGCGCACGCCGATGAACAACCCCGACTTCTCGGCCTACGTGCAGCGCATCAAGGACGCCAAGCCCCAGGCCGTGTTCTTCTTCTTCCCCTCGGGCGTGATGCCGCCGGCCTTCCTGAAGGTCTGGAAGGAGCGCGGCATGGAGCAGGCCGGCATCAAGCTCTTCGCGACCGGCGAGGCCACCGACGACAGCTACCTCGACGCCACCGGCGACGTGGCGCTGGGCCTGGTCACCAGCCACCACTACTCCTTCGCGCACCCCTCGCCGAAGAACCAGAAGTTCGTGAAGGACTTCGCCGCCGACAACGGCACCAAGCTGCGCCCGAGCTACTTCGCCGTGACCGCCTACGACGCCATGGCCGCCATCGACCTCGCGCTGGCCAAGACCAAGGGCGACACCTCCGGCGACAAGTTCATGGACGCGCTCAAGGGCCTGAGCTTCGAGAGCCCGCGCGGCCCGGTGGAGATCGACCCGGGCACGCGCGACATCGTGCAGACCGTCTACATCCGCAAGACCGAGCGCGTGAACGGCCAGCTGGTGAACGTGGAGTTCGACAAGTTCGAGCGCGTGAAGGACCCGGCGAAGGAAGGCGCGGCCGCCAAGTAGGCGCGCTGCAGACCGATCGTTCAGTCAATCAGCCAGCGAGTCAGCCAGCGGGAAATTCATGGGCATCGTGATCTTCGACGGAGTGGCCTACGGCATGCTCCTCTTCCTCATCGGCGTGGGCCTGTCCATCACGATGGGGCTCATGAATTTCGTCAACCTCGCGCACGGCAGCTTCGCGATGGTGGGCGGCTATGCCGCGAGCGTGCTGATGAGCCGGTTCGGCGTGGGCTTCGGCCTCTCGCTCGCCGCCGCCTTCGTGGCGGCGGCCGTGCTGGGCGCGGTGCTGGAGTTCGTGTTCTACCGGCGCCTGTACCGCGCGCATCCGCTGGATCAGGTGCTGCTGTCGATCGGCGTGGTGTTCGTGTCGATCGCAGCCTTCACCTACTTCTTCGGCCCGACGATGCAGCCCTTCGCGCTGCCGCCGGCGCTCGACGGGCAGGTGTCGCTGGCGGGCCTGGAAGTGGGCCGCTACCGGCTCTTCCTGATCGTCTGCGGCGTGCTCGTGCTGGCCGCGCTGCTGCTGGGCCTGGGCAAGACGCGCTACGGCGCGATGGTGCGCGCGGCGGTCGACAACCAGCGCGTGGCCGGCGGCACCGGCATCCACGTGCAGCGGCTCTTCTTCCTGACCTTCTCGCTGGGCTGCGGCCTCGCGGGCCTGGGCGGCGCGCTGAGCCTGGGGATGCTGGGGCTGGAGCCCTCGTTTCCGCTCAAGTACCTCGTCTACTTCCTGATGGTGGTCTGCGTCGGCGGCGCGGGCACCGTCACGGGGCCCTTCATCGCGGCGCTGCTGGTCGGCATCGTCGACGTGGCGGGCAAGTACTACCTGCCGGAGACCGGCGCATTCCTCATCTACGTCTTCATGATCGTCATGCTGCTGGTGCTGCCGAACGGCATCGTCGCGAAGAAGGGGCTCGCATGAAAGCCCTGAACCTTTCCCCCGCGCAGCTGCGCATCGCCGAAGCGGCCTTCTGGCTCGCGCTGGCGTCGAGTTTCTTCCTGCTGCCCGACAAGCTCACGCTGATGAGCCAGGTGCTGATCTTCGGCCTGTTCGCGGTGTCGCTCGACATGGCGCTGGGCTACGCGGGCATCCTCACCGTGGGCCATGCGGCCTTCTTCGGCGCCGGCGCCTATGCGGCGGGCCTGCTGGCCAAGTACGGCTGGAGCGAGCCCTTCAGCGGACTCGTGTTCGCGCTCGCTGTGTGCGGCGCGCTGGGCTATGCGCTGAGCTACCTGGTGGTGCGCGGCGCCGATCTCACGCGGCTGATGATCACCATCGGCGTGTGCGTGCTGCTCTACGAACTGGCCAACCGGCTCTCGGGCATCACCGGCGGCACCGACGGGCTGCAGGGCGTGGTCATCGCGCCGGTGCTCGGCTTCTTCGAATTCGACCTCTACGGCAAGACGGCGTTCGGCTACGCCTTCGGCGTGGTGCTCGCGATGTTCCTGCTGGTGCGGCTGGTGCTGCGCTCGCCCTTCGGGCTGGCGCTGCGCGGCATCCACGACAGCCGCAAGCGCATGACGGCCATCGGCTCGCCGGTGGAGGCGCGGCTGCGCATGGCCTACGCCTTCTCGGCGGCGGTGGCGGGCGTGGCGGGCGCGCTGCTGGCGCAGACCACGCAGTTCGTCGGCATCGAATCGATCGGCTTCAACCGCTCGGCCGAAGTGCTCATCATCCTGGTGCTCGGCGGCACGGGGCGGCTCTATGGCGGGATGATCGGCGCCATCGTCTACATGCTGGTGCACGACTGGTTCGCCGACATGAACCCGCAGTACTGGATGTTCTGGCTCGGCGTCTTCCTGATCGCCGCCGTCATGCTGGGACGCGGCGGCATCATGGGCGCGCTCTCGCGCCTCGTTCGCACGGGGAAGGCGCGATGACGAACGCCACGCACACCCTGCGCACGCAGGACCTCGGCGTGCGCTTCGGCGCCTTCCAGGCCGTGGCCGAGGTGAACCTCTCGCTCGAACCCGGCGCGCGGCAGGCGCTGATCGGCCCCAACGGCGCCGGCAAGACCACGCTCATCAACCTGCTGACCGGCGTGCTCAAGCCCACCAGCGGCAGCATCCACATGGGCGCGGCGGACATCACGCGACTCTCCGGCGACAAACGTGCGCGAATGGGTCTGGCGCGCACCTTCCAGATCAACACGCTCTTTCCCAGCCTCACGCCGCTGTTGTCGGTGGTGCTGGCGATCAGCGAGCGCGAAGGGCTGGGCGCCACCTGGTGGCGGCCGCTGAAGGGCTGCACCGCGGTGTTCGACGAAGCCCATGCACTGCTTCGCACGCTGAAGCTCGACGGCCTCGCCGACGTGCCCGTGGCCGAGCTGGCCTACGGCAAGCAGCGGCTGCTCGAGATCGCGCTCGCGCTGGCGGCGAAGCCCCGCATCCTGCTGCTCGACGAGCCGGCCGCCGGCGTGCCGGAGGACGAGAGCGGCGAGCTGTTCGAGGCCATCGCGGCGCTGCCCGCGGACATCAGCGTGCTCTTCATCGAGCACGACATGAAGCTGGTCTTCCGCTTCGCCCGCCGCATCTCGGTGCTGGTGGGTGGACGCATCCTCACCGAGGGCACGCCTTCGGAAATCGGCGCCGACCCGCGCGTGCGCGAGGTCTACCTGGGCAGCTCGCACCTCCACCACCACCCACACCCACATGCCTGAAGCACTCGCCTTCGACAACGTCACCGCCGGCTATGGCAACGCCGTGGTGCTCGACCGGCTCGACTTCTCCCTGCAGCAGGGCGAGAGCCTCGCCATCCTCGGGCGCAACGGCGTGGGCAAGACCACGCTGCTCGAGACGCTGATGGGCAACACCCGCGTGATCCAGGGCGCGATCCGCTGGCAGGGCACGGACATCGTGCGCTGGCCCTCGCACCAGCGCGTGCGCGCGGGGCTGGGCTGGGTGCCGCAGGAACGCGAGGTGTTCCCCTCGCTCACCGTCGAGGAGAACCTCACCGTGATCTCGCGCCTGGGCGGCTGGAACCTCAAGCGCGTCTACGACTTCTTCCCGCGCCTGCGCGAGCGGCGCAGCAACTACGGCAACCAGCTCTCGGGCGGCGAGCAGCAGATGCTCGCCATCGGCCGCGCTCTCATGACCAACCCGAAGCTGCTGCTGCTCGACGAGCCCATGGAAGGCCTCGCGCCGATCATCGTGGAGGAACTGGCGGCGGCGATCCGCCGGCTGTGCGAATCGGAGGGGCTCGCGTCGATCGTGGTGGAGCAGCACCCGGTGCTGGCGCTGGAGATGACGCACAAGGCCATCGTGCTGGAGCGCGGCACGGTGGTGCATGCGGGGCCCAGCGCGGAACTGGCGGCCGACCAGGAGCTGCTGGAGGGCTTGCTGGGCGTCGGGGTTTGATTGCAGGCCCCCGCGGAACCGGCTTTGCCGGGCCGCAGGCGTCGCCCCCGGTGAGGGGGCTGGCGAAGCTATACGAAGCGCGCGAAGCCTAGGGCAGTACCTGGCCTAGCTCAGCATCTGTCCGCGGCTGCCGATGACGGCCACGTCCACGAACTGGCCGCCTTCGCGGTTGGTGCGTCCGTAGTTGATCTTCACGCCGCCGAGGTCGAAGTTCTCGATGCTGGCGAGGCCCGACATCACCGAGGCGCGCGTGAGCGTGCCGCCCGCGCGGCGCATGCCTTCGGCGAGCACGGCCGCGTTCAGATAGCCCTCCAGGCTGGTGAGCGAGAAATCCTTGACGCCGTTGGCCACCATGTCGGCCTGGTAGCGGCGCACGACCTCGAACCTGGTCGCGTATGGCGAGGGCACGACGATCACGAAGCCCAGGCCCTTGGCCAGGTCGCCCATGGCCGACAGCGCGCTGGCCGTGATGGACAGGCCGTAGGCCGAGCTGCTGTTGCCCGCCTCGCGCAGCGCCTTCAGGAACACCGGCGCCGTGCCGGCCAGCCCGACAACCACCACCTGCGGCTTGGCCTTGGCGATGGCTGCTGCGGCGGGGCCCACTTCCATGCTGGTGGTGTTGGGCGTGGTCGCGATGACCGCAGGCTCCAGCTTGGCCTTGGCCAGCGCGCTCTTGAAGGCCGCCAGCACCGACTGGCCCAGCGGGTCTTCCGAATGCACGAGGCCGATGCGGCTCTGGCCCAGCACGGCGGCGGTGCTCACGAGCTTCTCGACCTCCTGGTCGTAGTTGGCGCGCACCCAGAAGGTGTTGGGCGCATTCTTCTTGCGTAGCGAGATCGTGCCGGTGATGGGCCCCACCACGGCCATGCCGGGCACCGCATCCATCACCTCGGCCGTCTGGCGCGTGCCCAGGGGGTGCACCAGCGCGAGCACCGAACTGTCCTTCTCGAAGGCCAGGGCGTTGGCCTTGGCCACGTCGGGCTTGAAGGTGTCGTCGGCCATCACGAGCTCGACCTTGGTGCCGTTGATGCCGCCGGCCTTGTTCAGCGCGCTGAAGAAGGCGCTGGAGCCCTGGTAGAGGCCCTGGCCGTTGGCCTTCTCGACGCTGCTGTTGTCGAAGGTCGTTCCCACGCGCACCGGCCGGTTCTGCGCGAGCGCCGGAAAGCCGAGGCCGGCGGCGGCAGTGGCGGCGGCCAGGCCGGTCAGCGCACGCCGACGGCTGGTGGAAAGCGGCGCAATCGACTCGCGCGGCATGGGAACGGTCATGGTCGAAGTCTCCGGAAGTGAATGCGTCTGTGACAAAAGTTCACACTCTTTCGAGGAATGTAACGCACCTTCCCGCCCGGAAGATGACCTTGGCGGCTACTTCTTGGCCGGCTTCGGCATGGCCGCCACATAAGGGGCATCGGTCAGCGTGCCGAGGAAGGCGCTGATCTCGTCGATCTCCTCCTCCGTCAGCGCGGGTGTTGTGCCGGGGCGACGGTTCATCGGGGTGGAGTTGACGTTGATGTTGCCCCGGTAGGCGGCGGGCACGTCGTCGAAGGTCGGCTTGCCGTGGTACCACTCGGCGGGATCGGTGGAACGCGTGGCGTAGAACGCGACCGCCTCGCGCAGGGTGGTGAACACGCCGTTGTGCATGAAGCTCTGGCGCACCGCCACGTTGCGCAGTCCCGGCGTGCGGAAGTAGCCGCACCACTGGTTCGGCTCCGGCCAGCGCAGCCGGGCCGCCGTGCGGCACAGGCCGTTGTCGAAGCGGCGCGCATCGCGGTTGGCCGGCAGCGCGAGGTTGCGCGGCACGGCGATGGCGTCGTAGCCGAAGTCGGTGAAGAGCGAGCGCTCCGGCCGGCTCGCCGTGTCCGACAGCGTGTGGCACGACATGCAGTTGCCCTTGTCGGGGTTCTTGAACAGCGCGAGGCCGCGCATCTCCTGCGGGCTCAGCGGCGCTCGCTTGCGCAGGTAGTCGTCGAAGCGGGAGCTGAAGGGCGCCATTTCGTCGCTCTGCAGGTATGCCTGCAGCGCCTGGCCGATGCCCTTCACCGCCTGTTCGGGGTCGCGCAGCACGCGCGGCCCGAAGGCCAGCGACATCGCGGGAGCCAGGTCGGTGCCGCGCAGCTTGCGCAGCAGACTCTGCGGCGAGGCGTTGTTCATCTCGTCGGGGTCGAACAGCGGGCCGCGCGCCTGCTCGGCGAGCGTGTCGGCACGGCCGTCGGCGAAGAGGCCGCCGAAGGGCGAAGCGAAGGGCGCGTCGTCGTCCTGGTAGAAGTGCCGCCGCGGCACGTAGCGCACGTACAGCAGCGACGGCGCCGTGCGCGCGCTGAAACGGCCCGGCCGGCTGCCCTGCGGCGTGCGCGGGCCCGACAGCGAGGCCGCGTTGAGCGTCGAGGTGAAGGCGCGCAGCGGATCGTGGCAGCTCGCGCACGAGGTGCCCTGCGGCTGCGAGAGGCGCGTGTCGAAGAAGATGCGCCTGCCCAGCGCGGCGAGCGCCGGGTCGGGCCTGAACGTGGCCTCGGTGGGATCGATGCGCGCGGAGACCTTGGGCGTGGCGCCGATGCGTTCGACGACCACGCTCGGCGGGCCGCCCGGGTTGATCTCCACGGTAGTGGTCGCGGCAAGGGCGACGGCGGCAGCGCCCGCCCAGGCTACGCAGGCAGCCGTCATCGCCGGCGCGGCGCGGCGCGCATCGTCACGGCGTCAGGAAGCCGGTCTTGTCGCAGGCCAGCGTGCGGCCGGTCTGCTGGCAGGTGGCGAGCAGCTTGCCCGCCACCGTGTAGGCCTTGAAAGTCCAGCCCACGGCGGGCGACGCCTTGCGCTCCATCAGCATGAAGCCGAAGCTGCTGTGGTGCGTGATGCGGTCGACCGTCACGTCGGGCGCGGGCGCCGTGCCGGCGGGCAGCGGATCGGGCAGCGCCACGTCGAGGTTGTCCCCGCCGTTGCCGGACACCAGCGTCGCGGGATGGTCGGTGGCGAAATTCAGCGCCTGGAAGTCGTGCACGTGGCCGTGCAGCGCGATGTGCACGCCGCTCGGGTAGTAGGCCTTGGGGTTGAGGTTGCCCATCACAGACTGCAGCGCGAGGTTGCCCGAGGCCGGGGTCTGGCCCGCGACCGGCGCGAAGGCCAGGATGGGATGGTGGTTGGTGAACATCGTGGTCGTGATGCCGGGCTTGGCGGCCAGCGTCGCGACGGTCTGGAACTGCTTCTGGTAGGCGATGAACTGCGGATCGTTGGTCGCCAGCGCCACCTTGCCGGCCTTGGCCGAGTCGAACACGATGACCTGCGACCCCGTGCCCAGCTGCACCGCGTAGGGCTCGGAGTAGTTGCCGGTGCTGTCGTTGGCCGGGTCGTTGCACGAGCGCTTGTCGGCATACGGGCGCGGATCGAGGAAGCGCATCCAGCCCTGGCCGCCGCGTGCGCATTCCTCGTGGTTGCCGCGCACCACGATCCACGGTGCCTTGGCCAGCAGCGGTGCCGCCGGCTTGAAGAAGTCGGCCTGCCAGGTGTCCCAGCCGTAGCCCCAGGGGCTGTCCTTGCAGCCGGCGATGTCGTCGGGGCAGACGTTCTCGCGGTAGTGGTAGTCGCCGATGTGCAGCACCAGGTCGGGGTTGAATCCGGCGCCGGTGGCTGCGATCGGCGCGAAGGGCCATACCGTGCTGTCGTTGCAGGGCTGGTAGGCCTTGTCGGCCTTCTTCAGGCGGCAGCCGGTGTCGGCGAGCACCAGCACGCGCTGCGGCTCGGCCTTGGGCAGTGGCAGGGTGCGGGTGCCGATGGCGGCCTGCTTCGCGTCGGTCGGCAGCGTGGTCTCGCAGGCCGACACGGGAAAGGCGGAGGGCTTGGAATCGGCCGGGTCGCTGGCGGTGGTGCGCAGCGCCATCGTGCCGGCGGCCACGCGCAGGGTCATGCGCGTCGTCTTGCCGTCCACCGTGATCTGCGGGCACACGGCATTGGCGTCGGCCGTGATGGCCGAGGCCGGCGCGGTGTAGCCGGTGATGGCGCGCGCGATGGCGGCGTTGTTGTCGCCGATCTCCACCCACGTGGCCTGCAGGTTGGCGTCGGCCGAGGCGGCGTCGGACTGCGGGGCGGGCGCGGGAGCCGGCGCAGGCGCCGGAGCGGGTGCTGGGGGCACCGGCGGCCCCAGGACAATCGACTGGCCGTTGTCGCCGCCGTTGCAGCCCTGCAGCAGGATGGCGGTGCAGGCCAGGCCGGCAAGCCAGCGCAGGTCGGGCATGGCGCGCGGCGCGGGGGCCGCGGTGGGGGTGGTGCGCATCGGGGAATCCCTCTGGTTGTTGTGTCGTGGGACGCCGCAATCTAGAGGGCCAGTGTGCAATCCGTATTACACGGCCACGGTGCGCCAGGGGGGCGCGGAGAGCGCAGGAGGCAAAAGAACGGCTACAGCAGCTCTTCGCCCACGATGGGCAGCAGCAGCCAGTTCTTGAAGCGCAGCCAGAGGAACTCGCCCGGTTCGTCCTCGTGGACGATGTCGCCGCCGGCGTCGTCGTACTCCAGCCACTGGACGCGCCGGCCGTCGGGGCCCAGGCGCAGGCGGTAGCCGAGGTTCACGCGCTCGCCGCTCATGAGCCGGTCGTAGTCCTTCACCAGCTCGGGGCTGTCGATGACCAGCCCGATCTCGGTGTTGACCGCAGCCGAGCGGTGGTCGAGGTTCATCGAGCCGATGAAGAAGCGCTCGTCGTCGACGATCGCCAGCTTGGCGTGCAGCCGGCTGATCGACTTGCCGAAGTCGCCGAAGCGCCCCGAGCGCCCGGTGAGCGTGGGCGCGATCTCGTAGATGGTGACGCCGATCTTCAGCATGTCGGCGCGGTAGCGCTCGTAGCCCGCATAGGCCAGCGGCTCGTCGGTGGCGCCCAGCGAGTTCGTCACCACCGTGATGCGGCCGCCACGGTCGATGGCCTTCTTCATCATCGCCATGCCGCGCGCGCCCGGAATGAAGTACGGCGAGCCGATCTTCACCTCGCGCTCGGCCGAATTGATGACGCTGAGCGCGCCCTCCGTCACGCTGCCGGCGTAGGCGGCGTCGGCCTTGCGCGTGATCTTCTCGGGGTCGTCCACGAACAGCGTCGACGGCGCCCAGTAGCGCTCCACGTTGCCGGCGATGAGCTGCTGCCCCACGGGCGACTTGTCGAGCACGTCGCGCTGGTGCATGGCCACGTCGGGCACCGCGGTGCGCGCGATCTCGTCGAAGCGCTTCTGCGCCTGCTCCACGGGCATGCGCAGCGGCGCGATCTGCTCGATGGGGCGCACGTGCTCGCTGTTCCAGTAGCGGTCGAAGCCCTCGGACATCTGGCGCACCACCGGGCCGCTGGAGAGCACGTCCATGTCGATGAAGTTCGCCGCCGTGCTGCGCATGAAGTATTCGTTGGCGATGTTGCGCCCGCCCGAGACCGCGAAGCTGTTGTCGGCCACCAGCAGCTTGTTGTGCATGCGATGGTTGATGCGGCCGAAGTCGCTCAGCGAGAACAGCAGCCGCGTCGCCAGCGAATCGGCGCGCGAGGGCAGCGGGTTGAACAGCCGCACCTCGATGTTCGGGAAGGCCGACAGCGTGCTGAACACCTCGTCCTCGCCGCCGGTGTAGAGGTCGTCCACCAGCAGCCGCACGCGCACGCCGCGCGCTGCGGCCTCGCGCAGCTCCTTGAGGAACAGCAGGCCGACGTCGTCCTTCTGGATCAGGTAGTACTGCACGTCGAGCGACTTCTCGGCGTGCCGCGCGAGCGAGATGCGCGCGTCGAACGCGAAGGCTGCCTCCGGCAGCAGCCTGAAGCCCGAGAGCGAGGTCGACCCGCCGGGCGTCCCCTTGGCGGCGAGTTGTCCGAGCTCGGTCTGCGCCACGTCGGTGAAGGCCGTGACCACCGGGCGCGGCTGCGGCGGCGGCAGGCTCGCACAGCCCGCCAGCCAGAGGGCGGCGGCGCCCAGGGCGAAGGCGGCGAATCGACGGACGGTGGAGGCGCGCATGGGCCGAACTGTAGCTCGCGGCGGCCCGCGATGGCGGGCCTATCATCGAAGCGAAACAAAAGGAAAAGAAGCGTGCTCAACGGCTTGTGGCTGGGTTTCTTCGGGGTGGCGACGCTGGCGGCGCTGGGCCGGTGGCTCGTGGGCGGCGACCCGACGGTGTTCGCGGCGCTGGTCGAGGCGCTGTTCGCGATGGCGCGCCTGGCGGTCGAGGTGATGGTGCTGCTGTTCGGCACGCTGACGCTGTGGCTGGGCTTCCTGCGCATCGCCGAGGCGGCGGGGCTGGTCGGCTGGCTCGCGCGGCTGCTGGGGCCGCTCTTCCGGCGGCTCATGCCGGGCGTGCCCGCGGGGCACCCGGCGCTGGGCCTCATCACCATGAACTTCGCGGCCAACGCGCTCGGGCTGGACAACGCGGCCACGCCCATCGGCCTGAAGGCGATGCGCGAGCTGCAGCGGCTGAACCCCGACCCTGTGACGGCCACCAACGCGCAGATCCTCTTTCTCGTGCTCAATGCCTCGTCGCTGACGCTGCTGCCGGTCACCATCTTCATGTACCGGGCCCAGCAGGGCGCGGGCGACCCGACGCTGGTGTTCCTGCCGATCCTGCTGGCCACCAGCGCCTCCACGCTGGTCGGGCTGCTGTCGGTGGCGGTGGCGCAGCGGCTGCGGCTGTGGGACCCGGTGGTGCTGGCCTACCTGTTGCCGGGCGCGCTGCTGCTGGGCGGCTTCATGGCGCTGCTGGGCACGCTCTCGGCGGCGGCCATCGCCTCGCTGTCGTCGCTGCTGGGCAACCTCACGCTGTTCGGCGTGATCGTCGTGTTCCTGCTGGCGGGCGCCATCCGGCGCATCAAGGTGTACGAATGCTTCATCGAGGGCGCGAAGGAAGGCTTCGACATCGCGAAGAACCTGCTGCCCTACCTGGTGGCGATGCTGTGCGCCATCGGCGTGCTGCGCGCCTCGGGCGCGCTCGACTTCGCGCTCGGCGGCCTGCGCTGGCTGGTGACGGCGGCGGGGCTCGACGCACGCTTCGTCGACGCCATGCCCACCGCGCTGGTCAAGCCCTTCTCGGGCAGCGCGGCGCGCGCGATGCTGATCGAGACCATGAAGAGCCACGGCGTCGACAGCTTCCCTGCCCTGGTGGCCGCCACCATCCAGGGCAGCACCGAGACCACCTTCTACGTGCTGGCGGTGTACTTCGGTGCGGTCGGCATCCAGCGCACGCGGCACGCGGTGTCGTGCGCGCTGCTGGCCGAGCTGGCGGGCGTGGTGGCTGCCGTCGCGGTCTGCTACTGGTTCTTCGGCTGAGCCTTCGGCTCGACGATCGGGAACATCGGCTCGAAGGTGTCGAGCATCGACATCAGCTCCGCCAGCTTCGCGCGGTCGCCGTCGATCTTCACCTTGCCTGCGAGCACCGCCGCCGGGAAGCTCGTTTCCTTCAGCGTGATCGCGTCTAGCGTGGCGCGGTTCAGCGTCACCGTGGCGTCGGCGTCGGGCTGGCGGCCGGCGATGTGCGTGAGCGCGGAGTTCTCCAGCGTCAGCACGAACTGCTCGTTGGAATCGGTGAAGTTCCAGTTGATGGCCATCTTCTTTCCCTCGACCTTGGCGGCGTTCAGCCGCACGCCCAGGAAGTCGAAGAACAGGTCGTTGCTCACGGCCTTGAGCGAATCGGCATTGGCGCTGTTGCCGCCCGCGATCTTCGGCACGCCGTTGCGCAGCTCCATCGCGCCCACCAGGTAGGCGCTGCGCCAGGTCCCGGCTTCCGACTGGTAGCCCATCTGCTCGAGCGCATCGGCGCCCAGCTCGCGGGCCGCGCGATTGGTCGGGTCGGCGTACACGAGCTGGCTCATCGCGCTGGCCACCCAGCGGAACTCGCCCTTGCCGAAGTCTTTACGGGCGCGCGCCAGCACCGCATCGGCGCCGCCCATGTACTCGACGGTCTTCTTCGCATAGGCCACCGGCGGCAGCGGGTTCAGGTTGGCGGGGTTGGCGTCGTACCAGCCCAGGTACTTCTGGTAGACGGCCCTGGCGTTGTGCCGCAGCGTGCCGTAGTAGCCGCGCGCGGACCACTCCTGCTCCAGGCTCGCTGGCATGCGCAGCGTCTCGGCGATGTCGGCCGCGGTGTAGCCCTGGTTGAGCAGGCGCAGCGACTGGTCGTTGATGAACTTGTACATGTCGCGCTGCTTCTTCAGCAGGTCGACGATCCGGTCCTGCCCGAAGGTCGGCCAGTGGTGCTGGGCGATCAGCACTTCGGCCTTGCCGCCGAAGGCCACGCGGGCCTCGTCGATGTACTTCGACCACAGGTTGCCGTCGCGCACCTCCGCGCCGCGGATGGTGTAGAGGTTGTGCATGTTGTGCGTCACGTCCTCCGCCATGTTGAGCACGCGGAACTGCGGCAGGTACATGAGCATTTCCGACGGCGCCTCGGAGCCCGGCACCAGCCTGAAGACGAACTGCACGCCGTCGATGGTGCGCTCCTCCGTCGGCTTGTCGATGGTGGAGGTGGGCGCGATCAGCGACATGGTGCCGCGCGCCAGCGCCTTGCCCAGGCCGGTGTCGACCTGCCCGCGCGGACCCGGCGGCAGCAGCGTGCCGAACTGGTACTGCGAGCGCCGGCTCATCGCGTTGCCCGCGAGGATGTTCTCGGCCACGGCCGTTTCCATGAAGCCCGAGGGCGCGAGCACCTGCGCCTTGCCGGCCTTCACGTCGGCCTCGTCGACGACGCCCTTCACGCCGCCGAAGTGGTCGGCGTGGCCGTGCGTGTAGATCACCGTGCCCACAGGCTTGCGCGGGCGGTGCTGGTAGTAGAGCTCGAGCGCGGCGCGCGCGGTCTCGGCGGCCAGCAGCGGATCGATGACGATCAGCGAGCTGTCGCCTTCCACGATGGTCATGTTGGCGATGTCGAAGCCGCGCACCTGGTAGACGCGCTCGGTCACCTTGAACAGGCCGTGGATCGCGTTGAGCTGCGCCTGCCGCCACAGGCTGGGGTTGACGGTGTCGGCCGGCGCGTCCGCCTTGAGGAAGTCGTAGGGCTTCATGCTCCAGACGGGGCGCACGCCGGCGCCCGGCACCAGCGCGTCGGGCACGGTGCCGACGAAGCCGTGCATCGCGTCCTCGAAGTCCTGCCGGTTGGCGAAGGGCAGCGTCTTCGCCATCTCGGCATTGGCCTTGAGCGTGGAGGGCTCGGGCGCCTTGGGCGCGGCCTGCGCGAAGGTGGCGGACGGTGCGGCCAGCGCGCATGCAAGGGCGACGAGCGCGGCGGAGAAGGACGAAGGAGAAGCTGGCAAGGAAGAAGTCATCCGGCGATTCTGCGAAGCGACCGAATCACTGGCAAATGCAAAATATGCGCGTTCTTTTTAACTAAAACGCAAAATGCAGCTGCGCCAGTTCCAGCATCTCGTCGCCCTCGCCGACCAGGGCAGCTTCGGCCGCGCGGCCCAGGCGGTGCATCTTTCGCAGCCCGCCCTCTCGCGCAGCATCGAGAGCCTGGAGGAAAGCCTGCAGGCCCGCCTGGTCGACCGCGCCTACGGCAGCGTGCGCTTCACCCAGGCCGGCGAGCTGGTGCTGGCACGCGCGCGCGAGCTGCTGGCCGACGCGCAGCAGATCGCGCGCGACGTGCTGCAGCTCGAAGGGCTGGCCATCGGCAGCCTCGCGGTCGGCTTCGGCCCCTTCGCCGCCGGCACGCTGGGCCGCGCCGCGCTGTCGCTCATGACGCAGCGCCATCCACAGCTGCAGATGCGCATGGAGGTGGCCGACACCGCCACGCTGTGCGAGCGCCTGCACCGCCGCGAACTCGACCTGTTCGTGGCCGACACGCGCGACCTGACGAAGCAGCAGCCCGGCCTGAAGCTCGCGCGGCTGCCCAACCTGCCGGTGTCCTTCTTCGTGCGGCCGAAGCACCCGCTGCTCAAGCTCAGGCCGCAGCCCGTGCGCCTCGAAAAGCTCATGGACCATCCCGTCGCCGGCCCGCGCCTGCCGGCCGAGGTGGCGCTGCAGTTCGACCGGCTCGCCCCGCGCGGCGACCGCGGCGTTTTCAACGTGACCTGCGACGACACCGGCACGCTGCGGCACCTGGCACTCACGGCCGGCGCGGTGATCCTCGCGCCGGTCGCGCCTGTCCCCAGCCATCCGGGCCACGACACCGACACGCTGGTTCCCCTGCCGGTGGCGGGCCTGGAGCGCATGCAGACGCACTACAGCCTCGTCACGTTGGCGGCGCGCACGCCCTCCCCGGCCGCAGCCGCCTATACCCGGCTGGTGACCGAGTTGATGAGCCCCGGCGGGCAGGCCGGCGGGCGCTGAGCCAAAATGGGCCTCCCGCATCCGGCCTTTGCTTCTTTTTCCGTGACCACTCCCCGCCGGGCCCAGCCGCCCTCCTTTTCGTCCGACGAGTTCCGTGAAGCCCTCGGCATGTTCGCCACCGGCGTCACCGTCGTGACCGCGCGCGCGGCGAACGGCACGCTGGTCGGCCTCACTGCCAACTCCTTCAATTCGGTCTCGCTGACCCCGCCGCTGGTGCTGTGGAGCCTGTCTCGCGCGGCCGGCTCGATGCCCGCGCTGAGCGCCGGCTCGCACTACACGGTGAACATCCTCGCGGCCAACCAGAAGGCGCTGGCCGAGCGCTTCGCCGCCAAGAACATCGACCGCTGGGCCGACGTGGCCTACACCGAAGGCCTGGGCGGCGCGCCGGTGCTCGTGGGCGCTGCAGCCAGCTTCGAGTGCTTCAACCGCAGCCGCTACGACGAAGGCGACCACGTGATCTTCGTGGGCGAGGTGGAGCGCTGCTCGCACGATGCAGGCGCCTCGCCGCTGCTCTTCCACGGCGGGCGCTTCTACACAGAGCATCCCTTGTGACGCTTCGCCCTGCGCTCCTGCTTGTCCTGCTGCTCGCCGCGCAGGCCGGTACGGCGCAGGAAGCGAACGGGCCGGTCAAGCAGAACTGGTTCGACGACCCGTTCTTCCAGATCTCCTCGGGCCTGCCGGCCTGCGCCGTGCCTGAGGGCCCGTTCTATACGACCGAGGAGCGCCGCCTGCAGACCCACTCGCGGCTGGAGCGCGGCACCACCTGCTGGCTGGCCGGCAAGTGCGCCGACAGCAACGCCTACCGCTACGACAAGCCGCTCGCGCCCAAGGTGCGCGCCGCGCTGCTGGCCGTACCGGGGGTGAGGAAGGGCAGCGTCTGGGTGGTCATCCAGCGCCGCTGGGTCTACCTGCAGGGCTGCGTGCCGGACGCGGCGCTCGCCAGGAAGCTGGAACGCGCCGCGCGCGCGGTGCCCGACGTGGAGACGGTGGTGCCCGACCTGATGACGGGTACGCGGGGCAAGCCGCCCTATCCGGTGGCATCCGCCAGATAGAGACAGAGAAAGGCGGCGAGGCTGGCTAGCTTCCCAGCGCCGATTCGTGCCAGTGCCGCAGCAGCAGCCGGCCGATCGCGCTCACCACCAGGAAGAAGAGAAAGCCCAGCAGCGTCGCCGCGATCACCTCGGCGAACAGCAGCGCGGTGTACATGCGCCCCTGCGCGAACACGATCTGCACGCCGAGCCCGCCTTCGGCATTGCCCGAGCCGATGATGAATTCGCCCACGATGGCGCCGATCACCGACAGCCCCGCCGAGATGCGCAGCCCCGCGAAGATGTGCGGCAGCGCGCCCGGCAGCCGCAGCTTCCAGAACGACACCAGCCCGCCCGCGCGGTGCAGCGCGAACAGCTCCGCGAGATTGCGCGAGGTGGAGCGCAGGCCCAGCATCGTGTTGTTGATGATCGGGAAGAGCGACATGATGAAGCTCACGATCACCACCGACAGCTCGTTGTAGCCGAACCAGAGCACGATGAGCGGCGCGATCGCCACCACCGGCACGGTCTGCAGCAGCACCGCGTACGGATACAGGCTGCGCTCCAGCAGCCGCGACTGCGCCAGCACCGCAGCGCCCGCGATGCCGACGACGATGGCCAGCGCGTAGCCCAGCAGCGCCTCCTTCAGCGTGGAGAGCGTCGCACCCGCGAGCGTTGCGGCGTTCTCCACGGTGGCGGCCGCGACCTCCTGCGGCGATGGCAGCAGGTAGCCCTTGCCCTGGTAGACGGTGGCGCTCAGCAGCCACCAGAAGCCGATGGCGAGCAGCGCGACCACCAGCACGGGGCCGGCGTTGCGTGCGAAGGCCAGGGCAGGCGAGGAAGAAGATGAGGAAGAACGCGTCATCGTCGTTTCCTCAGGCGACCGCCTGCGCATGATGCTGCGCGCGCAGCACCGCCGTCACCTGTCCGGTGAGCGCCGCGAAGTCCGCGCTGGCGCGCAGCTCGGGCGCACGCGGAAATGCGAAGGGCACGTCGATCACGTCGAGGATGCGTCCCGGCCGCGGCGACATCACCACCACCCGGTTCGAGAGATACACCGCCTCGTGCACGTTGTGCGTCACCAGCACGCCGGTGAAGCCGGCCTGCCGCCACAGCGACGAGAGCTCCTCCTGCAACACGTCGCGCGTGAGTTCGTCGACGGCCGCCAGAGGCTCGTCGAGCAGCAGCAGTCCGGGGCGCAGAGCGAGTGCGCGGGCCAGCGACAGCCGCATGCGCATGCCGCCCGAGAGCTGGTGCGGATACGACTTCTCGAAGCCCGCGAGCCCCACCAGCTTCAGTGCCTCGGCAGCGCGCGGGCGATAGCTTTGGGGCGGGTGGCCTTCGAGCTCCATCAGCAGCTGCGCGTTGCGCTCCACGTTGCGCCAAGGCAGCAGCGCGGCCTCCTGGAACACGAAGGCGGTCTCGATGCCGTCGGGCCGCGTGCAGCGCCCGGTGCTCGGCGCGACCAGCCCCGCCATGATGCGCAGCAGGGTTGACTTGCCGCAGCCCGAGGGCCCGACGATGGAGACGAACTCTCCCGGGCGCAGCGCGAAGTCGACCGTGTCCAGCGCCAGCAGCCCGCCATCCTTGCGCGTGTCGAAACGCTTCGACACGCCCCCCATCCCG
>NZ_JBQEQC010000018.1:26322-148278 GCF_052044195.1 Variovorax sp. 22077
CCACCCTCCTTGCTCTCCGCACCACCCCCCCCCACGCCCTCCAGCCCGACGGCCGCGCCGCTCATGGGTTGCAGCCCGGCACCAGCGTGCGGTCGTAGCCCTGCTTCGCGTCGAAGCCAGCGGGCAGGAAGCCGACGCTGCGCAGCTGGCCCGCGAGTTCGCTCCAGCGTGCGTCCGTCATGCAGCCGATGCGGCCGAGGTCGTGCGAGATCAGCGTCTCGATCATTTCCTTGTTGGCCGCGTCGTAGACCTCGGGCGTCATCTGCTTGTTCATGCCGGTGATGAGCGGCTTGAGCCCCTGCGGGTTGCGCACGTAGTTGGCCCAGCCCTTCTGCACCGCGGCGATGGTGGCCTTCACCAGCGCGGGGTTCTTGCGGATCATGTCGTCGGTGGTGAAGAGCACGTCGTAGGGCCGGTAGCCCAGCGAAGCCAGCGTGATCTGCTGCACCTGCACGCCGGCCGCGGCCATGCGCGCGGGCAGGAAGAGCGAATAGCCCTGCTGCACCATCTTCGGATCGTTGCGGAACAGGCCGAGGTCGCCGCTCACCGGGATCTCGCGCGTGCCCGCGAGCTTGTACTGCTTCTTCGTCCACTCCCAGTAGGCATTGCCGATGTTCACCGCGAAGGTGCGGCCCTGCAGGTCGGCGATGGACTTCACGGCCGGGTCGGCGTGGTAGACCAGCGTGTAGGGCACGTAGTCGAGGTGCGCGAACACCGCGCGCACCGGCGCGCCGCGCAGGCGGGCCAGCAGCACGTCGTCGGCGTTGCCGATGCCGAACTCGGCCTGGCCCGAGGCCACCTGCGGGATGGTCTGGATCTTCGGGCCGCCCTGCAGCACGCTGATCTCGATGCCGGCTTCGCGGCCGAGCTTGTCCTGCTGGGCCTGCCAGTAGCCGGCCTGGTCGGGCTGGGCGAACCAGTTGCTGAGGATGCGCACCGGCTTGGGCGCGTCGGCGGCCTGCGCCGCGAAGGGCAGCGCCGCAGCCAGCGCGAGCAGGAGGCGGCGAAGCGAGAAGGAAGAAGACGTCGTCATGCGGAAACCTTGAGCCAGGGAAGTTGCGCCGCGGTGTAGCGGAAGGTCTGGAACACGCTGTTCTGGCGGCCGGGCACGTACTTGCGCGCGGCCTCGTCGGGGTATTCGGCGAACCAGGGGATCACGTACTCCCACACCACCTCGCCGGCCGGCGTGACCTCGAACAGGCGCCCCGTGGCCGACTCGGTGACGTGCGTGTTGCCGTTGGGCAGGCGCTGCGCGCTGCCCATGTAGGCGGTGTAGAAGGCGTTGACCAGCTCGTCCGCGTACTGCCACACGACCTCGTTGGAGGCCGGGTCGATTTCGAGAACGCGCGAGAACGCCACATGCTTGCCGGTGCGGAAGTTGCCGTTGTCGAAAGCAAGAATGTTGCCGTTGTCCAGCGCGACGGGCGCATGCTGGTGCGACAGCACCGACGGCGGGATGTGCAGCTTCACGCCGCCGGTGGCGCGGTCGATGCCGACGATGCCCGAGGTCGTGCGCAGGCTCATGAGCACCAGCCCCTCGGCCGTCACGTCGAGCCCGTTCACCAGCGGCCAGTGGGTGCGGCCGAAGCCGGGGTGGATGGGGAAGTCTTCCGGCGCCAGATGCTCCCAGGCCTTCCATTCCCACACGAGCCTGCCGTCGCGGTCGACTTCGCGGATCACGTCGCCGTACATGGTTTCGTCCGGACCGTGGGCGGTGCCGCCGGGCACCCGCTCGGCGAAGCCGGCCGGCACGGGCGCGCAGCCGGCGTACAGCAGGTGGCCGTTGGCCAGCCAGCGGGCGTCGTGGTGATGGGTCGGGTCCTGGAAGCGCCAGACGATCTCGCCCTCGGGCGTGGCCTCGTAGAAATCGCCGCCGTGCCACAGCGACCAGGCCGGGTAGATCTCGGGCGAATCGGCGTGGTTGCCGTTGTAGCCGAGGTTGCCGTTGGGAAGGATCACGGCCGCGCGGCCCGGGCGCACCGGCATCTTCCACTGGTGGACGACACGGCCTTCGATGTCGACCAGGTAGACGTTGCCGTCGTCGGTCTGCGGCGCGATCAGGGTGTAGCCGCCGGCGCTCAGCGCCGGGTCGTGGGCGATCAGGCCGGTGCCGCGGCGGCGCTGGGTGATCTGGTCGACGGTGGTGGTGGTCACGGGAACGAACCTCGGAATATTGGATGACGGTGCGAATCTAGGCCACATCGCCCGTCAGGAAAATCTGTTTGTTTCGTACAGCGCGTATAGAAAATCCATACACTCCGCGACCATGCGCGCCATCTCCCAGACCTTCCGCTGTTTCGACGAAGTGGCCCGCCGCGGCTCGGTGCGAAAGGCGGCAGAGGCGCTGCACCTCACGGCCGCCGCGGTCCATCAGCAGGTGCTCAACCTCGAGGAGCAGGTGGGCACGCCCCTTTTCGACCGGCTGCCGCGCGGCATGCAGCTGACCACGGCCGGCGAGATCATGGTGGCCGCCGTGCGGCGCGGGCAGCGCGACTTCGACAACGCGCTGGCGCAGGTGGAAGACCTGCGCTCGCTGCGGCGCGGCCACATCAACCTGGCGGTGCCGCATTCCTCGGCCGAGCAGCTGGTGCCCGAGGTCATCGAGACGGCCATGAAGAACTACCCCGGCGTGACCTACGGCGTGCGCTCGGGCAGCGGCGAGAACATCCTGAAGTGGGTGGCCAACGGCGAATCGGACATCGGCTTCTGCCTGCGCCGCAAGCCGCCGCCGGGCGTGGAGGAGATCCGCAGCTTTCCGCAGCACCTGGGGCTGGTCACGCCGCCGGGCCACCCGCTGGCGGCGCTGGGGAAGCTGCCGCGGCTGCGCGACTGCCTGGACCACCCGCTGATCCTCATGACGCCCGACACCGAGCTGCGCGCCATGGTCGACCAGATCGACCACCGCGAGCACCGCAAGGTGCGCCCGCTGGTGGAGACCAGCTCGGTCGCGATGGTGCGGCGCCTCGTGGCGGGAGGCACCGGCATCGGCTTCCTCATTCCCGAGAACGTGGCCGAGGACGTGGAGCGCGGCACGCTGGTGTGGACCGGCCTGGCCGACGCGGGCGCGCGCTCGTTCAGCTGCCTCTACCAGCGCTCGGGCCAGACGACCTCGGTGGCCATGGGCATGTTCCTGCAGTTCCTGGAAGCCGCGCTGCAGGCCATCGGCCAGCGCTTCGAGCGGCAGGCGCCGCTGCCGGCGCTGGATGCATTTGCCCAGTGAGCCCACGCGGGTTGCCCGGACACGATACGATCATCGGATGAATTCGGCGGCCAACCGCCGCCACCCCGTTTCGAGCGACCGCCCCGAATGATCCAGCGCAAGACCCATCTCGACGGCCTCGCCGTCGGCCTTCTCATCGCCTGCTGCGCCTTCTGGGGCCTGCAGCAGATCCTCATCAAGACCACCGTGACCGAGGTGCCGCCGATGTGGCAGGCCTCCATCCGCATGGTCGGCGCGACGGCGCTCCTGTGGCTGTGGTGCGTGTGGCGGCGCGTGCCGCTCTTCGAGCGCGACGGCACGCTGTGGCCGGGGCTTCTGGCCGGGCTGCTGTTCTCTGGCGAATTCGCCGGCATCTACCTGGGGCTGCAGCACACCAGCGCCTCGCGGCTCACGGTGTTCCTCTACACGGCGCCCTTCTGGGTCTCGCTGCTGCTGCCGCGCTGGGTGCCGGCCGAGCGGCTGCGCGGCTTCCAGTGGCTGGGGCTCTTCATCGCCTTCTCGGGCGTGGTGCTGGCCTTCAGCGAGGGCTTCGCCCACATGAGTTCGTCGCAGCTCATCGGCGACGGCATGGCGCTGGCGGCCGGCATGCTCTGGGGCCTGACCACGCTCACGCTGCGCACCACGCGCCTGGCCACGGCCAGCGCGGAGAAGACGCTGTTCTATCAGGTCGCCGTCACGGCGGCGGCGTGCCCGGTGCTCTCGCTGGTGCTGGGCGAGCACTGGGGCTTCTCGTATTCCGCCTGGGCCTGGACCTCCATCGGGCTGCAGACGGTGGTGGGCGCCTTCGCGAGTTATCTCGCGTGGATGTGGCTGCTGCGGCACTACCCGGCCACGCAGATGTCGTCCTTCACCTTTCTCACGCCGCTGTTCGCGCTGGTGTTCGGCGTGGCGCTGCTGAAGGAGCCGCTCACGGCGCAGCTGATCGTGGCGCTGGTCGGCGTGGCGCTGGGCATCGTGCTGGTCAACCGGCGGCCTGCGGTACAACGCAGCGCATAAGCAGCAGCAACACCGCCACCTGGTTCCAGCCCGTCCTCGACGAGATCGTCGCCACCCTGCGCCCACAGCTCGGCCAGGGCGGCAAGGTCGCCAGCTACATTCCGGCGCTCGCGCGCGTCGATGCGCGGCAGTTCGGCATCGCGCTGCGCACCTGCGAGGGCGAGGAAGCCGGCGCGGGCGACTTCGAGACGCCCTTCTCCATCCAGAGCGTGTCGAAGCTCTTCACGCTCACGCTCGCCATGCAGCGCATGGGCGACGCGCTGTGGGAGCGCATCGGCCGCGAGCCCTCGGGCAACCCGTTCAACTCGCTGGTGCAACTGGAGAACGAACAGGGCAAGCCGCGCAACCCCTTCATCAATGCGGGCGCCATCGCGGTCGCCGACCGGCTGGTGAGCCAGGCCAGGGCCGCGGGCGGCAGCGCCAAGGCCGACATCCTCGCACTCATGTCGAGCCTGTGCGGCGAACCCGTCGCCTTCGACGACGAGGTGGCGCAGTCGGAGGCCGATACCGGCTTTCGCAACATCGCGCTGGCCAACTTCATGAAGAGCTTCGGCAAGATCGACAACGACGTCGAGACCGTGCTGGACACCTACTTCCACCAGTGCGCGCTGCGCATGAGCTGCCGCCAGCTCGCGCGCGCCGCCGCCTTCCTGTGCCGCGACGGTGCGCATCCCCTCGACGGAGAGCCCGAGGTCACGGGCGAGCGGCAGACGCGCCGCATCAATGCGCTGATGCTCACCTGCGGCACCTACGACGCGGCGGGCGACGTGGCCTTCTCCATCGGCCTGCCCTGCAAGAGCGGCGTGGGCGGCGGCATCGTCGCGGTGGTGCCCGACAGGCTCACGCTGTGCGTGTGGTCGCCCGCGCTCGACGCCACCGGCAATTCGCTGCTGGGAATGAAGGCGCTCGAACTCTTCGTGGCGCGCACGGGGCTCTCGGTCTTCTGAGCCGTTGCCCCAGGCGATCAGGCGATCAGGCGATCAGGCGGCCGCGGCCACCGGTGCTGCAGCCAGGCAGCCCATGCCGTCGAGCGCCGTTTCCACGGCTTCCTCCAGCGGCGTGTGCGGCTCGCGGCCGAGGAAGGCCACCAGCTTCGCGTTGTCCATCGCCACCGGCGTGCGCCACAGGTAGCGCATCTCGCGCATTTCCCGGAACGTGACGACGAAGGGCGAAGCCAGCGTCAGCAGCCACCACGGGAAGGCCAACACGCCGACCCTGGCACCGGTACGGCGCGCCACCACCTTGCGGATGGCATCGCTCATGCGCGTGCCGTCCGCGTCCCAGTGGCCGGCCATGTGGAAGCGGGCGAAGGGCTCCAGCCGGTCGCGTCGCGCGAGCAGCTCGACCATGGTGCGCGCCACGTCGGGCAGGTACGACCACTGGTGGCCGACGCCGGCGCTGCCGGGATAGCTCACGGCCCGCACGGGCTGCCCCACCTTCACCAGCCCCTGCGAGAACCAGTTGTTGCCCGCCTTCGGGCCGAAGAAGTCGCCGGCACGCACGATCAGCACGCGCGCGCCCTGGCGGCTGGCCTCTTCCAGGCGCCGCTCCATCTCGACGCGGATCGCGCCCTTGCGGGTGAGCGGGCGCTGCGGCGAGTCCTCGGCCAGCAGCGGGAAGGCGTCGGGACCGAAGTTGTAGACCGTGCCCGGCAGCACGATGGTCGCGCCTTCGGCCTTGGCGGCGGCGATGGTGTTGTCGAGCATCGGCAGCACCAGCTGCGACCAGTTGCGGTAGCCCGGCGGGTTGACCGCGTGCACGATGACCGAGCAGCCACGGGCGGCGCGGCGCACCGCCTGTTCGTCCATCGCGTCGCCGGCCAGCCAGGTGATGCCTTCGCGCTTTCCTTCCTGCGCGTCGCGCTTCAGCGCGCGCACCTGCCAGCCTGCATCGCGCAGCTGCCGGGCCACTTCGCCGCCGATGCCGCCCGTTGCGCCGAGAACCAGGACCGTGTCGTTTGCCATGGAATGCTCCAGAAGTTGTTGCCGATGGAAGAATTCTGGAACCGCGCCGGCTCCACTGGAATTGCCGAACATGAGCTACCGGCCATACATTTATGTATGACTTCGAACATCGGCTGGGAGCTCTACCGCACTTTCCTGAGCGTGCTGCGCGAGGGCTCGCTCTCGGGCGCGGCACGCGCCCTCGGCATCACCCAGCCCACGGTCGGGCGCCACGTGGCGGCGCTCGAGGAGGCGCTGGGCACCGTGCTCTTCACGCGTTCGCAGACGGGGCTGCTGCCCACGGAGGTGGCGCTGGCGCTGCGCACGCATGCGGAGGCCATGGAAAGCACGGCCGCCTCGCTGGAGCGCGCCGCCAGCAGCCAGGGCGAAGGCGTGCGCGGCGTGGTGCGCGTGTCGGCCAGCGAGGTCGTCTGCGCGGAAGTGCTGCCGACCATCGTCGCGAGGCTGCGCGAGACGCACCCTGCGCTGAAGGTCGAGCTGGTGTCGACCAACCGCGTGCAGGACCTGCTGCGGCGCGAGGCCGACATCGCCGTGCGCATGGTGCGCCCCAGGCAGGAGCAGCTGGTGGCGCGCCGCATCGGCAACATCGAGCTGGGCTTCCACGCGCATCGCGACTATCTCGCGCGCCATGGCACGCCGCGCAAACTCGAAGAGCTGGCCGCCCACTCGCTGATCGGGTACGACCAGCCCACGGCCTTCGTGCGCAACGCGGGCAAGTCGCTCAAGGGCTTCACGCGCGACACCTTCTCTGTGCGCACCGACAGCGACCTCACGCAACTGGCGCTGATACGCGCCGGTGCCGGCATCGGCATCTGCCAGGTGGCGCTGGCCAGCCGAGAACCCGGGCTGGTCCGGCTGATGCCGCGCGCCTTCTCGCTGCAGCTCGACACCTGGGTCACGATGCACGAGGACCTGCGCGGCAGCCCGCGCTGCCGCGTCGCCTTCGATGCGCTGGCCGAAGGCCTCGCGCGCCACATCGGAGGCCCCGCTGCCGAGGCGAAAATGCCTCGCGTCAGAACGACAGCAACCGAATGACCGAACCGACCACAGACTCCGACACCCTCCCCCTGCAGGAAGACCGCCTCTGGCGCGACGACCGCTGGACCGCCCGCATCATCAAGAACGAGGAAGACGACGGCTGGGCCGTCGAGATGACCCGCCACGGCGACCCCGAGCCCGCCCTCGTCGGCCCCTGGACCATGGGCCGCGACAAGAAGAACCCCAAGCCGCTCGACGGCCCCGCCTTCTCCACGCTGGTGAAGACCGCCGCCGAAGTGATCCGCCGCCACGAGCAGCAGCTGCACGCCACACTCAACAAGAGCGTGACCGTCACCGCGCGCGACGACCGGCGCGTGCGCGTGGCGCTTGCCATCGTTCCCGACGAGGACAACCCCACGGCCACGCTCACGGCCTACGACGACGCCGACGACAGCGAACTCGCCAGCGTGAGCGTGTCGCCCGCCTTCAGGCTCACCGCCACCAGCGCCGGCGCGTGGATCGAGTCCGGCTACGCGCGCCCGCGCTGAGCGCATTGCCGCCGCAATCAGCGAAATGACGTATGTGCAGCTCGCGATGAGTTGAGAACAATCGGCTCCGACGACACGAACCCATTGCTCCACCGGAAGGCCCGGATCGGTTGAACGCCGATCCGGGCCTTCTTGTTTTCTTTCTTCATCAACCATCCTTCAGGAGCAGCGTCATGAGACACGGTGATATTTCGAGCAGCAACGATTGCGTGGGCGTCGCGGTCGTCAACTACAAGATGCCCCGCCTGCACACCAAGGCCGAGGTGCTGGACAACGCGCGCAAGATCGGCGAGATGCTGGTCGGCATGAAGAAGGGCCTGCCGGGCATGGACCTGGTGGTGTTCCCCGAATACTCCACGCACGGGATCATGTACGACGCCAAGGAGATGTACGACACGGCCGCCACCGTGCCCGGCGAGGAGACGGCCATCTTCGCCGACGCCTGCCGCCGCGCCAACGTGTGGGGCGTGTTCTCGCTGACCGGCGAGCGCCACGAGGAGCACCCGAACAAGGCGCCCTACAACACGCTGATCCTCATGAACAACAAGGGCGAGATCGTCCAGAAGTACCGCAAGATCATGCCGTGGGTGCCCATCGAGGGCTGGTATCCGGGCGACTGCACCTACGTGAGCGAAGGCCCCAAGGGCATGAAGATCAGCCTGATCATCTGCGACGACGGCAACTACCCCGAGATCTGGCGCGACTGCGCGATGCGCGGCGCCGAGCTCATCATCCGCTGCCAGGGCTACATGTACCCCGCCAAGGAGCAGCAGATCATGGTGTCGAAGGCCATGGCATTCATGAACAACACCTACGTGGCGGTGGCCAACGCGGCGGGCTTCGACGGCGTCTACTCGTACTTCGGCCACTCGGCGCTCATCGGCTTCGACGGCCGCACGCTGGGCGAATGCGGCGAGGAGGAGATGGGCATCAACTATGCCGAACTCTCCATGGGCCTGATCCGCGACGCGCGCAAGAACGGCCAGTCGCAGAACCACCTTTTCAAGCTGGTGCATCGCGGCTACACCGGCACCATCAACTCGGGCGACGGCGACAAGGGCGTGGCGGCCTGCCCGTACAACTTCTACACGAAGTGGATCAACGACCCCGAGGGCACGCGCGAGATGGTGGAGTCGTTCACGCGCAGCACGGTCGGCACGCCCGAATGTCCGATCGAGGGCATTCCGAACGAGCCGGCGCAACACCGATGAACGCGGTGGTTGCCGATCCGCTGGCCGCCTACCGCATCGAGACCGAGCCTTTCTACCGGCCCGCGGGCAACGAGGTGGCGCTGTACCGGCAGGCGTACAGCCACCGCATGCCGCTGATCCTGAAAGGCCCCACCGGCTGCGGCAAGACGCGCTTCGTGGAGCACATGGCGTGGTCGCTGGGCCGGCCGCTGGTCACGCTGGCCTGCAACGAGGACATGACGGCCTCCGACCTCGTCGGCCGCTACCTGCTCGACGCCGACGGCACGGCCTGGCACGACGGCCCGTTGACGCTGGCGGTGCGGCACGGCGGCATCTGCTACCTCGACGAAGTGGTGGAGGCGCGGCAGGACACGACGGTGGTGATCCACCCGCTGACGGACGCGCGGCGCGTCCTTCCGCTGGACAAGAAGGGCGAGCTGGTGCGTGCGCATCCGGACTTTCAGCTCGTGGTGTCGTACAACCCCGGCTACCAGAGCAGCGCCAAGGACATGAAGCCTTCGACGCGCCAGCGCTTCGCCGCGCTGGAGTTCGACTACCCCGACCGCGCGCTCGAAGCCGAGATCGTGTCGCACGAGGCGCAGGTGGGGCTCGACCTCGCGGCAAGGCTGGTGACCATCGCGCGCTGTTCGCGCGAGCTGAAGCAGCGGGGGCTCGACGAAGGCGTGTCGACGCGCATGCTGATCTACGCGGGGGTGCTGATCCGCGACGGCGTGACGCCGCGCGAGAGCTGCGAGATGACGATGACGCGCGCACTGACGGACGACCCCGACATGGCCAGCGCGCTGCGGGGCTTTGTCGAAGCGCAGTTCGGATGAATGCCGCCCTGTCGCTGCTGGCCCGCGGTCTCGCCGGCATCGACGTGGAAGTGCAGGCCATGGCCGGCGCACGCGCCGTGCTCGTCGGCAAGCGCCTGCTGCTGCCCGGAGGCGCGGCTGCGGAAAGCCTGCGCCGGGCCATGGCCGCGCATGCGGTCGCGCACTTGCGCTACTCAACGCCCGCGCGACCGGCGCGCGGGCTCAAGCCCATGGTCATCGCGGTTGCCTCCGCGATCGAGGACGCGCGCGTCGAGCAACTGCTGTGCCGCGAGTTCCCCGGCCTGCGCGGCTGGTTCGCCGGATCGCAGGCGCCCGCGCCCGCGCCCGATCCGAAGGACCTCGGCTTCGCTGCGCTCATCGCACGCATGGACCGCATGCTGGCGCTGCCTGCATGGCAGGACGACAACCACTGGGTCAACAAGGCTCGCCGCCTGTTCGACGAAGCCGCGGCGCGCGCGGGCCTGGAAGACTACGACGCCTTCCGCGCCATCGCTTCCATCCTCGCCAACGATCTCGGCCAGATGCGCGTGCGCTTCGAGCCCCGGGACTACGCCGTGCCCGCGCCCTACCGCGACGACAACAGCTACCTCTGGGATTTCGGCGACGCCGATACGCCGCCGGACGAGGCCATCGCGCTCCAGCAATCGGGCGCACGGCCGCCACCGCCAACGGATGCGCGCAACGCAGGCAGCGACGACCGGCCACCCGAGGGCATCGACGAGATGACGGAACTGGGCCGCTTCACCTATGCCGAATGGGACCGCAGGCTGGAGCGCCTGCGCACCGACTGGTGCACGGTGATCGAGAAGCTGCCCGCCTGGCAAGGCCTTCGCGCGCCGCGGGAGCAGGCCATGGCCGGCGGAGAACGCATCCCGCCGCTAGCCCCGCTCCGCGCCCGCCATCTCGACCGCACGCACCGGCTGCGCCGCCAGTGGGAAGGCGACGACGTCGACCTGGACGCCGCCGTCGAAGTCATGATCGATCGCCGCGCGCGCCTGCAGCCCGACCCGCGTCTGTTCATGCGAGCGGGCAAGGGTCGGCGCCCATCGAGCCTGCTGGTGCTGCTCGACCTGTCGGCGTCGGCGAACGATCCGGGTCTGCACGGCCTCTCGCTGCTGGACATCGAGAAGCAGGCTGCCCTGCTGCTCGCGGCATCGAAGGCGGCGCACGGCATCGACCGCCTCGCGATCCACGGCTTCTCGTCGAACACGCGCGCGGAGGTCTACTACTACCGCCTGCTCGACTTCGGCCAGCCGCCCGACGCCGCATTGCAGGCCACGCTCGCGGCCGTGCAAGGCCGCTACTCCACGCGCATGGGCGCAGCGCTGCGCCATGCCGCCTCGCACCTGTATGGCGAGCCCAACGACCGGCGAGCGATCCTGGTCGTGACCGACGGCGCGCCCTCCGACATCGACGTGCACGACCCCGCGTATCTGATCGAAGATGCCCGCCAGGCCGTGGCCGAGGCACGCTCAACCGGCTTGCGCGTCGCCTGCATGGCGGTGGATGGTGCGGCCGATGCCTATGTGCACCGCATCTTCGGCTGGCGCGACCACGGCATCGCCGACGATGTGCGAAAGCTCCCCCTGCGCCTCGCGCACATGGGTGCGCGGCTCGGAATGCTCAGGCCTGGCTGAAGCTCTTCAGCACCTCGAGCACGCTCAGCGTCGCGCCGTCGAGCAGCGCATGCTGGCGGTGCGCGATGCCCACGCGGCGCGTGAGCTTGGGGCTCACGGGCAGGATCTGCATGCGGTCGTTGCCGGGCACGAGGTCGGTCGACTGCTGCAGCGGCAGCAGCGCCGCGCCGTAGCCGGCGGACACCAGGCTGCGCATGGCGGCGTCGTAGTTGAGCTCGATGCGCGCACGCGGCGCGAAGCCGGCGGCGGCGAACCACTCCATCGTGAGGCGGTACATGTGCGTGGTCGCCTCGTTGAAGATCAGCGGCTGCGCAGCGAGCCATGCGGGCGTGACGCGCTTCGGCGCCTTCCAGCGGCGCGGCACGAAGGCCATCATCGGCTGCTCGCACCAGGGCGTGACGACGATGCCGCGCAGCGGCGGCTGCGGAATCGCGACCAGGCCGATGTCGAGCGTGCCCGCGGCCAGCCGCTCCATGGCCTCGAAGGAGCCGCGGATGCTCACCTCCACGTCGATGCCCGAGTGCTCCGCGCCCAGCGCCTCCAGCACCTGCGGCAGCAGGTCGACCAGCACGCCGGTGGAGGTGCCCAGCCGCACGCGGCCCACCCGCCCCTCGGCCTGCCGCTTGACCGCCTCCACCGCGTCGTCGGTGTCGCGCAGCAGCTTGCGCCCGCGCTCCACCAGCGCGGCGCCCGCCGCCGTCGGCGTGATGCGCCGGTTGCCCCGCAGCACCAGCGGTGCGCCCAGGCGCGCTTCGAGCTCGCTGATGTGCAGGCTCACCGTGGGCTGTGCGAGGTGCAGCGCCTTGGCGGCGGCCGAGAAGGTACCGAGGTCGACGATCGCGATGAGGGTGCGCAGTTGGTCGAGGTTGAGCTGTCGCATCGGGAAATAGCTGCTATCAGGAAGACTGATTGAGAGTCTCAGGATTCTCAACTTCCACAATAGCATGCCCGGCGGGAAGATGGGCCCACCAACCAAGGAGCCCACCGTGACCGCGCCGAAGCCAACGTCCTTTCACCAACGCCTGATCCATGCCCTGCGCGGCTGGCGCCGCCGCGTGGTGAATCGCCGCCGCGCGCGCCTCCACTCGCGGCAGCTCGCCGGCATGAGCGAGCACGAGCTTCGCGACCTGGGCATCGGGCGCAGCGAGGTGCCGCGGCTGCTGGACGAGCACAGGTACTGAGGCCACGCGCCGCGCGGCATCTTCTTCCGTGGCGCCCCTGTTTTGAGGTTCAAATCGGGGGCGTGCCCAAGTCAGCTCCACACGCCAACCAGGTCTTCATCGAACTCACCTCGCCGCAGTCGGTGAACGGCCGCCGCGCGGCCTTCCAGTCGCTGTGGCTGCTGGTGCGCATGCAGCATGCCCACGAGGCCGGAGCCGGCGTGGTTCGGCTGGCCGACCTGCGCGGCGAGGTGTCCGACGCCAGCACGCTGCGCATGGTGGTGAGCCGTGCATTCCGCGACTTCAAGGCCTGGGGCATCGATGCCGGCTGGGGCGAGGACACGCAGCGCGAGCCCCGCTTCCTGAACGCCGAGCGGCGCAGCCAGGGCCCCTTCTGGCTGCCTGCCGCCGAGGCGAAGCGCGTGCGCGTGCTGGTGGAAGGCCGCGCGGCCACCGCTGCCGAGATCGCCTCGTTCCTCGGACTGCGCTCCCGCAGCCATCGGCAGGCCGCCGGTTCGCCGCCGCCCGACGCGGTGCATCTGCAGGACGCCGCCTTCTGGAAGCAGCTCGTCGCCTCGCAGCAGGCGGCGCGGCAGGGGCGGCTGATGGCACCCGTGGCGGGCGAGAAGGCCGGCGAGAACGCGGGCGGCAGCGCGCTCGAATCGATCCGCCTGGCCGGCACGCTCGCCGCCACCGACTTCCAGCGCGCGCTGGTCACGCTCAACGAGGCGATGCTGTGGCGCCGCCTCGGCGACAACGAGCAGGCGCGGCGCCGGCTGCAGGCGCTCAAGAAGCAGCGGCTCGCGCACCACGTGGCGGGCAACGACTACCTGGGTGCGATGGAGTGCATCGTCTCCGCATGGTGCGCCTACACCGCGCGCGACCTGCCGCTGGCGCAGTCGCTGTTGAGCGGCATGGCCGAGGACGCGGTGCGCGCCCTGGTTCTGCGCCACCACCCCGACGTGCGATTCGAGTGGTGCAACCTGTGGGCGCTGGCCTGCCGCTCGCGTGCGCTGGCGCTCGCGGCCGACGACAAGCCCGCCGCCGCCGCGCTGGCGGAGGAGTCGCTGCAGCGCTTCGGCGAGGCGCTGGCGGCGGCGTTCGAGTCGCACTCCTTCGACGCGGCGCAGCACGTGGCGGCCAACATGGGCATGGCCGCGTGGCTCTTCGACCGCGTGGGCCTCGCCGACCTGCCCGCGCTGGCGCACGACGGCAACACCGACACCACCCGCCGCGCGGTGCAGTGGATCGCCTTCAGCGAATGGCTCTGCGGCCACACCGACGGCCAGGGCCGCTCGGCATGGAACGCGATCTACCTGATGCGCATCGCGCGCGGCCACTGCCGGCCGGAGCGGCAGCCCACGCTCGCGCAGTTCCGCGCGCAGAAGCCGCTGGACCCGGCCGCCATCTCGAGGCTCGCCGGCCCGCTGGCCGATGCCTTCGATTCCACCCACTGGCCCGCGCGCTGGGTGCAGGTGGCGCAGGCGCGGCTGGCCGACCACCAGGCCGGGCGACGACGCTACCCGGGCCTGCAGCACTGCAGCCTGCTGTTCGAGCACGCCTGGTACGCGGCGCATGCGGGCGAGCTGAAGGCCGCCGAGCAATCGCTGGCGCTGCTTCGCGAGGCGCTGCCGCAGCTGGTGCCCAGCGACCGCGCCTACTTCACCGAGTCGTGGAACGACCAGCTGCCGGCCGAGCTGGTGCTGGAAGCAAAGCCGCCGCGCCGTCCCGCCGCCCGCAGGAAACCCACGCAGCGCGCGGCTGTGGCACGCTAGCCGGATACGTCGTTCTCATCCGAGCATGTCCGACAAGCCCAACGACCCCATCGACCTCGCCGCGCACCGCGAACGCCGCGCGCGGCTGCAGCAGCAGCGCCTGCGGGACGGGCGGCGCGACGCCGACCCGCCGCCGCCGGAGCCCGGTCCCGACGAGGTGCCCTGCGCACGGTGCGGGGAGCTCATCTACGGCAAGGTGCGGCAATGCCCGCATTGCGGCGTGCACTTTCTCGGCGGCGCCGCAGTCTTCGCGCCGAAGCCGAAGATGTCGCTGCGCACCAAGTGCATCGTCGTGCTGGTCACGCTGCTGCTGCTGTACATGGGCCTGAGCGACGACATCGCCCGCTGGTGGTGGTAGCGGCGGCGAGGGCTCAGCGCGTGCCTGCCGGCGCGGCGGTCGACTGGCGCACCACCAGCTCGGGGCGCAGCACCACGGTCGATGCCGACATCGAATGGCCATCGATCTCCTCGAACAGCATCTCGGCCGCGCGCCAGCCCAGCTCGCGGTGCGGCAGGCGGATGGTGGTGAGCGGCGGGGCGACCATGTCGACCAGCGGCATGTCGTTGTGGCCGGTGACCGAGATGTCCTGCGGCACGCGCAGGCCTGCCTCGCGCAGCGCGTCGTAGGCGCCCAGCGCGACGAGGTCGTTGCAGCACACCACGGCCTGGGGAGCGGCGCCGGCCGCGAGCATCTGCTTCATCGCCTCGGCGCCGGCCTCGCGGCTGTAGCTCGCGCACTCCACCACGCGGAAAGGCTTCATGCGGTGGTCGCGCAGCGCCTGCTCCACGCCCAGGCGCCGGCCCACGCCGGTGGGAATGGTCTGCGGGCCCGCGAGGTGCGCGATGCGCTTGTGGCCCAGGCCCACGAGGTGGTCGACCGCGAGCTTCATCGCGAGCCGGTCGTCGCTGACGACCGCCGGCAGGCGGCCGGTCTCGTCGGCGCGGTTGACCAGCACGGCCGTCATGCCGGCCCTGGTGACGAAGTCGACCAGCGGATCGTCGCGCGTGGCGGTGGCCATGACCACGCCGTCGACGCGCTGCGCCAGCATGCGCTCCAGCACCGGCCGCGCGAGTGAGTGGTCGACCACGTTGGTGACGAACACGAAGTAGCCGCGCGCGGCGGCGCTGGCCTCGATGCCCTGCAGGATCGGCGGGAACACCGCGTTGGTGATGTCGGGCACCAGCACGCCGATGGTGTGGGTGCGCCCCGTGCGCAGCGCCGAGGCCGCGCGGTTGGGCCGATAGCCCAGGCGCTGCGCCGCCTCCTCGACCACGCGCAGCACCTCCTCGCTGATCAGCGAGCGCTTCTCCGGGCTCAGCGCGCGCGAGACGGTGGACACGTGCACGCCGGCGGCGCGGGCGACGTCGCGGATGGTGACGGGCGAAGACGGGGCGGATGGGTTGACGGCCATTGGTGCAAACGATTGTCGCAGGGGGCATCGGCTCAGGTCGGCTTTCTGCCATTTGAAGACCCCGGATCACCTCCATTTTACTTTTCGGCGATTTGGACTAATATCGTGCAAACGATTGCAAAGACTTGCCATGAACATCGCCACCTCCCCCCGCTCGGTGCTGGGCCATGTGCTCGACGCCATGAGACACACGCCCGACCCCAGGCTGCGCACCGTGATGGAAGCGGTCACCCGCCACCTGCACGCGCTGGTGCAGGAAGTGAAGCTGACGGAAGAGGAGTTCGAGCAGGCGCTCGAATTCATCGTCGCCATCGGCCAGGCCACCGGCGAGACCAAGAACGAGGTGGTGCTGGCGGCGGACATCCTGGGCGTGTCGACCGTGGTCGCGCTGCAGAACAACCAGGACCCGCAGGGCGAGTCGCCGGCCGCGCTGCTCGGCCCCTTCTGGCGCGCGAACGCGCCGGCCTGCGCCCAGGGCGAGAACATCGCCCGCTCGGGCACGCCGGGCACCCCGCTGGAGGTGACGGGCACGGTGCGCGACCACGAGGGCCGGCCGGTGGAAGGCGCCACGGTCGATGTGTGGCAAGCCTCGCCCGTCGGCCTTTACGAGAACCAGGACCCGTCGCAGGAGAACATGAACCTGCGCGGGCGCTTTGCCACCGATGCCGAGGGCCGCTTCCACTTCCGCAGCGTGCGCCCGGCCGGCTACCCGGTGCCGACCGACGGCCCCTGCGGCGTGCTGCTGCGCGCGCAGAAGCGCCACCCCAACCGGCCCGCGCACCTGCACTTCATGGTGAGCAAGCCGGGCCACAAGGTGCTAATCACGCAGGTGTTCGCCGACGACGACGAGAACCTCGAGAGCGACCCGACCTTCGGCGTGACGCGCCGGCTGATCGGCCGCTTCGCGCTCGCACCCGACGGAAAGAGCGCCTCGCTGCACCACGACTTCGAGCTCGAACCCGGCGAGATGAAGTTCCCCCGTCCACCGATACCTTGACCACCCCCAGGCTTCGCGCACTTCGTGTCGCTGCGCCAACCCCCTTCGAGGGGGCAACACCGGCGGCCCGGCAAAGCCGGTTCCGCGGTGTTCCGCGAAACGGCATCGTCCCCATCAACCCACTCTTCCCAAATCCATGAGCTTCGACCCAGTCTCCAGACTCGACGGCAAGGTTGCCGTCATCACCGGCGGCCTCGGCGCCATCGGCTATGCCACCGCCAGGCGCCTTGCCGCGCTGGGCGCCACCTGCGTGCTGCTGCACCGCAAGGGCGACGATGCCGCGGCCCGCGCGGCCGCCCTGCCCTCGGCCGCCGGCCAGCGCCATGCGGCGATCCGCGCCGACATCGTCGATACGCCCAGCCTCGTGGCCGCCGCCGCCGAGGTGAAGGCCACACTCGGGCGCTGCGACATCCTGGTCAACAGCGCGGGCCACACCAAGCCGGTGCCGGCCGGCGACCTCGACGCGCTCACGGATGAGCTGATCGACGACATCGTGCGCTCCAACTTCCGCGGCGTGTTCGCCACCATCCGCGCCTTCGCGCCGCTGCTGAAGGCGAGCGGCGACGGCCTCGTGGCCAACATCTCGTCGATCGCGGGCTTCACCGGCGTGGGCAGCAACCTCGCCTACGTGGCGGCCAAGGCCGGGCTCGACGTGGTGGGCGACGCGCTGGCCAAGGCGCTGGCGCCCGCGGTGCGCGTGGTGTCGGTGTCGCCGGGCGCGGTGGAGTCGGGCTTCGTGCCCGGGCGCGGCGCGGAGTTCGCCAGCAAGATGGCCAGCACCACGCCGCTGGGCCGCATCGGCCAGCCGGAAGACGTGGCCGCCACGGTCGAGGCGCTGGCAACCACCATGCGCTTCGTGACCGGCACGCGCATCGTGGTCGACGGAGGGCGTCACCTGTGAGCAACGCCAAGACCCTCATCACCTGCGCCGTCACGGGCAACCTCGTGAAGCCGGAGCAGACGCCGCACCTGCCGATCACGCCGGTGCAGATCGCCGACGAATGCCTGGCCGCCGCCGAGGCCGGCGCGAGCCAGGTGCACATCCACGTGCGCAACCCGGAGACCGGCAAGCCCTCAATGGAAGTCGAGCTGTACCGCGAGGTGGTGGACCGCATCCGCCGCGGCAACCGCGAGCTGATCGTCAATCTCACGACCGGCCCCGGCGGGCGCTTCATTCCCAGCGAGGACGACCCGAAGATCGCCGCGCCCGGCACCACGCTGCTGCCGCCCGAGAAGCGCGTGGAGCACATCGCGCTCATCAGGCCCGACGTGTGCTCGCTCGACCTGAACACCATGAACTCCGGGCCCGACGTGGTCATCAACACGCCGCGCAACGTGCGGCGCATGGCCAAGGTGATGCGCGAGGCGGGCGTGAAGCCCGAGCTGGAGATCTTCGACTCGGGCGACATCAACCTCGCGCTCGACCTCATCGCCGACGGCACGCTCGAGGGGCCCGCCATGTGGACCTTCGTGCTCGGCGTGAAGTATGGCTTCGCGCCCACGCCCGAGACGCTGCTCTACGCACGCAACATGCTGCCGCGCGGCGCCTTCTGGAGCGCCTTCGGCATCGGCCGCATGGAGTTCCCGATGGTCGCGCAGGCCTGGCTGCTGGGCGGCCACGTGCGCGTGGGGATGGAAGACAACATCTACCTGGAGAAGGGCGTGCTCGCCGAGAGCAACGCGCAGCTGGTGGCGAAGGCGCGCGACATCCTCGTGAGCCTGGGCGGTGAAGTCGCCAACCCGCGCGAGGCTCGCGCGATGCTGGGCCTGCCCGATGCGAGGAGCTGAACGATGAGCGCAGCAGCCATGCACACCGCCCAGAGCCCGCGCGCACTGCGCGTGAACGGGAAAGCCGCCGACCTCGACGCATTGCGGCTCGAAGCGGCACCGCAGGCCGAGCCGGTGCCGCCGCCCGGCCATGCCGTGGTGCGCATCGCCGCCGCGGCGGTGAACCCCAGCGACGTGAAGGCCACGCTGGGCCTCATGCCGCAGGCCGTGTGGCCGCGCACCCCGGGCCGCGACTTCGCGGGCACCGTGGTGAGCGGCCCTTCGGAGTGGATCGGCCGCGAGGTCTATGGCTCCGGCGGCGACGTCGGCATCACGCGCGACGGCTCTCATGCGCGCTACCTGGTGCTGCCCGAGCAGGCGCTGCGCGCCAAGCCGCGCGGCATCTCGATGGACGAGGCCGGCGCGGTGGGCGTGCCCTTCGTCACCGCCTACGAAGGCTTCCGCCGCAGCGGAATGCCGCAGGCCGGCCAGACGGTGCTGGTGCTGGGCGCCAACGGCAAGGTCGGGCAGGCTGCGGTGCAGCTCGCCTCGCAGGCCGGCGCGCGCGTGATCGCGGTGCAGCGCCGCGCCGGGCCGTTCCAGGGCTTCGCGAGCGGCCCGGTGGACACGATCGACGCGCGCCACCATGCCGACGTGGGCGCGCGGGTGCGCGAACTCACCGACGGACGCGGCGCGAACATCGTCTACAACACCGTGGGCAGCGCCTACTTCGAGGCGGCCAACAAGGCGATGGCCAAGGGCGCGACGCAGATCTTCATCGCCACGCACGACCGCGCGGTGCCCTTCGACATCTTCGCGTTCTACCGCGGCATGCACACCTACGTGGGCATCGACTCGCTGGCGATGGACTGCATCGCCAGCACCGCCCAGCTCGACGCGATGCGCGAGGGCTTCGAGCGCGGCACGCTCAAGCCCTTCCCGGTGGCGCGCCACTTCACGCTCGACGAGGCGCACGAGGCCTACCGGCTGGTGCTCTCGGGCAGCACCGACCGCGTCGTGCTGCGGCCCTGAAGGCCCCGAACACTTTCCGGAGCACATCCATGCACGTCACCCGCTTCGCCGAGGCGCCGCACTACGAGGCGCCCAACCATTTCGACATGCGCTGCCTGCGCCTGCAGGGCAAGGAGGCCGGCCCGTCCACGCAGATGTGGATGGGCATGAGCCAGATCCTGCCCGGCGGCCGCACCGGCCTGGACGGTTCGCCGATGGAAAAGCTCTACCTCGTGCTCGAAGGACAGCTGCACATGGTCGGCGAGATCGACGGCACCCGCCAGGAAGAAGTGCTGGGCCCCTACGACAGCTGCCGCTTCGCGCCCGGCGAGAAACGCCAGCTGGAGAACCGCGGCAACCGCCCCGTGCTGGTGGCGCTCGTGATGCCGAACGCGCCGCCGGCATAACAGCCCCTTCCCTCTCTTTCCCGGTCATTCATCGCTCAACCAAATAGATCAACGGAGACAAGACGCATGAAGAAGACTTTCAACTGGAGCCGGCGGCAGACGCTTGCCGCGGCGGCGGCCCTCGCGGCCTGCGCGCTCACCGGCGCCCACGCGCAGGGGCCGTGGCCCGGCACGCAGGCGGTGAGGCTGGTCGTGCCCTTCACCGCCGGCAGCGGCACCGACATCGTCGCGCGCCTGGTGGCCGAGAAGCTAGGGCCCGCGCTGGGCACCAGCGTGATCGTGGACAACAAGCCCGGTGCTGGCGGCACGCTGGGCGCGGCCATCGTGGCCAAGGCGCCGGCCGACGGCTACACGCTGCTGGTGCACTCCGCCGGCCACCTCGTGAACCCGTGGATCTACAAGGGCCTGTCGTACGACACCATCAAGGACTTCACCGGCATCACGCCGATGGCCAGCCTGCCGAACGTGCTGGTGACCGCGCCTTCGCACTTCGCCGACGTGAAGGACCTCGTCGCCAAGGCGAAGGCCAAGCCCGGCGGCTTCAACTACGGCTCCGCCGGCAACGGCTCGGCCACGCACATGAACGCCGAGGTGTTCCGCCTCGCGGCCGGCGTCGACGCGCAGCACGTGCCCTTCCGCGGCACGCCCGAGGCCATGACCGAGGTGATGGCCGGGCGCGTCGACTGGTTCTTCGCGCCCATGGTGTCGGCGCTGCCGCTGATCCAGACCGGCAGGCTGCAGGCGCTGGCCGTGGGCACCGGCAAGCGCTCGTCGGCGCTGCCCAGTGCGCCCACCACGGTGGAAGCCGGCGTACCGGGCTCGGAGTACCTGTTCTGGGTCGGCCTGTTCGCGCCGGCGAAGACGCCGCAGCCGGTGGTCGACCGCCTGCAGGCCGAGGTCGCGAAGATCATGACTTCGCCCGAGCTGAAGGAGCGCCTGGAGAAGCTGGGCGCCGAACCGTTCACGATGCCTTCGGCGCAGTTCAACAAGTTCATCGTCGATGAGACGGCGAAGGCACAACAGGTCGTGAAGGCCGCCAGCATCAAGGTCGACTGACATGGCACCACGCAAACTCCTCTCGGCAGCGGCCATCGCCGCCAGCCTGCTGCTGACCGTCGCCGCACAGGCGCAACCGGCCGACCTCGTCGTCACGAACGCGAAGATCGCCACGCTCGATGCCGCCGGCACCATGGCGCAGGCGATCGCGGTGCGCGACGGCCGCATCGTGGCCGTCGGCAGCGCCGCGCAGATGGGCGCCTTCACGAGCCCCGCGACGCGCACCGTCGATGCGGGCGGCCGCACGGTCGTTCCGGGCCTGATCGACTCGCACATGCACGCGGTGCGCGCGGCGCTGAGCTACTCCACCGAGGTGAACTGGATCGGCGCCGGCACCATCGCCGAAGCGATGGCGCGCATCCGCACCGCGGCCGCCAATGCGCGCCCCGGCGGATGGCTGATCGTGGCCGGCGGCTGGACCGAGCAGCAGTTCGCCGAGCGCCGCCGCCCCACGCTGGCCGAGCTGCAGGAAGCGGCGCCGAACAACCCGGTGTACGTACAGCTCTTCTACGAAGCGGTGGTGATGACGCCCAAGGCGCTGGAGGCTCTCGGCGTCGCGCCCGGCACGCTGCCCGCCGGCATGAAGCCCACGCCAGACGGCGCGCCGGGGTGGATGAGCGGCGACATCGTCGGCATCTCCGCGCTCTTCGACAAGCTGCCCAAGCCCACCTACGGCGACAACATCGCCGGCACGCGCGCCTTCTTCACCGAGCTCAACCGCCTGGGCATCACCGGCCTGGTGGACCCGGGCGGCTTCAGCATCGCGCCTTCGCAGTACGCCGCGCTCTTCCAGCTGTGGCGCGAGAAGGCGCTGACGCTGCGCGTGGCCTACAGCGTGTTCGCGCAGAAGCCCGGCGCGGAGCTGCAGGAGTTCCGCGACCTCACGCAGATGCTGCCGATGGGCTTCGGCGACGACATGCTCAAGTTCAACGGCCTGGGCGAACGCGTGACGCTCGCGATGTACAACAACAACTTCCCCGACGAGGCCGCGAAGGCGAAGTTCTACGAGCTCGTGAAGTGGGCCGCCATGAAGAAGATGGCCGTCACCATCCACTGGCAGGAGAACGGCTCGGTCGACCATCTGCTGGGGCTGTACGAGAAGCTGAACGCCGAGGTGCCGATCAGGGACCTGCGCTGGTCCATCGCCCACCTCGACGACGCCTCGCCCGAGACGCTCGCACGCATGAAGGCGCTGGGCATCGGCTGGACCATGCAGGACGCGATGTACTTCCAGGGCGACCGCGCGCTGGCCGTGCGCGGCGAGGCGGCGCGGCGCATGCCGCCCATCGGCACCGCGCTGCGCGCCGGCGTGAACATCGGCGCCGGCACCGACGCGCACCGCGTGGCCTCGTACAACCCCTTCGTCGCGCTGCAGTGGATGCTCGACGGCAGGACGGTGAGCGGCAAGGCCATGCGCGGCGCCGACGAGACGCCCACGCGCGAGCAGGCGCTGCGCCTGTACACGCAGGGCAGTGCGTGGTTCAGCTTCGACGAAGGCAGGCGCGGCACGCTCGAAGTGGGCAAGCTCGCCGACTTCGCCGTGCTCGACCAGGACTTCTTCAGCGTGCCGCTGGAACGCATCGGCAAGACCACGTCGCTGATGACGGTGGTGGGCGGGCGCGTAGTGTATGCGGCGCGGCCCTTCGCGGCTGCGGCAGGCGCCTCGGTGGCCTCGGCGCCCTGAGCTCCGGCTTCGCTCAGGTCCCGAGCGCGTGCCGCACCCGCTCGCGCAGCACGGGCAGCACGTCGCTCTCGAACCACGGGTGGTGCTTGAGCCAGCCCGTGTTGCGCGGCGACGGATGCGGCAGCGGGACGAAGCGCGGCGCGTAGTCGGCGAAGGCCTGCACGGTCTCGGTCACGCCCGCGTGCGCCTTCCTGCCGAGGAAGTGGCGCTGCGCGTACTGGCCGATGAGCAGCGTCAGCTCGACCTGCTTCATCTGCGCGAACAGCTTCTCGTGCCACAGCTGCGCGCATTCCCTGCGCGGCGGCAGGTCGCCGCTCCTGCCGCGGCCGGGATAGCAGTAGCCCATCGGCACGATTGCAACGCGCGAGGCGTCGTAGAACACCTCGCGCCCGATGCCGAGCCAGCGGCGCAGCTGGTCGCCGCTGCGGTCGTTCCACGGCACGCCCGTCTGGTGCACCGTGAGGCTGGGCGCCTGCCCGACGATCAGCAGCCTGGCGCCCGCGCCGGCCTGCACCACGGGCCGCGGGCCCAGCGGCAGGTGCAGCGCGCACGCGCGGCAGGCACGCACCTCGGCGAGCAGCGCGTCCAGGGCATCGGCGCGAAAGATCTCAATCGGCAAAGGGCTTGAAGAAGGCATTGAGCTCTGCGCCCGCCGCGGCGTCGGCGAAACCGTCGAAGCGGCCCTCGGCCAGCGTGCGCGCGGCGCGGATGAAGCCGCCCCAGGCCGCCCGCGCCAGCCCGCCGCCCACGCTGACGCGGCGCACGCCGAGCCCGGCGATGTCCTTCATCGTGAGTTCGCTCGGCGCGCCCACCAGCAGGTTGACCGGCTTGCCTCCGGCGGCGGCCACCACGGCGGCGATCTGCTCGCGCGTCTTGATGCCCGGCGCGTAGAGGCAGTCGGCCCCCGCGTTCGCGTAGGCCTTGAGCCGCGCAATGGCATCGTCTAGGTCGGGGCGGCCGGCGAAGAAGTTCTCGGCGCGGCCGACCAGCAGCACGTCGGCGCCCGATGCGTCGATGGCCTTGCGCGCGGCACGCAGGCGCTCCACCGCCACGTCGAGCGGAAAGAGCGGATCGGCGGCGTTGCCCGTCGAATCCTCGATGGACAGGCCCGCCACGCCCATCTCGATGGCGAGGCTCACGCTCTCGGCCACACCCTTCGCATCGGCGGCGAAGCCGTTCTCGAAGTCGGCGTTCACCGGCAGGTCGGTGGCTTCGACGAGCTCGCGCAGGTGCGCGAGGATGTGCTCGCGCGACATCGCGCCGTCGGCGCGTCCCTGCGACCAGGCGAAGCCCGAACTGGTGGTGGCCAGCGCCTTGAAGCCCAGGCCTTCGAGAAAGCGCGCGCTGCCCGTGTCCCAGGGGTTCGGAATGACGAAGCAGCCTTGTTCATGGAGGGCACGGAAGTCGGCGCGTTTCTGGTCGATGGTGCGGGTCATGGCGTGGGTCGGCTTTCTTTCTGTTGTTGCGCGGGGGTGGATGCAGGAACGGCGGTCAGGATACGCCGGCCTTCGCATCCGCGGCACCCGGCGGGTTTTGCAGCAGGTGGTCGATGAAGGCGCGCACCGCCGGCAGCATGCCGCGGCGCGATGCGAAGGCGGCCTGGATCTCGCTGGCCGCGCAGGCCCATTCGCCGCACAGGCGCACCAGGCGGCCGTCGGCAAGGGCGTCGCGGCACATGATCTCGGGCAGCAGCGCGAGCCCCATGCCCTGCTCGGCCAGGTGCCTCAGCGCGAACATGTCGTCGGTCACGACGTGCGGCGTGAAGGCGAAATCGTGCGACTCGCTGCCGCGCTCCAGAGCCCAGCGGTAGCGCTCGTTGTCCGCGGGCAGCGACAGCACCGGCCATGCGGCCAGGTCGCCGAGCGAGCGCGGCATGCCCAGCCGCTCCACCAGCGCGGGGCTCGCAAGCAGCACGTCGACGGTGCTGCCCAGCGGGCGCGCGACCAGGCTCGAATCCTCGAAGGGCGGGCGGCGCACGCGCAGCACCACGTCGATGTTCTCCTGCAGCGGATCGACGCGGCGGTTGCTCACCTCCAGCTGCAGCCGCACACCCGGATAGGCGCGCATGAACGACGGGATCAGCGGCGTGAGCCAGAACTGCGCGAGCGTGAACGGGCAGCTCACGCGCAACAGGCCCTGCGGCTGCGCGGTGGCCTGGCGCGCCACGTCGAAGGCCTCTTCGCCCGCCGCCACGGTCGCCTGGCAGCGCTCGTAGAACTGCCGGCCCACGCTGGTGAGCAGCAGCCGCCGCGAACTGCGCTGCAGCAGGCGCACGCCGATGCGCTCCTCCAGCTGCGAGACGCGCCGGCTCAGGCGCGACTTCGGGATGCCGAGGTGCCGGCTCGCGGCGCTGAAGCCCTGCTGCTCCACCACGTGGGCGAAGAGGGCGAGGTCGTTGAAGTCTTCCATGTTGTCTCGTCGGGTCTTTCTCGTTCTTCTGGCGGAACGATCCGTTCTTTTCAGGCCGATTGCTCGGTGTTCGTTCCATCAGCATCATCGATCGCTCTCAGCCGGTCAACCGCCAACTTCACACCCGCACGCACGCCATGAAACTTGCCAGCTTCCACCATCGCGACAGGCTTCGCTTCGGCGTGGTCCGAAGCGACGATGCAGTCGCGGACCTGAGCGGGCAGCCCGGCGCGCCGGCGGGGCTGCTCGAACTGATCGCGCGTGGCGACGAGGGCATGGCCTGGCTGCAGGCGGTGCTGGCCGATGCGCCGCGCCTGGCCTTGTCGGACGTGCGGCTGGCGGCGCCGATTCCCGCGCCGCGCAAGTTCCTCGGGCTCGGTGGCAACTACGCCTCGCACCTCGAGGAAGCCGCGAAGCTCGGCCTGGTGCGGCCGCCGGGGCAGGTGTGGTTCAACAAGCAGGTGTCGTGCGTGGCCGGCCCCTTCGATGCGGTGCACAAGCCCAGGGTGTCCGACCAGTTCGACTACGAGGGCGAGCTGGGCCTGGTGATCGGCCGGCGCTGCCGCCACGTCCGCGCGGAGGACGCGATGGCGATGGTGGCCGGCTACGTGGTGGTCAACGACATGAGCGTGCGCGACTGGCAGATGCGCGCGCCGACGCACACGCTGGGCAAGTCCTTCGACACGCACGGCCCCTTCGGGCCCTGGCTGGTGACGCGCGACGAGATCGCCGATCCGCATGCGCTGCGGCTGCGCACCTGGGTCAACGGCGAGCTGCGGCAGGACGGCAACACGGCGCAGATGATCCACCGCATCGAGGCGATGCTGGTGGAACTGAGCACCGCCTTCACGCTGGAGCCCGGCGACGTGCTGAGCACCGGCAGCCCCGCCGGCGTCGGCGGCCTGATGGACCCGCCGCGCTACCTGGTGCCGGGCGACGTGGTGCGGGTGGAGATCGAGGGCATCGGCCACATCGAGAACCGCGTGGTGGCCGAGCCCGGCGCCACCTGAGCGCACCGCCCTTCGAAGAAGAAAAGGAGACAGCCATGAACGACGAACCCGCCCTGCCCGCACGCCGCCCCCTGCCCGACTTCGCGCACACCGCGCTGCGCCCGGTCAAGCTCGCGCACGTCGTGCTGCGCGTGGGCGATTTCGCCCGCTCGCGCGGCTGGTACATCGAAGTGCTGCAGGCGCGCGTGGCCTTCGAGAACGAAATGCTGTGCTTCCTGAGCTACGACGACGAGCACCACCGCATCGGCCTGGTCGCGCCGCCCGGGCTGAAGCACGAGGCCGACGCGAGCACGGGGCTGGAGCACATCGCCTTCACCTACGGTTCGCTCGGCGAGCTGCTGGCCAACCACCGGCGGCTGGCGGCGCGCGGCATCCGGCCCTACTGGTGCATCAACCACGGGCCGACGATCTCGATGTACTACCGCGACCCAGACGGCCACCGGCTGGAGCTGCAGCACGACGTGTTCGAGACGGCCGCGGAGGTCGACGCCTTCTTCGCGGGCGGCGCCTATGCCGAGAACTTCATGGGCGTGGTGTTCGACCCCGACGCGCTGGCCGCACGCTACGAGGCCGGCGAGCCGCTGGCTTCCCTCACCGCGCGGCCCCGGCTGCCGCAGGGCAAGGGGCCGTGGGACATGTTCGTGCCCTGAATTACAGGGCGCTCAGCACTCCACCACGTTCACCGCGAGGCCGCCGAGCGAGGTCTCCTTGTAGGTCGCCTTCATGTCCTCGCCGGTCTGCTTCATGGTGCGGATCACCGCGTCGAGCGACACGTAGTGGCTGCCGTCGCCGCGCAGCGCCATGCGCGCCGCGTTGATGGCCTTCACCGCGCCCATCGCATTGCGCTCCACGCAGGGAATCTGCACCATGCCGCCGACCGGGTCGCAGGTGAGTCCGAGGTTGTGCTCCATGCCGATCTCGGCCGCGTTCTCGACCTGCGCCGGCGTCGCACCGAGCACCGCTGCCAGCGCACCGGCCGCCATCGAGCAGGCCACGCCCACCTCGCCCTGGCAGCCGACCTCGGCGCCCGAGATGGAGGCATTGGTCTTGTAGAGCATGCCGATGGCCGCGGCGGTGAGCAGGAAGTCGACGATGCCCTCGTCGCTCGCCTGCGGCACGAAGCGCTGGTAGTAGTGCATCACCGCGGGCACCACGCCGGCCGCGCCGTTGGTGGGCGCGGTGACCACGCGGCCGCCGGCGGCGTTCTCCTCGTTCACCGCCATCGCGAAGGCGTTGACCCAGTCCATCGCCGCGAGCGGATCGGCGGCTCCGGCCTGCGCGAGCAGTTCGCGGTGCAGCTCCGGCGCGCGGCGGCGCATGCGCAGCGGGCCGGGCAGCGATTGCGCGGCCAGCGGGTTGTCGATGCCGAAGCCGCGCTGCACGCACTGCTGCATCACCTGCCAGACGCGCAGCAGCCCCGCGCGCACTTCGGCTCCGGGACGCCACGTGCATTCGTTGCGCATGACGAGCGCGGCCACGGAGAGGCCGTTCTCGCGGCACTGCGCCATCAGCTCGTCCCCGGTGGCGAAGGGATGCGGCACGGCGGCCGCCGCAGCCACCGTCTGCGCCACGGCCTGCCCGCCCTCGACGACGAAGCCGCCGCCGACCGAGAAGTACGTGCCCTCGGCCCGCGCGGCGCCATCGGCCGCGAAGGCGGTGAAGCGCATCGCGTTGGGATGTTCGGGCAGCGACTCCTCGCCCTTGAAGGCGATGTCTCTCACGCGGTCGAAGTCGATGGGCGTGGAGCCCAGCAGCTCGAGACGACCGGTGCGGCGCAGCGCCTCCAGCCGGGGCTGCACGGTCTCGGGCCGCACGGTGTCGGGCGCGTCGCCGAAGAGGCCGAGGATCACCCCCTGGTCGGTCGCGTGCCCGTGGCCGGTGGCGCCGAGCGAGCCGAACAGGTCGACCTGCAGCCGCGCCACCTGCGCGAGCAGGCCGCGCCGCTCGAGCGACTGCGCGAACATCAGCGCCGCGCGCATCGGCCCCACGGTGTGCGAGCTGGAGGGGCCGATGCCGATCTTGAAGATGTCGAAGGCGGAAAGCATCAGCGCATCATGCCCTCATCTGCCGATGCGGGAAGCTGCTGCTTGACCAGTGCCACCCAGTAGGCGGCGCCCAGCGGCAGGATGTTGTCGTTGAAGTCGTAGTACGGGTTGTGCACGTTCGGGTCGTTCGGGCCCTCGCCCGCGCCGATGCCGATGTAGGCGCCGGGGCGCTTCTGCAGCATGAAGGCGAAGTCTTCCGAGCCCATGGCGGGCGGGATGTCGGTGTGCACCTGGGCAAGCTCCACCAGGCTGGCGGCTGCGGCGATGGCGGCGTCGGTCTCGGCGGGCGTGTTGACCACGCCGGGGTAGCCGCGGCGGTAGTCGAGCGCCACCTTCGCACCGTGCGTGACGGCCACGCCGTCGCAGATCTGCTGCATGGCGGCCTGGGTCTTGTCCTGGATCTCCGGATCGAGGGTGCGCACGGTGCCGCGCAGCACCACGGTCTCGGGGATCACGTTCCAGGTGTCGCCGCCATGGATCTGCGTGACGCTCACCACGGCCGAATCGGTGGCGCCAGTGCGGCGGCTCACGATGGTCTGCAATGCGTTGACGAGCTGCGCCGAGACCACCACCGAGTCGATGCCGGTCTCGGGCATGGCGCCGTGGCTGCCCTTGCCGGTGACGACGATCTCGAAGGTGTCGAGAAACGCCGTCATCGTGCCCTTGCGGATCGCGAACTGGCCGCGCGGCAGGCCGGGGAAGTTGTGCATGCCGTAGACGGCATCGGCCGGGAACTGCTCGAACAGGCCCTCGTCCACCATCACGCGGCCGCCGCCTTCGTTCTCCTCGGCGGGCTGGAACACGAAGTGCACCGTGCCCTTGAAGGGCTTGTGGCGCGAGAGATGCTCGGCCGCGCCCAGCAGCATCGCGGTGTGGCCGTCGTGGCCGCAGGCGTGCATCTTGCCGGCGCATTTCGAGGCATGCGGCTGCGTGCCGAGCTCCTGCATGTTGAGCGCGTCGAGGTCGGCGCGCAGCGCGATGCTCGGGCCCTCGCCGTTCTTCAGCGTACCGACCACGCCGGTGCCGGCCAGGCCGCGGTGCACGGGCAGGCCCATCAGCATCAGCGCGTTGGCGACGACGTTGGCGGTGCGGTGCTCCTCGAAGGCGGTCTCGGGATTGGCGTGGATGTCGCGGCGCCAGGCCAGCATGCGGGCACGGGTGTCTTCGGCGATTTCGGGGTCGCGGTACATGGTGTTGATCTCTCGTGGGACGGGGTCAATGGAAGAATTCGGCAATCACGGTGGCGCCGAGGAAAGTGCCTGCGGTAGCGGTAAGAGACACCACCACGATGCGCCAGCCCAGCTGGCGGAACACCGGCATGTCCTTCGCGACCGAGAAGCCGGCCAGCGCGAGCACCGGCGTGGTGAAGGCCAGGAAGTTGAGCTTGGCGGTGATCGCGATCAGCGCGTCGGAGAACGGGAACAGCCCCGGGATGCCGGCCACCGTGGCCACCACCGACAGCACCAGCACCATCGGCAGGCGCGGCACCAGGCGCTTGATGCCCTCGACGATCAGCGCGATCAACGCGACAGCCGCCAGGCCTTCGAGCGACACCAGCACCGGCACCTTGTAGGTCAGCGAGTTGCCGATGAGCACGCCGCCGCTGACCACCGCCCAGGCGATGAGCGTGTCGCGCAGCGGTAGCGCCCCGCCGTGGCCGACGCTGACCTGCGACACGGCGCCCGTGCCGGCGTCCTGCGCGCCGCGCTTCGAGAAGCGGCCCAGAACCGGCTCCAGCTTGCCGTAGAGCCACGAGCACAGCGGCAGCGACAGGAACAGCGTGAAATAGAAGCCCACCACCGTCGTCAGCAGGTTCGACGCGGCGGCGATGGCGGTGAGCTGCGGCAGCATCTCGGCCGGCTGCTGCGCCGCGATGGCACCCAGCGCCGCCGCCATCAGGCTGCCGGAGCCCACGCCGGCGCCCATGGCCAGCGAGCGCGGGTCGAAGATGTGCAGGCTGGCGACGAAGCCCGCCAGCACCGCGATGAAGAGCGCGCCCAGCACGGTGCCGGTGATGTACTCGGCCAGCACGCCGCGGCCCTCGGGCGAAGCCATGCCGTACTTCTCGCCGATGATCACGAGGTTGCCCTCGCGGCCCACCGAGAAGGTGGCGCCCACCGCCTCGCGCTTGATGCCCAGCAGCAGCGCCAGCGGCAGGCCCAGCGCCAGGGTGCCGAGCGCATGGCCGAACTCCTGGAACAGCAGCGCCCAGCCGGCCTGCTTCACCTGCGGCAGCGCGGCGCCGACCGTGAGGCCCAGCTTCACCACGAACAGCAGCAGGCCCGCGTTCAGCAGGCCGCCCGCGAAGGACTGTTCGGCCGTCGCCACCCGCACCACGCCCGGCACGCGGCGATGCGCGATGCCCCACGCGGCCGCGATCAGCAGCGCCCACAGCATCGGCAGCAGCGCCACCTTGCCCGGGCCGACGCTGAACTGCACCGGGCCGATGAGCTCGGCCGCCGCCACGACGGCCAGGGTGACGAGCGCGAGCCGGAGTTTTCCGGAAGCCGACGACGAAGCGCCGGGAGCGAGCGAAGTGGGGGTGGAAGCAGCGGATGTCATCGGTTGGGGCATCGTGTGGCGCAGCGGCGGCTGCGGGCTGCCGGGGAGTTTCGGATCGCCTGCCTCTTGCATCAATGGCCGTGAATCGGGATATTCGTTGCATTGAATGCAACACTCAGGAGACGAAGGCCATGGATGACAGGCTCGACACGCGCCGCGTGCGCTACTTCATGCAGGTGCTGGAGAGCGGCTCCGTGCGCGGCGCCGCCGAGGTGCTCGACATGGACCCCTCGGCCGTGAGCCGCGCCATCGGCATCCTCGAACAGGAGTGCGGCCTGCCGCTGCTGGAGCGCCACGGTCGCGGCGTGGTGCCCACGGACGCGGGCCAGATGCTGGCCGGCTACGTGCGCCGCCAGAACAGCCAGAAGCAGCACCTGATGGCGCAGCTCGACAGCATCCGCAAGATCGAGCGCGGCCACATCGACATCGTGGCCGGCGAGGGCTACGTGGACTGGCTCATGCGCCACAGCCTGCGCGACTTCATGACCTCGCACCCGAAGATCACCATCGACCTCGACGTGGCCAGCACCGACGAGATCGTGCAGCGGGTGGTGGAGGAGCGCGCCCACGTCGGCCTGCTGTTCCAGCCGCCCAAGGACGATCGGCTGACCTCGCACCAGTCGCACCCGCAGCCGATCCAGGCCATGGTGCTGCGCTCGCACCCGCTGGCGCAGCTCGACCGGCCGCTGACGCTCGCCGACCTGCAGCCCCACCCGGGCGCCACGCTGCACCGCAACTTCGGCGTGCGCCAGCACATCGAGGCCGCCGAGATCAGCGAGGGCGTGCGCCTGCCCTCGCTGCTGACCACCACCTCGTTCAGCGCGCTGGGGCATTTCGTCTCGGCGGGCCTGGGCTATGCGCTGGGCACGCGCATCTCGCTCACGCCGAACGCGAGCAACCCCGATCTGGTGGAACTGCCGATGAAGAACCCGCTGCTCTCGCAGGGCCGCTCGCACATCGTGTCGCGCCACGGACGCATGCTCTCGCCCGCCGCGTCGGAGCTGCTGCGGCAGGTGGTGGCGGACATGCGGCGCTTCGCGGAGACCAAGCCTTCCGAATGACGATAAAGGGCTTCGTTTGCGCGCCGGGGCCCTTCGGTGTTCTGATCGGGCCCAACATGCTCTACGTCACCGCCCTCTTCGTCCACCTGCTGTGCGCCGCCTTCTGGGTCGGCGGCATGGCGACCATGCACTTCGCCGTGCGCCCCTCGGCCGTCGCCACGCTCGAACAGCCGCCGCAGCGCCTGCGCATGATGGCCGCGACGCTCAGGCGCTTCTTCGTCGGCGTGGATGCTTCCGTCACGCTGCTCTTCGCGACCGGCGTGGCGATGATCCTTGCCGGCGGCGGCTTCCGCGGCCTGCACTGGCGCATCGAAGCGATGATGAGCATCGCGATCGTGATGGCCGCCATCTACACCTACATCCGCGCTTCCGTGTTCAGGGCGATGCGCCGCGCGGTAGATGAAAGCGCCTGGCCGGTGGCTGCCGCGCGGCTGAACACGGTGCGCAAGCTGGTGACGGTGAACCTTGCGCTGGGCGTCGTGGTCTTCGGCGTGGCGACCATCGGGCGCGCGGGCTGAACGGGCCCGGGGCTGTCGAGCAGCCGCGAGCCCGCGTCGTCGATACGGCCGGCGGCCTGCTCAGACCAGGTTGAGCTCCACGTCGATGTTGCCGCGCGTGAGCTTCGAGTAGGGGCAGGTCTGGTGCGCGGTGTCGACCACGGCGCGCGCGGTCTCGCGGTCCAGGCCGGGCAGGCTCACGTTCAGGCGCGCCTGCAGGAAGTACTGGCCCTCTTCGAGCACGAGGTCGACCTCGGCATCCACCGACAGGTCGGCCGGCAGCTTGACCTTCAGCGTGCCCGCGGCCTTGCCCATCGCGCCGATGAAGCACGCCGACCAGCCCGCTGCGAACAGCTGCTCGGGGTTGGTGCCGGTGCCGTTGCCGCCGGGGGACGAGAGCTGGATGTCCAGGTGGCCGTCGCTGCTGCGCGATGCGCCGAGGCGGCCGCCGGTGGTGTGGGTCTTGCCGGTGTAGAGGACTTGCTTGTCGGTCATGGTGGTTCCTTGGATGGAAGGTGATTCGGAATGAGGCCCGGTTGTCGAAGGCCCCGTCGCTTCGTGCGATGTGCGTCGGAAGCGATGCAGGAATTACATCGGCGGGCTGTATCCGCGATGTGTCGAACCACCTGCCGATTTGCATGCCCGTGTGTCCGCAGCGCCATGCAGACACAGTGGCGTACAAATCTCCGGACGGAGGGAATCAGGAAGAAGGAAGGCTCAGGCCGCCGGGCCCTTGAGCTCGACGGTGTTGCCGTCGGGGTCGGCGACGTAGATCGAGGGCCCGTTGCCCTCCGCGCCGAAGTTGTTCTGCACCTCGCCGTTCACCGCGACGCCATGCTCGGCCATCAGCGTGCGGATGACGGCTTCGTCGAAGGGCTCGATGCGCAGGCAGACGTGATCGACGTTGCGGCCTTCCGCACCGGCGAGCGCCCCGCCCTGCCGGCCCAGCGGGCCGTCGTGCGTGACGAGGTCGATCAGGCTGGTGCCCGCGCGCAGGTGCACGAGCCCCAGGTCGTCGCGGCGCTTCTCGACGGCGCAGCCCAGCACGCCGCGATAGAAGGCGATGGAACGCTCGGCATCCTTCACGCGCAGCACGACGTGGTCGATGCGCAGCACCGAGAAAGCGGGCATGGGCATCGGGCTGACCATGGCCTCTTCCTTCTTTTCTTTTTCTTCGTCAGACCACGCCGGCCGACCGCAAGGCCTCGAAGCGGGCCGTGTCGATGCCCATCTCCGCCAGCACCTCCTGCGTGTGCTGGCCCAGCGCCGGCGGTGCATGACGCAGCACAGGCGGCGTTGCCGAAAGGCGCAGCGGGCTCGCCACGCCGGTGATGCTGGCGATGCCGTCGCCCGCATCGCGCGGCAGCGTGACCGCGAGGCCCCGCGCCTTGACCTGCGCGTCGTCGAAGGCCTGCGCGATGTCGTTGATCGGGCCGCAGGGCACGGCCTTGTCCTCGAGCAGCGTGACCCACGCGGCGGTGGTGCGGGTGCGCGTGAGCTCTTCCATCATCGGGATCAGCACGCCGCGGTGCTTCACGCGCAGCGTGTTGGTGGCGAAGCGCGCGTCGGTCGCCCACTCGGGGTGGCCGCCGGCCTCGCAGAAGCGCGCGAACTGGCCGTTGTTGCCGATGGCCAGCAGCATCGCGCCGTCCTGCGTCGGGAAGTCCTGGTAGGGCGCCAGGCTGGGGTGCGTGTTGCCCTGGCGCCCGGGCGCCTTGCCGGTGTTGAGGAAGGCGCTCGCCTGGTTGGCGAGGATGGCCATGCCCACGTCGAGCAGCGCCATGTCGATGTGCTGGCCCTCGCCGGTGCGCTCGCGCACCTGCAGCGCGGCCAGGATGGCGGTGCTGGCGTAGACGCCGGTGAACAGGTCGGTCAGCGCCACGCCCACGCGCAGCGGGCCGCCGCCGGGCACGTCGTCAGGGCGGCCGGTGATGCTCATCATGCCGGTCATGGCCTGGATCATCAGGTCGTAGCCGGCGCGCTCGGCGTACGGGCCGTCGTGGCCGAAGCCGGTCACGCTGCAGTAGATGAGGCGAGGGTTGGCCGCGCGCAGGCTTTCATGGTCGAGGCCGTACTGCCTGAGGCCGCCGGTCTTGAAGTTCTCCACCACGATGTCGGCCTGCGCCGCCATCTGCTTCAGAAGCGCCTGCCCGTCGGGCGTGGCCATGTCGACCGTGACGGAGCGCTTGTTCCGGTTGCAGGCGGTGAAGTAGCTGGCCTGGTCGGTGTCGTTACCGTTCGCGTCCTTGACGAAGGGCGGGCCCCAGGTGCGCGTGTCGTCGCCGACGCCGGGGCGCTCGATCTTGACGACGTCGGCGCCCAGGTCCGCAAGGATCTGCGTGCACCACGGGCCCGCGAGCACGCGGGACAGATCGAGGACCTTGATGCCGTCGAGTGCTGCGGGCTTGGTCATGCGGCTCAGTTGGCGAAAGCTGCGATGCCGGTGATGGCACGGCCCAGGATGAGCGCGTGGATGTCGTGCGTGCCTTCGTAGGTATTGACCACTTCGAGGTTCACCAGGTGACGGGCCACGCCGAACTCGTCGCTGATGCCGTTGCCGCCCATCATGTCGCGCGCCATGCGGGCGATGTCGAGCGACTTGCCGCAGTTGTTGCGCTTCATGATCGAGGTGATCTCGACCGCGGCGATGCCTTCGTCCTTCATGCGGCCCAGGCGCAGGCTGCCCTGCAGGCCCAGGGTGATCTCGGTCTGCATGTCGGCCAGCTTCTTCTGGATGAGCTGGTTGGCGGCCAGCGGGCGGCCGAACTGCTTGCGGTCGAGCGTGTACTGGCGGGCGCGGTGCCAGCAGTCTTCGGCGGCGCCGAGCGCGCCCCACGAGATGCCGTAGCGGGCGCTGTTCAGGCAGGTGAAGGGACCCTTCAGGCCCTGCACTTCGGGGAAGGCGTTCTCCTCGGGGCAGAACACGCCGTCCATCACGATCTCGCCGGTGATGCTGGCGCGCAGGCCGACCTTGCCGTGGATGGCGGGGGCGCTCAGGCCCTTCATGCCCTTCTCGAGCACGAAGCCGCGGATCGGGCCGACGGCACCGCTCTCGCTGACTTCCTTGGCCCACACCACGAACACGTCGGCGATGGGCGAGTTGCTGATCCACATCTTGGAGCCGGTGAGCGAGTAGCCGCCGGGCACCTTCTTGGCGCGCGTGGCCATGCTGCCGGGGTCGGAGCCGTGGTCGGGCTCGGTCAGGCCGAAGCAGCCGATCCATTCGCCGGTGGCGAGCTTGGGCAGGAACTTCTGCTTCTGCGCCTCGGAGCCGAACTCGAAGATCGGCACCATCACCAGCGAGCTCTGCACGCTGGCCATCGAACGGTAGCCCGAGTCGACGCGCTCGACTTCGCGGGCGATCAGGCCGTAGGCCACGTAGTTGAGGCCGGGGCCGCCGTACTGCTCGGGGATGGTCGGGCCCAGCAGGCCGAGGGCGCCCATCTCGCGGAAGATGGCGGGGTCGGTCTCGCCGGTGCGGAAGCCTTCGAGCACGCGGGGAGCCAGGCGCTCCTGGCAGTAGGCATTGGCCGCGTCGCGGATCATGCGTTCTTCATCGGTCAGCTGCTGGTCGAGAAGAAGGGGGTCGTCCCAGTGGAATTGCGCTTTGGCGGCCATGTGGCTGTCTCCGGAAAAGGGGGAGGAAAAGGAAAAGAGGGGAATCAGGCGATGCTAGCCACGCACCGGCCATGACGCAAACGAGGATTCCGCACCCAGATATGCGTTCGTAGAATGTCTTGCAAGATGTTCGGGCGGCTCCTCCATTGACGAGCCGTCGAGTCCATACATACAGCCGAGGCATACATGCGCCGCAAGATCCCTCCCCTGCAGACCCTGGTGTGCTTCGACGCCGCCGCGCGCCACGAGAGCTACACGCGCGCCGCGCAGGAACTCGCCCTCACACAGAGCGCGGTGTCGCGCCAGATCGGCACGCTCGAAGGCTTCCTGGGCGTGGCGCTCTTTCGTCGCACGCGGCACGGCGTGGCGCTCACGGCCAGCGGCGCGGCCTATGCGCGGCAGATCAGCAAGCGGCTCGAAGCGATGGAGCGCGACACGCTCGACGCCATGGCGCACCAGGGCGAAGGCGGCTCGCTCTCGCTGGCGGCCGTGCCCACCTTCGCCACCCGCTGGCTGATGCCGCGCCTGAAAGGCTTCGCGGCGCTGCAGCCCGACGTGGTGGTGCACATCGAGACGCGCACCCGCCCATTTCTCTTCGCCGACGCGGAGTTCGACGCCGCGCTCTATGCCGGCACGCCCGCGCAGGTCGAGAACTGGGCCGGCACGCGCGCACTGCTGCTGATGCACGAGGACGTGGTGCCGGTGTGCAGCCCCGCGCTGCTGCCGCGCGGCAAGGCCGTGACGCCTGCCGCCATCGCCAAGATGCCGCTGCTGCAGCAGAGCACGCGCCCCGACGGCTGGCGCCAGTGGTTCGATGCGCAGCGCGTGGACGCGCCCAACGCGCGCGGCGGCCCGCGCTACGAGCTCTTCTCCATCCTGGCCGCGGCAGCCTCGCACGGGCTCGGCGTGGCGCTGATGCCGACGATGCTGGTGGCCGACGAACTCGCGCGCGGCGAGCTGGTGGTGGCCTGCGCGCGGCCGCTCTCGGGCGAGCGCAACTACTACCTCGTGACGCCCGAGCGTGCCGACCAGCGGCCGCTCTTGAAGTTCTTCAGCGACTGGCTGCTGGAGCAGGCGCGGCAGCCGGGGGCGACGCCTTCTTCGGCTGCGAGACGCGCTGCGGCCTGAACGGCCCCGCGACCTTCTCCAGCCATGGGTCGCAGACGGCACGCAGTTCCGGATCGACGTCGAACTGCGGATCGCGCGCGTCGAACAGCACCGACTTCTTCGCCTGCGCGCGCACCAGCGAGAAGGCGTCCTTCTGTGATCGGCTGTTGTCGAACATCAGCGTCATGTTGGCGATCTGCGCAGCGTGGCCGACCGCCGCCTGCGTGCGGGGAAAACGCTCGATGAGCTTCCTGCGGTCCACGTCGTGGCCGCCCTGCTGCTTGCGCGTGCTCACGCGGAAGACCGACATGTCCACCGACACCAGCCCCACGAAGAGCAGCACGACGAAGTAGCCCGCCTCCTGCATCGCGCGGATGTCGTCGGCCTTCGACTCGTGGCCGCCGCCGGGCAGCGGCTTCCAGTGCGAGAACACGGTCTCGAAGGCGAAGGGCATGCGCTGGTCCATCACCAGGCTCTTGAAGGCGCGCACGCCCTTCTGCGAGAGGATCTGCCAGCGCTCGTCGTCGTCGCGCAGGCGCTGGGCCCACGGCGGGATATGTCCGGTGGAAGGTTCGGCGTCGGGCAGGATGGACATCATCATCCGGTCGGCGTTGACCAGCGGCAGGCGCAGCGAGGGCGCCAGGCGCGAATACCAGAGCGTCGATTTGCCGGAGCCGTTGTGGCCGGCCAGCACGAAGGCCACCGGACGCGGGCCCTGGGTCTGCTCCAGCAGCTTCTCGAGCTTCGGCGGCCGGCTGCTCACGCCTTGCTCGCGCGGAACCTGCCGTCGACCATGCGGCCGATCACCTTGGTGCCGTCGGCCGCCTCGCGCACGATCTTGCTCGGGTCGGGCGGATAGGCCGAGTACGCATACACCTTGGCCGCGTTGGGCCCGCGGAAGACCACCGACCTGTCGATGCCAGGCTTGCCCAGCGCACGGGCCGCCTTCTTCATGAGCACGGTGGTGTTGTCCTCGGGCCGCACCTGCGGACGCGGTGTCTTGCCGACCTTGACCAGCGCCATGCCGCGCCCGAGCACGGCCACCGGTCGGCCCTGCACCAGTTGCTCCGGAGAGCTGTCGCGCGCAGCGGTTTTTTGTCTTGCCATGGAGGGATGATCGCTCAAAACCTGCGCCTGCCTGCGCCCTGCCCTGCAAAGCCCGCGATGCCAGCCGGTGCGAAAAGCGGCGTCCGGAAACGGCGAGCCGTGATGCGCGGAAGCGGCAACACTGCAGGCATGACAGCAACTCCCGCCTCCCTGGTCGAACAGCTCGACTGGCCCCGCATCGAAGCCGACATCGCCGCGCGCGGCTGCGCCGCCACCGGCACCGCGCTCTTCACCCCGACCGAATGCGCGGCACTCGTGGCCATGTACGACCGGCCCCGCCATTTCCGCAGCCGCGTGGTGATGCAGCGCCACGGCTTCGGCCAGGGCGAGTACCAGTACTTCGCCTATCCGCTGCCGCCGAAGCTGGCAGCCTGGCGCAGCGCGCTTTACGAGCGCCTCGCGCCGCTGGCCAACGCCTGGGCGGCGGCGATGGGCCAGCCTGCCGACTATCCCGCACAGCACGATGCCTACCTCGCGCGCTGCCATGCGGCAGGCCAGGAGCGCCCCACCCCGCTGCTGCTGCGCTACGGCGAAGGCGACTACAACTGCCTGCACCAGGACCTGTACGGCGACCTGCAGTTCCCGCTGCAGCTCACGGTGCTGCTGAGCGAGCCGGGGCGCGACTTCGCCGGCGGCGAATTCGTGCTGACCGAGCAGCGCCCGCGCATGCAGTCGCGCGCGGAGGTTGTGTCGCTCACGCAGGGCGAGGCGGTGATCTTCGCGGTCAACCAGAGGCCCGTGGCCGGCACGCGCGGCAGCTATCGCGTGACGATGCGCCACGGCGTGAGCCGCGTGCGGTCGGGACGCCGGCACACGCTGGGCATCATCTTCCACGACGCGCGCTGACGCGCCCTCCTCCTGCAGCTTTCCCGGCAGTTCTCCTGCACCGGTCTATACAGGGCCGTGTCATCCTGGGACTGGGCAGTCCCGCACGTCAGGCCGAAGTGGAGCGAAAATCACGGCCGTTTCCGCGCAGCCACGGACTCCGGCACCACGATCGGGGCCATGGGCCTGGCGGAAGCCGGCCCGCAGCCTCGGTGCTGCGGGTGCGTCGAGTGGTCGCCAGGGAGCTGTATGAACAAGAACTCGTCCGGGAATCCGGAAGCGACGGGAAAGCCGTCGATCGAATCCGCCAGGGGCGCGTCGCCGCCCGCGGCCGCGCTCGTCACACCCGCGGGGCGCTCGCGGCGCTTCAGGGTCGACGTGGGCACCATCGTGAGCGCAGTGGCGCTGGCGCAGTCGCTGCTGCTGGTGTCGCTGGGCTACTGGGGCTCGCAGAGGCTGGTCTCGCGCATCGGCGTGTCGGCGCACAAGTCCAACCACGACCGCACCGAAGACAAGGTACTGGCCTTCCTGCACAAGGCGGAGTCGGTCATCAATGCGGTGGGCACCGCCCCCAGCCTGCAGCCGGCGGGCGAGCAATCGGAACGAACGGCGGAGCTGCTCTGGACGCTGCTGCAGCAGTCGCCCGAGCTCGACAGCATCTACGTGAGCAACGAGAAGGGCCGGATGCTGATGGCCCTGCGCTACCCGGTGCCGGCCATGCGCCACATCGAGCTCGGCGACGGCTTCACCACCGAGACCTGGCAATACAAGCTGCCGCTGGACGCCGAGGCCGACGCCCAGCAGCGCTACGCCACGCAGCACATCGCCTCCCGGCGCACCGACTACAACCCGACGCAGCGCGGCTGGTTCCTGCAAGCACGCAAGGCGGGCGGGCCGGTCTGGACGCAGCCCTACGTGTTCGCCGCGGCGCAGGAGCTCGGCGTGACCTACGCGCTGCCGAGCCAGCGCCGTTATCCGGACAACAGCCCGCAGGCGCTGGTGGTCGCGGGCGACGTGTCGCTCGGGCGGCTCTCGGAGTTCGTGCGCCAGTTCAGCAGCGACGGCTACGGCGACAGCGCACTGCTGAGCGCCGACTTCAACGTGCTCGCGCGCAGCGACCTGCCCGGCGTGCTGCACAAGCTGGAGCCGCCCAGCGGCGTGCTCGGCGCACTGCATGCGTATATGGTGACGGCAGGCACCGCGGGCGGCGGCAGCGACACCGCGTTCTCCTTCACCTACGAAGGCCGCCGCTACCTCGTGCAGACATCGCGCATTCCGAGCACCGGCTGGCAGCTCGTGAGCTGGGTGCCCGAGGACATGCTGCTCGGCGACCTGCATCGCGCGGTGCTGTGGAGCCTGGGGCTGGCGGTGGCCTTTCTCGCGGTCGCGCTGTTCATGTCGCTGAAGCTCTCCAAGCTGGTGACCGCGCCGGTGGAGAACCTCTCGCACATCGCACGGCGAATCGGCCTGCTGGAGCTCGACAATCTGCCGCGCGAGCCGAGCCGCGTGCTCGAGATCCAGCACCTCGACCAGGCACTCGACGACTCGGCGCGCAGCCTCAAGGCCTTCAGCAAGTTCGTGCCGGTGGACATCATCAATCAGCTGATCGACGAAGGCCACGCGCTCGGTCCTTCGGGCTCGCCGCGGCGCGTGACGGTGATGTTCACCGACGTGGAGGGCTTCACCTCGATCTCGGAATCGCTGGACGCCGACGTGCTGGTGGGCATGCTCACCGAATACTTCAACCTCGCGACCGGCGTGTTCGCGCGGCACGGCGGCGTGGTCGACAAGTTCATCGGCGACGGCATCATGGTGCTGTGGGGCGCCCCTTCGGACCTGAAGGACGCGGAATACAAGGCCTGCCTGGCCGCGCTCGAACTGCACGTGGAGATGGACGAGCTCAACCGCAGGTGGGCCGAACGCGGCCTGCCCGAGTTCCGCACCCGCATGGGCATCCACACGGGCACGGTGATCGCCGGGGTGCTGGGCTCGAACGACCGGCTCTCATACACCGCGTTCGGCGATGCGATCAACGTGGCGAGCCGCATCGAGGGCATCAACAAGCAGCTGGGCACGCTGGCGCTGATGTCCGAGACCACCTACGCCGGCCTCGAAGGCCGGCTGCATACGCGGCGCATCGAGGAGCAGATCGAGCTGCGCGGCCGGCAGACGCGCATGGTGCTCTACGAGCTGGTGATGTCCTGAGGCGCCTAGCGCGGCGCCTGGGCGACGCGCACCAGCACGAGGTCGGCGCTGGTGGCGCCGCCCTGCGTGAGCACCGGGTACTGCGTGTCGTTGATGAAGAGGAGCTGCTCGCCGCGCGTGATGCGCGCCGACACCGCATAGCGCATGCGCGGATCGATGCGCGCGGCGTCCACCTTCAGCTCGTAGGCGAAGGGCACCTGTTTGCCATTCGCCTTGATGCGCTGCTCGGCGAGCACCTTCGAAGGCGCATCCATGAGCGATACGTCGAGCAGCTGCACCACGATGTCGGCTGCAGGGTCGAGCGCGATGCGTTCGCGGTAGGTGACCGTGCCGGTCACGCGCAGCTGCGCGGTGCCGCCGGCTGCCGGCGACGAGGGCACTGCGCAGGCGCTCAGCAGCGAGGCGCCCGCGATGGCGGAGAACATGAGGAGGCTGGTGCGTCTTTTCATCCGACGCATTATGCGGAGGCACGCTGCGCGGCGAAGGCCACGTACCAATCGAGACTCCCGGGGTTCGCCATTGCTTCACGGTTGACAACCTTTTCGATCGGCTGGCCCAGCAGCAGCTTCTTGATCGGCAGCTCCTGCTTCTTGCCCGAGAGCGTGCGCGGTATCTCGGCCACCTGGAAGATATCGTTGGGCACGAAGCGCGGCGACAGCGATGTCTTGATGGCGCTGTTGATCTTCGCGCGCATGGCATCGTCGAGCGCCACGCCGGGGCGCAGCACCACGAACAGCGGCATGTAGCTGTCGCGGCCCAGGTATTCGAGGTCGACCACCATCGAGTCGAGCACCTCGGGCAGGCCCTCGACGGCGCTGTATATCTCGCTGGTGCCCATGCGCAGGCCCTGGCGGTTGATGGTGGCGTCGCTGCGGCCGTAGATGATGCAGCCCCCGTCCTCGCCGATCCTGATCCAGTCGCCGTGGCGCCAGACCCCGGGGTAGGTGTCGAAGTAGCTCGACACGTAGCGCGCGTTGCCCTCGTCACCCCAGAAATACAGCGGCATCGACGGAATGGCCTTGGTGCAGACCAGCTCGCCGACCTCGCCGATCACAGGCTGCCCCTGCTCGTTCCAGGCCTCGACCGAATGGCCAAGCTCGCGGCACTGCATTTGTCCGGGCACCTCGGGCAGGTCGCGATTGCCGCCGACGAAGGCGCCGCAGAAATCGGTGCCGCCGGAGATGTTGCACCACCACACCTCCTTCGAGCCCGCATCGAGGATCTGCCTCGAGCCCCAGCGCTGCACTTCCTCGGGCAGCGGCGAGCCGGTGCTGCCCAGGGCACGCACGCGCGAGAGATCGCCGCACTCCTTCGCGACGAGGCCGGCCTTCATGCAGTTGGTGAAGTAGGCCGCGCCCGCACCGAAGAAGGTGACCTTGTGGCGCGCCACGAAGCGCCACAGCACGCCCCAGTCAGGCTTCTCCTTGCTGCCCGCCGGATTGCCGTCGTAGATGCAGATGGTGGCGCCGAAGGCCATGCCCGAGAGCTGCGAGTTCCACATGACCCAGCCAGTGGAGCTGAACCAGTGGTAGCGCTCGCCGAAGTTGTTGGCGCCGTAGCTCGCCCCCACGTCGTTGTGCAGCCCGCAGGCGTGCATCGTGAGGATGATGCCGCCCTGCCCGTGCACGATGGGCTTGGGCAGGCCGGTGGTACCGCTCGAATAGACGATCCAGATCGGGTGGTCGAACGGCAGCCACTCGGGCTCGAAGGCGGCGACCTCGGCGTCGTCGCGCGCGATGGCCTGCGTCCATTCGACATCGTGCGGCACAGCATCGGCTGCATAGGGCGACTTCACGAGCAGCAGCTTCTGCACGCTGGGCAGCTGGCCGCGCAGCTCCCGAAGCACCGCGCTGCGATCCAGCGGCTTGCCGCCGTAGTGCACGCCGTCGACGGCGATCAGCACCTTCGGCTCGATCTGCCTGAAGCGGTCGGCCACGGCGGCCGTGCCCATGTCGGGCGCACACACGCTCCAGATCGCGCCGATGCTGGAGCATGCGAGAAAGGCCACCATGGTCTCGGGCACGTTGGGCATGTAGGCCGCGACGCGGTCGCCGCGCTTCACGCCCAGCGACTTCAGCGTGAGCGCCACCGAAGCCACCTGCCGGCGCATCTCGGGCCAGGACATCTCGCGCACCTGTCCCAGTTCGTTGTCGCTCACGATGGCGGGCATGCCTGCCGCATGGGCCGCATCGACGTGGCGCAGCACCTCGCGTGCGTAGTTGACCTGTGCGCCGGGGAACCAGCGTGCACCGGGCATGCGCGATTCGGCGAGCACCGCGGTGTGCGGCGTGGGCGATTCGATGCGGGCGTAGTCCCAGATGCTCTGCCAGAAGGCGTCGAGCTCGGTGACGGACCAGCGCCAGAGGGCGTCGTAGCTGTCGAATGCGAGGCCGCGCGTCTCGCGCAGCCAGTCCTGGTAGAGGCGGATCTGGGGGATGTTGGGAGCGGGCATTGCACGAGCGTAGCGCCGCGAACGGCCGTGCTCAATGAGGGTTGACCTCAGGGTTTGTACGCGTGTTCAATGTTTTTGTACAAGCGTTCAATACGCCCCCGATGAGCACCCGCACACCCACCGCAAAGCGCCAGGTCTCGCGCGCACCGGCACAGGCCGCCGCCGTAGTCGCCATCGAGACTGCACGGCCCGACCGCAAGCAGGCGATCCTGCTGGCGGCCGAGAAGCTCTTTTCGCAGCACGGCTACCACGTGGTGACGATCCGCCAGATCGCCGAGGAGGCCGGCGTGCCGCTGGCGCTGGTGGGCTACTACTACGGCCAGAAGCACGAACTCTTCCACGCGATCTTCGAGCACTGGGGACACTCCATCGAGGCCCGGCTGGCGGGCCTGGCCGCGGTGGACATCGACCCCGACGACGCGCGCACGCTGCCGCGCATCATCGACGCCTTCACCGCGCCCGTGCTGGCGCTGCGCGCGAGCGCCGAGGGCGAGTACTACGCGCTGCTGGTGGCGCGCGAGCTCTACCACGCCACCGAGGAAGCCGACCGCGTGCTGCGCGCCTACTTCGACCCGCTGGCCGAGGCCTACATCGACGCGCTGCACCTCGCGATGCCGCACGCCACGCGCAGCCAGGCCGCCTGGGGCTACCAGTTCGCGCTGGGCTCGCTGCTGCACCACCTGAACGACAGCCGCATCGAACGGCTCTCGCGCGGCGAGAACACGCGCGCCGACCCGGCGGTGGCCCCGATGCTGGTGAACTTCATCGTCGGCGGACTGCGCGCCGCGCTGCCGCGCCCGAAGACCGCCAGGCCGTCGCAGAAGAAAACCATACCCAGGAGACAGAAGACATGATGAAACGACGCACCCTGCTGTCGGCGCTCGCCGCGGCGTCGGCTGCCGCGGCGCTGCCTTCGCGCGCGCAGTCCACCACGAAGATCGTGTTCGGCTACACGGCCGTGACCGACTTCGCATCGGTGTTCGTGGCCGCCGAGGAGGGCTACTTCAAGAAGCGCAGCCTCGACGTGGAGCTGAAGTTCATTCCGCTGAACTCGACCATCCCGGCGGCGCTGCAGTCCGATTCGCTTCAGATCGGCGGGCCCACGCCCTCGGTGTTCCTGCAGGCGGTGGACGGCGGCCTCGACCTGGTGCTCGTGGCCGGCGGCGGCCTCACCTCGAAGACCATCACCGGCTTCGGCCTGGTGGCGCGCGCGGGCTCGGGCATCAAGAGCGCGCAGGACTGCGTGGGCAAGAAAATCGGCGTGCCAGGCCTGGGCGCCTTCCTGCACGTGACCTTCCGCGCATGGCTGAAGGACAGCGGCGTGGACTACCGCAAGGTCAACTTCGTCGAGGCCGCGTTCCCGCAGCATGCCGACCTGCTGCGCGGCGGCTCGGTCGACGCGGTGGTGTCGGCCGATCCGTTCATGAGCCGCATCACGGAGAGTGGCGCCGGCTACGTGGCCTCGTATTACTCGACCTTCCTGCCCGAGAACAACCAGACGATCGTGCACGCTGCCAAGCGCGAGTGGGTGGCGAAGAACCCGGCGGCGGCGCGCGCCTTCCGCGAGGCGCTGGTGGAAGCCGCCGCGTTCATGCAGCAGCCGAAGAACGACGCCAAGGTGCGCGCATCCATCGGCAAGTACATCAAGCTGCCGCCCGACGTGCTCGCCAAGGTGCAGGTCTCGCCGCCCGGCCCCGTGGTGACCGACAAGCAGCTTTCCTACTGGACCGGGCTGATGAAGGAGCAGGAGATGCTCAAGACGAACATCGACGTCGCGAAGCTGGTGGCGAAGTGATCGCAACGCCCGCCCCGCTAACCGCGCGCGCTGCGTTGCAGCCGGGCGCCTTCCACGCGCCGGCCGGCACCGCGGCGCAGGCCGTGCCCTTCCTGCGCTTCGACGGCGTGACCATCCGCCTCGGCGGGCGCGAGATCCTTTCGCCGACATCCTTCGACGTGGCGCGCGGCGAGTTCGTCTGCATCGTCGGCCCCAGCGGCTGCGGCAAGACCACGCTGCTGCGCGCGGCCAGCGGACTGGTCACGGCCAGCGCGGGCGAGGTGCGGCGCAACGGCGTGAAGATGACCGAGCCCTCGCGCGAAGTGGCCTTCGTGTTCCAGGACTACGGCCGCGCCCTGCTGCCCTGGCGCACGGTGGAAGGCAACGTGAGCCTTGCGCTGGAAGCGGCCGGCGTGCCTGCCGCGCAGCGCGCACCGCGCATCGCCGACGTGCTCGGCAAGGTCGGCCTCGCGAAGCACGCGCACAAGTTCCCGGTGCAGCTGTCGGGCGGCATGCAGCAGCGCGCGCAGATCGCCCGCTGCCTCGCGCAGAGGCCCGAGCTGATGATGATGGACGAGCCCTTCGGCGCGCTCGACGCGCTCACGCGCCAGAGCCTGCAGGACGAGCTCGCGCGGCTGGTGCGCGAGGACGGGCTCACCGTGCTCTTCGTCACGCACGACCTGGAGGAAGCCATCTACCTCGGCGACCGCGTGATCGCGCTGCAGGCCAACCCGGGGCCGGGCCGGCCCAGCCTCGCGCGGATGATCGACGTGAAGATTCCGCGCCCGCGCGACCAACTCTCGACCAAGGAGCATCCGGAATACCTGCACCTGCGCCGCGAGCTCTTCGCTTTCATCGAGCAGGGCCATGACTGAGAACCGCCTCTTGCGCTGGCTGCGGCCGTGGGTGTTTCCCGTGGTGCTCGTCGGCGCCTTCGAGTGGTATGCGCGGCGCGCGGCAGCCCTCGGCAGCGACGCGCTCGCGCCGCCCACCGCCGCGGCGAAGGCTTTCGCCGGCGCCGCCATGGACGGCTCGCTCTGGACGGCCACCGGCTTCACGCTCGGCACCGCCGCGCTCGGCCTGCTGCTGGGCGCAGTGCTCGGCATCGCGCTGGGCGTGGTGCTCGGGCTCTCGCGCCGCGCGGCGCAGCTCGGCTCGGTTTCCATCGAAGTGCTTCGGCCCGTGCCTTCGGTCGCGCTGATTCCGCTGGCAATGCTGGGCTTCGGATTCGGCGTGCGCATGGAGCTGGCCATCGTCGCGTTCGCCACCTTCTGGCCGCTGCTGGTGCTGGTGCAGGCGGCGGTGCAGCAGGTGGAGCCGCGCCTGCTCGAGGTCAGCCGCGTGCTGGGGCTTTCGGCGCGCGAGCGTGCCTTCAAGATCGTGCTGCCGGCCATCGTGCCGCGCCTGTTCGTCGCGCTGCGCCTGGGCGTGGCGGTCGCGCTGGTGGTGGCGGTGACGGTGGAGATCGCGGCCAACCCCAACGGCATGGGCTACGCGATGATGATCGCGCAGCAGAGCTTCGACCCGGCGCTGATGCTGGCCTGGCTGGGCTGGATCGGCATCGTGGGCTTCGCGGTCAACGCGGGCATGCTGATGCTTCAGCGCGCGGTGTCGCGGCGCATGGGGGTGCCGTCATGAACGACAGCCGCATCGGCCTCTACAGGGTCGGCTCGCTGGGCGTGCTGCTCGCACTCGTCGCGCTGTGGTGGATCGCGAGCAACGCCGGCTGGGTGAGCCGCGTGTTCCTGCCGACCCCGCAGGCCACCTTCGCGAGCCTGCTCGAAGGGCTGAATCTCTCGGGTAGCGGCAATGGCGGCGGCGAGCTGCTCGGCTTCACGCGGGCCACGGTGGGCCGGATGATCGAAGGCTGGCTGCTGGCCTCGCTCTTCGGCGTGCTGCTCGGCGCGGCCATCGGCGTGTCGCCGTCGGTGCGCGCATGGGTGCAGCCCACGCTCGAGTTCGTCCGCCCCCTGCCCGCCTCCGCCCTGCTGCCGCTGGCCATCTCAATCTTCGGGCTGAACCCGGGCATGGTGCTTTTCGTGGTCGCCTTCGGTGCGATGTGGCCGGTGCTGCTGGCCACGGTGCATGGCTTCGCGGCGGTGGAGCCACGCCTTTCGGAAGTGGCGCGCTGCCTGCAGATGTCGCGCGCGGCGTACATCTGGAAGATGGGCCTGCCCAACGCGATGCCAGACATCCTCGCGGGCATGCGGCTCGCGCTGACCATCGCGCTGATCGTCGCGGTGGTGGGCGAGATGATCGCCTCGCAAAGCGGCCTGGGCCAGGCCATCCTGCTGGCCGCGCGCGCCTTCCGTGCGAGCGACCTGTTCGCCGGCATCGTGCTGCTGGGGCTGATCGGCTTCGCCAGCAATGCGCTGCTGGCCTTTGCAGAACGGCGGTTGCTGCGGTGGCAGCGGCCTTAGGAGCGGGAACCCAGGACTTCCGGACGCGGAGGGCGCGAAAGGAAGACCGGGATCCCCTTTGAATTTTTCTTTCGGATTTTTTTGCGCTCTTCGCGAAACCTTCGCGCCCCCCCTGCGTCCTGCCCCGGCATTCACACACCCACAAAAGGAGCCCCCATGCCACGCAAATTCGTCGACCTCTCGATCTTTCTCGAAAACGACGTGCTCTCCGACCCGCCCGCCTTCGCGCCGAAGATCCAGTACTTCACGCACGAGCAGACCTACGAGCAGATCGAGCCCTTCTTTCCCGGCCTGAAGAAGGAAGACCTGCCCGACGGCGAGGGCTGGGCGGTGGAACTGGTGCAGCTGTCGACGCACAACGGCACCCACCTCGACGCGCCCTATCACTTCCACTCGACCATGGACAAGGCGCTGGGCGAGAAGAAACCCGCCATCGCCATCCACGACGTGCCGCTCGAGTGGTGCTTCCAGCCCGGGGTGAAGCTCGACTTCCGCCACTTCGCCGACGGCTACGTGGTGACCGCCGCGGACGTCGAGGCCGAGCTCAAGCGCATCGGCCACACGCTGAGCCCGCTGGAGATCGTGGTGGTCAACACGCGCGCCGGCTCCCGCTACGGCAACCCCGACTACGTCTCGGCCGGCGCGGGCATGGGCTACGAGGCAACGATGTACCTGCTGGAGCGCGGCGTGCGCCTCACGGGCACCGACGCATGGAGCTGGGACGCACCCTTCGTGCACACCGCGAAGAAGTACGGCGAGACGCATGACGCCTCGCTGATCTGGGAAGGCCACAAGGCCGGCCGGGACATCGGCTACTGCCACATCGAGAAGCTGCACAATCTGGAGTCCCTGCCGCCCACGGGCTTCTACATCAGCTGCTTCCCGCACAAGATCCGCGGCGCGTCGGCCGGCTGGACGCGCGCGGTCGCGATCTTCGACGACGCGCTGATGGCCTCGGCGTGAGGGCGGCTTCATGAGCATCGCACTCAACCACACGCACGACGCTCACGCGCGCAGCTGGGTCGAATCGGCCAATGCGCCGGACAGCGACTTCCCGATCCAGAACCTGCCCCATGCGGTGTTCCGCCGCGCCGGGAGCGCCGAGGCATTCCGCGGCGGTGTCGCGATCGGCGACCAGGTGCTGGACCTGGCCGCGCTGGCCACGAAGCAGCAGCTCGACGGCCTTGCGCTCGACGCCGCGAACGCAGCCGCGCTGCCGGCGCTCAACGACTTCTTCGCACTCGGCCACGGCGCATGGCAGGCGCTGCGCCACGCGCTCTTCGACCTGCTGAAGAACGACTCGCCCGTCGCGGCGGTGCAGGCCGTGCGCGAATGCCTCGTGCCGCAGGCCGACGTCGAGTACACCGTGCCCGCACGCATCGGCGACTACACCGACTTCTACACCTCGATCGACCACGCGCTGAACATCAGCCGCCTGATGAACCCCGATGGCGACGTGACGCCCAACTTCCGCTGGATTCCGATCGCGTACCACGGGCGCGTGTCGACCATCGGCGTGAGCGGCCAGCGCTTCCACCGCCCGATGGGACAGGCCATGGCCCCGGGCGCGAAGGCGCCCACCTACCAGGCCTGCGCGCGGCTCGACTACGAGCTGGAGCTCGGCGTGTGGATCGGCAAGGGCAACGCGCAGGGCGATGCGATTCCGCTCGAACGTGCGGAGGAACACATCTTCGGCATCTGCCTGCTCAACGACTGGTCGGCGCGCGACATCCAGTTCTGGGAGATGGCGCCGCTCGGGCCTTTCCTCGCAAAGAACTTCGCTACCACCATCTCGCCGTGGATCGTGACCATGGAAGCGCTCGCACCCTACCGGCAGGCATGGACGCGCCCATCGGACGAGCCCCAGCCGCTGGCCTACCTGGAGCATGCGGCCAACCGCGACGGCGGCGCGATCGACATCCGGCTGGAGGTGTGGCTCGAAAGCGAGAAGGCCCGCAAGGAAAAGACCGGACCGTCACGGCTTTCATCGACCAGCTTCAGGCACCAGTACTGGACCGTCGCGCAGATGGTGACGCACCACACCATGGGCGGGTGCAGCCTGAACCCCGGCGACCTGTTCGGCAGCGGCACGATCTCCGGCCCAGGCGAGGGCGAGGCCGGCGCGATCATCGAGCTGACGCGCGCTGGTCAAAGCCCGGTGGCGCTGGCCAACGGCGAGCAGCGCGGCTTCCTGGAAGACGGCGACGCGGTGCTGCTGCGCGGCTGGTGCGAGAAGCCGGGGCATGCGCGCATCGGGTTCGGGGAGAGCCGGGGGACGGTGCTGGCGGCAAGGGGTTGACGTTCTAGTAAACACTATTTACAGTCCGACTCCTTTTGCGGATGAGCCGCAAAGATTCTCGACAACGCGACGAGCACTCCACTCTCACACCGAGTCATTTCGTGAACACCACGCCGGTCATTGCCAAGAACGTCTGCGACAACGCGAGTCCGACATCGGTGCGCGCGTTCGAACACGGCATGGCCCATGAGATGGGCCAGCCGCAAACGCCCAACGAGGCTTCACCGGGCGAAGCCGGCGCGTAGCGCGCACCTCTTCAGCACTCTTTTCAAGGAGGCCCGGACACCGAATGGTTCCGGGCCTCCTTTCTTTTTGCGTCACCATCATCAACCACAGGGAGAAAACAACCATGCGCAAACTGGTCACCGTCCGCACTGTCGATGCGATCCGCCCCATCCCGGGAGCGGATGCCATCGAATGCGCCATCGTCGAAGGCTGGACCGTCGTGATCAAGAAGGGCGAGTTCGCCGTCGGCGACCGCTGCGTCTTCTTCGAGATCGATTCATTCCTGCCGCTCGACGATCCGCGCTTTACCTTCCTGGAGAAGGCCGCGATCACCTGGAACGAACAGCGCGGCGTGCGGCTTCGCACGATGAAGCTGCGCGGCCAGATTTCGCAGGGGCTGATCCTGCCACTGTCGCAGTTCTCGGAAATCGACGCGCTCGCGCTGGCTGATCCGGCGCTGCGCCAGCGTGACTGGGCGCAGCTGCTCGGCATCGACAAGTGGGAGCCGGTGGTTCCGGCCTGCCTGTCGGGCGAGGTGGAGGGTGCATTCCCTTCGTTCATTGCCAAGACCGACCAGGAGCGCATCCAGAACCTCCCGGAGGTTCTGGCGGGGAACGACGGACACGCGTTCGAGGTCACGGTCAAACTCGACGGATCGAGCATGACCGCCTTCCACAACGCGGGAGCCGTCGGCGTCTGCGGGCGCAACTGGCAGCTGCGTGAAAGCCCGGGCAACAGCCTTTGGCGCGTGGCCCGGGAAGATCGCCTGCTGGAAGCTCTCGCGGCACTGGGCCGCAACGTGGCGCTCCAGGGGGAAATCATCGGCGAAGGCATCCAGGGCAACCCGGAGAAGCTGCGCGGCCAGCAATTCCACGTCTTCGATGTGTTCGACATCGATCGCGGCGGCTATTGCGGAATGGAGGAGCGTGGCGCCGTCGTCGACTCGCTGCGCGCGCTGGGAGCCTCCGTGCGCACCGTGCCTTTGCTCGAAGTGACCGCGCTCGACCGCTTCGGCGGATCGATCGCCGAGGTGCTGGCGTATGCCGAGGGGCCGTCGCTGAATCGGGAGACTTCTCGCGAAGGACTCGTGTTCAAGCGGCTGGACGGCGGGCTGTCGTTCAAGGCAATCTCGAACAGCTACCTGCTGAAGCACTCGGACCGCTGAGTTGGAGCACAAATGAAAAAGGCCACCTGATGAGGTGGCCTTTTTCTGCGATTTGGAGCGGGAAAAGAGTCTCGAACTCTCGACCTCAACCTTGGCAAGGTTGCGCTCTACCAACTGAGCTATTCCCGCGTGAGCCTCAGATTATAGGGTGGAATCGGGCGGTTTTTTCCGAATCCCTGAAAAAAGTTCATTTTTCTTCCTGGCGAGGGCGCGGAGAGCCGGGGCAAGAGGTCATCAGGCGTCGAACACCATCGAGCGGTGCATCGACACGCCGGCCATCAGCCCGTCCGCGGACGCCAGCGTGGCGTTGGAGAACATCATCGCGAGATCGCCCGCGCCATAGACGCCGGGCACGGTCGTCATCTTCATCGCATCGACGCGCAGAACCTTGCCCAGCGGGCCGTCGTCGAAGGCGCAGCCCAGCCGTTCGGCCAGAGGGCTGGCGGGACGTGTGCGCGGCGTCACGTAGAGCGCCTCGACGGGCACCAGCCTGCCGTCGTCGATGCGCACCCCGGCGAGGTCGGCCGCATCGCCTTCCAGGCCGGCGACGCGGCCGGGCTCGATGACGACGCCGCGCGCCTGCAGCCTCGCGCGCGCCTCGGCATCCGGCCCTTCGCCGCCGTTGAGGAAGAGCGTGGTCGGGCCCCATTCGGCGATCAGGAGCGCATGGTCCTGCGGCTGCACCCCGTGGTGATAAAGCACGCCCAGCCGGCGCCCGCCGAACTCGTAGCCGTGGCAATAAGGACAGTGCAGCACGCTCGCACCCCAGCGTTCGCCCAGGCCCGGAATCTCCGGCAGGCCGTCCTGCACGCCGTGGGACAGCAGCAGCCTGTCGGCCGAGCGGCGATCGCCGCTGCTCAGCGACACAGTGAAACCACCTGCCTCGTCAGCGCCCGCATCGACGACCGCGGCCTCGACGAATTCGACTGTCGGGTACGCGAGCAGCTTCTCGCGCGCGTCCCCGATCATCTTCAACGGCGGCACGCCGTCCTGTCCGAAGAAGCCGTGCGACGCGGCGGCGAAGCGGTTGCGCGGCGCTCCGGTGTCGACGACGCAGACCTTGCGTCTCGCCCGGGCAAGCTGCATGGCAGCGGAAAGGCCGGCAAAGCTGCCGCCCACGATCAGAGCGTCATGGCGCATGTTCGATGTCCTTCGATGTGAAGCCGCCGCCTGTCATGCGGCGATGAAAGTCCCTGGAGAGATCGGCCAGCGTGATGCTGTTGAAGCGCCTGAGCAGCAGCGCCTCGGCCTCGTCGCACACGCCGTCGAGCGCCGCGTTCACCGCCTGCTCGACGATGCAGCCGGGGCTCTCGGTGCGGTTGCCCATGGCCAGCAGCGCGGGCGCGCCCACCGCGTTGTGGATGTCGCCCAGCGTCACCGCCGACAAGGTGCAAGAAAGCACCCAGCCGCCGCCATGCCCCTTGGCCGAACTCACGAACCCCGCCTGCCGAAGGCCGGCCATGAGCCGGCGCACGACCACCGGATTGGTCTGCATCGCCACCGCGAGCGACTCGGAGGTGACGGGCGCCTTCATCTCGGCCATGTGCAGCAGCACGTGGAGGACGGCGGAAAGCTTGCTGTCGCGTTTCATGCAACATTATGAGTTGCATGTGTTTGACATGGCACGGTGCAGGGTCTTGTGCAATCGCTCGCCCACCGGCGGCCGCGGAGCCGGGGTGAGAATCGGGCCCGACCATGACACCCGCCCCGACCACCCTGCTCGACGCCGCGCTGCGCGGCATGCTGCTTGCCCTGTTGCTCGTGCTCGTGCTGGTCCTCGGCCGCGACCGTCCTCGCCTGCCGGCGGCTCGGGCGGGTCTGCTGCTCGCCCTCGGCCTGTGCATCCAGGTGATCGGCTCCACGCCGCAGTTCGAAGCGACGGTGCCTCGGGCGTGGCAATCGCCCTTCGTCGCGATCTCGGTCAGCAACGCGGTGCTGTTCTGGGTGTTCGTGCGAGCACTCTTCGACGACGACTTCGCGCTGCGGCCGCTTCACATCGCTTCATGGCTGGCAGTGGCGGTACTGGCGGCGTTCAACTGCGCGATGGTCGCGGGCAGCGCCTCGGTGGTCGCGCCGATCACCATGGGTATCCAGCGCGCCGTGCCGCTGGTGTTCGCGGTGCTTGCGGCGATGGCCGCGGCTTCGCAGTCGCGGGCCGATCTGGTGGAAGGCCGGCGCCGGCTGCGCGTGTTCATCGTAGTGACAGGCGTCGGCTACAGCATCGGGATGCTGGTGGTGCGACTGGCCTCCCCGCGCGGACAGCTGTCGGGCCCTTCCGCCACGGCCGACGCAGCGATGCTGCTGCTGATCGTGGCGGTGGTGACATGGCAGATGGTGCGGCTGGCGGGGTCGGAGTTCTTCCCGGCGGCACAGGCACCGGCCGTGATTCCGCCGGTGATGCCGGGCGGGCCGGCCCAGCCCGCCGAAGAGTCCGCCAATCCCCGACCCGCCGAGCCGGGACCCGCTACCGAGCCAGCCCCTGACCCCGCCGAAGACCGCCTCGCCGCATCCCTGCAGCACGCCATGGCGGTCGAGCACGCCTACCGCAGCGAAGATCTCAGCATCGCCACCCTCGCCGCCCGACTTTCGGTGCCCGAGTACCGCCTGCGGCGCCTCATCAACCAGCGGCTGGGCCACCGCAATTTCAACGCCTTCATCAACGGCTTCCGGCTGGCCGAGGCCACGGCGGCGCTGGCCGATTCCTCCAAACGCGAGTTGCCGGTGCTGACCATTGCACTGACTGCGGGCTTCCAGTCGATCGGTCCCTTCAACCGCGCCTTCAAGGCCGCCACGGGCCTGACTCCCACCGAGTTCCGCAGGAAGAAGCTGGCCGAATCCTGAAATCTCTGGCCGAAAACCGGCGCTTGCGGCTTTCGGCAAGACCGGGCGGCAGCACCCCGGCATCGTGCGGGCTCCAAAGGCAAGGAACCAACGATGCGACGCTCTTCTTCTTTCTTCTTCCTGTTTCTCGCGTTTTTCTGCAGCTGGGCACAGGCCTCGATGGGCCTGGCGGAGCTTCCCGCCGCCCCCGGGGACGGCCCGGTCACGGTGTTCTACCCATCGTCCGATGCTGCCCAGCCGACCCGCCGCGCCCGGTTCACGCTCGAAGTGGCGGCTGAGGGCACACCAGTGCCCGGCAACGGCCGGCTGGTGGTCATCTCGCACGGCTCGGGCGGCGCGCCGTGGGTGCACGCCGACATCGCGCGCAGCCTGGTCGAGGCTGGCTTTGTCGTCGCCATGCCGGAACACAAGGCCGACAACTACAAGGACGACAGCGATCCCGGGCCCGACAGCTGGACCATGCGGCCGGCCGAGGTGTCGCGTGCCATCGACGCGGTGGTTCGCGACCCGCGCTTCGCGCCGCTGCTGCGGCTGGACAAGGTCGGCATGTACGGCATGTCGGCGGGCGGGCACACCGCACTGAGCCTCGCGGGCGGGCGCTGGTCTCCGGCCGCGTTCGCCCGGCACTGCGAGGCAAACCTGGTGGACGACTTCCAGTCCTGCGTCGGCCTCGTCACGCGGCTGACCGGCGGCCCGCTGGACGACATCAAGAAATGGGCAGCGCTTTTCGTAATCCGCCGCCGCTTCGGCGACGACGCCGTGGCGCGCGAGCACACCGACCCGCGCATCGCGGCCATCGTGGCAGGTGTGCCCTCGTCGGCCGATTTCGACATGGGCTCGCTGGCCGATCCGCGCGTGCCGCTGGGCCTCATCACCGCCCGGCAAGACCGCTGGCTGATTCCGCGCTTCCACAGCGACCGCGTGCTCGCGGCCTGCCTGCCACGCTGTGAGCTGATCGCCGAAATGCCTACCGGCGGCCACGGTGCTCTGCTGTCGCCGCCACCGCCGGGGCTGTCAGGCCTCATCGGCGACATGCTCGATGACCCGCCGGGCTTTGACCGCCCGAATGTGTTGCAAGACGTGAACAAGAAGACAACGGCCTTCTTCCGCACTCATCTTCTGCCTTGATGGACGGAACGTTGATCTGGCGCCCTAACGCACGACCCCCCATTTCCGCCGACGGCCGGTTCCCACGCGCGCAGGCGAACCTGGCGCACATGGCGACAGATCCCGGCGCGGCGATGGTTGCACCCGGATCGATCGAACCCGGTCGGTCCGTGAAACGTGACCATGCAACGAAAGGAACAGTCACCCATGAAGCAACAGCATCAACACAAGCGCATCGTCCTCGGCACCCTGCTCGCAGGCCTGCTGGCCGTCGGCGGCGTCGCCCAGGCGCAAGGCGTCGGGGTCGGCGTCGGGGTCAATGCCGACGTGAATGCCTCGGGCTCCACCGCAGGCACACGCGGCGGTGCGGGTGCGGCAACCGGCGCCAATGCCGGGGCCAGCGCGAACACGAATGCAGGCAGCGCGGCGAGCGGCGCCACGGGTAGCGTCGGAAATACGGTCGGCGGCGTGCTGGGCGGCGCCACGGGTGCCGTCGGCGGAGCGACGAATGCCGTGGGCGGCGTGACCAACACGGTGGGCGGCACGCTCCAGGGCGCGACCGGTGCGGTCGGATCGGCCGGCGGCGCGGTGAAGGCGCCTGCCGTGGGCGCCAAGGCCCAGGGCCGGGCACAGGGCTCGGGCGCGGTCGACATCAAGAAGTAACCGCGACTTCAGCCCGATGAGAAAGGCCCGCGGTGCCGGAGCGCCGCGGGCCTTTTTCACGTCGCCTCGATCAGCAGGGAGGCTGGAGCTTGAACAGGCTCGTGACCTCGGCGTCGAGCACCATCAGTTCGCGCTGGTTGAAGAGCCGCCAGCGCCAGCGCAGGATGCCGAGCGTCGGCCGCTTCTCGGAGCGGCGCACCTCGATCACGTCGGCCACCAGCCGCAATGCATCGCCGGGGCGTACAGGGTTGGGCCAGCGCACATGCTCCAGGCCCGGCGACGCGAAGGATTCCGAACCGGCGAGCGCAGCCTCCACCACCAGCTTCATGGCGATGGAGCAGGTGTGCCACCCGCTGGCGATGAGCCCGCCGAAGGGGCTTTCCGCAGCGGCTTGCGCATCGACATGGAACCACTGCGGATCGTAGGCCTGCGCGAACTGCAGGAGTTCGGCCTCGGAGAGCACATAGGGCCCGGCCTCGATGACCTGGCCCGCGTGGAAGTCGGCGAACTTCATTCGCCGCGGCTCAGTAGGTCTCGAGGTGCAGGCGACCTTCGCGCTTCAGCGCGGCGCCCACCGTGTCCCAGTCGAGCCCGGCGTCCTTCGCCACGTCGCGCAGTGCGAGCACCACGCCTTCTTCCATGCTCTTGAGGCCGCACACGTAGAAGTGGCTGGCGCCGTCCTTCAGCAGCGCGGCCAGGTCGGCGGCGCGCTCGCGCATCAGGTCCTGCACGTAGCGCTTGGGTTGCCCGGGCGTGCGCGAGAACGCGAGGTTGATGTCGATGAAGTCCTTGGGCAGCGACTGCAGCGGACCGAAGTACGGCAGCTCCTGCTGCGTGCGCGCGCCGAAGAACAGCAGCAGCTTGCCGCCCTCGAACTTGCCGCTCTTGCGCAGCCGGCGCCGCCACTCGGTCATGGCGCGCATGGGCGCGCTGCCGGTACCGGTGCAGATCATCACGATGTGCGACTTGGGATGGTTCGGCATCAGGAACGAGGAGCCGAAGGGCCCCACCACCTGCACCGTGTCGCCCACCTTCAGGTCGCACACGTAGTTCGAGCACACGCCGCGCACGGGCGTGCCGTCGTGGTCTTCGGTGACGCGCTTCACGGTGAGCGAGACGTTGTTGTAGCCGGGCCGCTCGCCGTTGCGCGGGCTGGCCACCGAGTACTGGCGTGCATGGTGGCGCTTGCCCGTGGCGTCGGTGCCTGGCGGCACGATGCCGATCGACTGGCCCTCGAGCACCGGGAAAGGCACCACGCCGAAGTCGAGCACGATGTGGTGCGTCTCGCTGTCGAAGCCGGCCTCGGTGCAGTTGAAGTTGCCCACCACGGTGGCGGTGGTCGGCGTCTTCGGCGGAAAGAGGTTGGTGTAGGCATGCGCGGCCGACCAGGGCGGCACGGTGGCGCCGTACTGCGCGGAATTGAAGGCCGGCTCTATCGTTTCGACCGCGGCCTGGGCCTGCGCCTGCGTCTGGGCGGGCACGGCAGCTTCGGCACCCGCCGCGACGCCGGCCGCTTCGAGCTCCTCCGGCGAGAGCTCTGCGGGCAGCGATTCCCACGTGAACTGCTCCTCGATGGAATACGCGCGTACCAGCGGCATGGTGCGCCAGTTGTCGATCGAGCCCGTGGGGCACGGCGAGATGCAGGCCATGCAGCCGTTGCAGACGTCTGCACGCACGACGTAGTTGTTGTCGTCGTGCGTGATCGCGTTGACGGGGCAGGTGGCCTCGCAGGTGTTGCAGCGGATGCAGATCTCGGGGTCGATCAGGTGCTGCTTGATGACTCCGGCTTCGACGGCCATGTCCATGTTGTTCTCCTAGAGCCCTCCCCCTCCGGGGGAGGGTTGGGTGGGGGCACGCGGCGCTTGTCGTGGTCGCGCTGCTTGCCCCCATCCCTGCCTTCCCCAGAGGGGGAAGGAGCGATACCCAGATACCAATCAGCCGAAGCGGACGTACTCGAAATCCACCGGCTGGCGGTTGATGCCCATCACCGGCGGCGAGATCCAGCCGGCGAACTTGCCCGGCTCCACCACGCGGCCCATCAACGATGCCACGAAAGCGAAGTCTTCGGCACTGGGCAACCACTCGTCGCGCTTGGCGGCCCATTCCATGTCGTTCACCACGCGGCCTTCCGGCGACATCTTGATGCCGGCGAGCGCGCCGATCTGGCGGTTGAACGCCTTGTGCGGCACCACCAGACGCGTCGGGATGCCGGCCTTCTCCAGCACCTTGTTCCAGCGGCCCACGCCGGCCACCGAGTCCTTGATGAAGTCGTCGCGCAGCACTTCGTTGAGCGCGTTGAGCATCGGCACGTCCTTCTCGACGAGCTGGCCGTTCTGCACCTCGAGCACCTTGTAGGTCTGGCCCTTGAGCACGTGGTCGTCGGTGCGCTTGCCCTCTTCGTAGCGGCCCTTCAGGCCCGAACTGTAGAAGGTGGCGGCGTTGCTCGACTGGTCGGCGCCGAACAGGTCGATGGTCACGCTGTAGTGGAAGTTCAGGTAGCGCTGGATGGTCCCCAGGTCGATGGCGCCGGCGGCACGCACCTTCTGCGGGTCGTCGGTCTTGAGCTCGTTCATGACCTGCGCGGTGCGTGCGATGACGCGCGACACGCCGCTCTCGCCCACGAACATGTGGTGCGCTTCCTCGGTCAGCATGAACTTCGTGGTGCGCGCCAGCGGGTCGAAGGCGCTCTCGGCCAGCGCCGACAGCTGGAACTTGCCGTCGCGGTCGGTGAAGTACGTGAACATGAAGAACGCGAGCCAGTCGGGCGTGCGCTCGTTGAAGGCGCCCAGGATGCGCGGGTTGTTCTCGTCGCCCGAGGTGCGCTGCAGCAGGGCCTCGGCCTCTTCGCGGCCGTCGCGGCCGAAGTGCTTGTGCAGCAGGTAGACCATGGCCCACAGGTGGCGGCCCTCTTCCACGTTGATCTGGAACAGGTTGCGCAGGTCGTACATGCTGGGCGCGGTCAGGCCCAGGTGGCGCTGCTGCTCCACCGACGCGGGCTCGGTGTCGCCCTGAGTCACGATGATGCGGCGCAGGTTGGCGCGGTGCTCGCCCGGCACGTCCTGCCAGGCCTTCTCGCCCTTGTGGTCGCCGAAGTGGATCTCGCGGTTGGAGTCGCCGGGGTTCAGGAAGATGCCCCAGCGGTAGTCGCGCATCTTCACGTGGCCGAACTGGGCCCAGCCCTGCGGATCGACGCTCACGGCCGTGCGCAGGTAGACCTCGTGGTTGGTGGAGCCCTCGGGGCCCACGTCGTCCCACCAGTTGATGAAGTTCGGCTGCCAGCCTTCGAGCGCGCGCTGCAGCGTGCGGTCTTCGCCGAGGTTGACGTTGTTGGGGATCTTCTCGCTGTAGTTGATCGTGCTCATGGCGAAACCTTTATCGAGTGGTTGCTGGAGAGATGTCTGTTCAAGAAACGCTGCGGAACCGGCTTTGCCGGGCCGCTAGCGTTGCCCCCTGGAAGGGGGTCGGCGAAGCGACACGAAGTGCGCGAAGCCTGGGGGTCATACCCGATTCAGGTCGAAGCCGGCCTTCTGCCCGGTGCCGTAGACCTTCAGCGCACCCTTCTCGCCGACGGCGTTGGGGCGGTTGAAGATCCAGTTCTGCCAGGCCGAGAGGCGGCCGAAGATGCGGGTGACCATGTTCTCCTTGCTCGCGAAGCGCAGGTTGGCTTCCAGGCCAGTGAGCGAGTCGGGCGACATCGCGGCGCGTTCCTCGATGGCGATGCGGATCTCGTCGTCCCAGTCGATGTCGTCGGGGGCGGCGGTCACAAGGCCCAGCTTCAGGGCCTCGTCGGCGTCGAGCGGCTTGCCCGCGGCGGCACGCGCTGCTTCCAGCGGCGCGGCTTCCTCATAGAAGCGGCGCTGCAGTCGGCTCTGGTCGTTCACCATCGGGAAGAAGCCGAAGTTGAATTCGTCCAGCGTGAGCTTCGGCGCGCGTTCGGCATCGTCGGGCAGCGCGAGCATGTAGGCGCGGTCGGCCGCGAAGGCCAGCTCGGCCAGCGTGCCGGCGAAGCACGAGCCGGCTTCGATCAGCGCGAACAGGCTGCGCGAGGAAACATCCAGGCGGCCCAGGGTGCGGCGCAGCGCGCCGATGGTCTCGCGCACCAGCCAGTGGTCCTTGTTGGCGAGCATCACCGCGTCCGACGCGAGCACGGCGGCGGCATCGCCTTCCGTCTTGAGCAGCCAGGTGCCGATGTCGAGCTCGTTGGTGCGCAGGTTCAGGATGGCGTCGTCGAGCTCACGGCACATCGCGAGCGGCCACCATGCGGCGCCGGCCGCCTCGATGGCGGCGATGTCCGAGGGCTGCGCGCCGATGGGCGCCTTCACGGTGATGGTGGCGGTGCGCCTGCTGCGGTCGATCTGCACATTGACGTTCGCGTACGAGATGCCGTCGGCGCTGTCGGTGCGCTCGATGCGCGTGAGCGCCACGCCCTTGGCATTCGCGGGGCGGTCGCTGCCGGCGGCGAGCTGCGAGGCGCGTTCCTGCACGGCGGCGGCGAACTGAGCGGGCTTGGCGACCGCGTCGACCAGGCGCCACTCGACCGCGCGCTGGCCGCGCACGCCTTCGACGCTGGTGCAGAAGATGTCGGCGAGGTCATGGCGCACGTGGCGCTTGTCGGTCACGCGGGTCAGGCCGCCGGTGCCGGGCAGCACGCCCAGGAGCGGCACTTCGGGCAGCGACACGGCGGAGGAGCGGTCGTCCACCAGCAGGATCTCGTCGCAGGCCAGCGCCAGCTCGTAGCCGCCGCCCGCGCAGGCGCCGTTGACGGCCGCGAGGAACTTCAGGCCCGAGTGCTTCGAGGAGTCTTCGATGCCGTTGCGCGTCTCGTTGGTGAACTTGCAGAAGTTCACCTTCCATGCGTGGCTGGAGACGCCGAGCATGAAGATGTTGGCGCCCGAGCAGAAGATGCGGTCCTTGCCGCTGGTGACGATCACGCTGCGCACCTCGGGGTGCTCGAAGCGCACGCGGTTGAGCGCGTCGTTGAGTTCCACGTCCACGCCCAGGTCGTAGCTGTTGAGCTTGAGCTTGTAGCCGGGGCGGATGCCGCCGTCTTCCGCGATGTCGAGCACGAGGCGCGCGATGGCGCCGTCGAAGCTCAGCGACCAGTGACGGTACTGGCTCGGATCGGTGCGGTAGTCGACGCGCTGGGGCGCCTGGGGCGTGGTGGTGTCGGTCATGCGGAAGTCTCCTGTGGGGGCAGCTGTGGGGCAGTATTCGGAAACCGGGAACAGGAAAGATAATGCACTTTCTTGTCCGATGACATGCATCATGCTGCATGCACACAGGCAAGTCAATGCCTGCTGCACTTTTTTTCAGATTTTGGAAGCCCCGAGGGCGACTAGACCAGTCCCATGGACTGGCGTACGGCCGCGCGCAGGGCCTGGAAGCTCTGCGGCAGCGTCTTGCCGCTGGTGTCCACCGACAGGTCGGCCTTCGAATAGAAGGCGGCGCGGCCATTGAGGATGCGGCGCAGGTCCTCCATCGCCTCCTTGCTGGCTGCCATCGGGCGGGTGTCGCCCTGCGCGGCCACGCGGCCCATGTGCTCCTCGGGCGCGGCCTGGAGCCACACGGTGGTGCAGTGCGCGAGCAGCTCGTTGAAGGTGGCCGGGTCGGAGACGATGCCACCGGGCGTGGCGATCACCACCTCGCTGTAGATCTGCACCGCCTCTTCCAGCGCGCGGCGCTCGTAGCGGCGGTAGGCATTGGTGCCGTACAGGTCATGGATCTCGCGCACGCTGCAGCCGGCGAGCTTCTCGATCTCGCGGCTGAGCTCGATGAAGGGAATCTCCAGGTCTTCCGCCAGCATCTGGCCCAGCGTGGACTTGCCCGCCCCGCGCAGGCCCACGAGCGCGATGCGGCGGTGCCGCGCCGGATCGACCGAGGCGGTGCCCAGCAGCTCGCCGATCGCCACGCGCACGCGGCGCAGATCGGCCTCGCTGCGGTTCTCGAGCAGCTCGCGGATCAGCAGCCACTCGGGCGAACTTGTCGTGACGTCGCCCACCAGCTCGGCCAGCGAGCAGTGCAGCGCGCCGGCCACCTGCTGCAGCACCAGGATCGACGCGTTGCCGATGCCGTATTCGAGATTGGCCAGGTGGCGCTCAGACACGTCGGCCGCGATGGCCACCGCCTTGCGGGTGAGGCCGCGCTGCGCGCGCAGGTTGCGCACGCGGTCGCCAAGCGCCGACAGCAGCGGATTCTTCGCCTCCCCGGCGACGGCCTGGCCCGGCGCGCTGTCGCCGCCTTCAGCCGCGGCGGCCAGCGCCGCGTCTACATGCTCGTTCATGCAATTCCTCGTTCTTCGCCGGGATTGTGCTCGCTCAGGGTAAACACCATAGATGCACTATATTGCTTGACACCCTTTGTCTCGCTGCTTATCGTTCGGCCACACGCAAGATACTGCACGCGCAGTGATCCTGCAAGGTAGTTCCAAAGTTCGAGGCCCCACGATGTCCGACACCAGCAGCACTCCCGCCACCGGCAAGGAAGCATTCCACCAGCTGATCGCCGGCCTGACCGCCCAGATCGCCGGCAAGCCGCTCGATGGCGAGCTGGACCGGTGGCTCAACGCCCACCACGGCGCCGGCAGCGCCAGCTTCGAGCAGCTGCGCCAGGCCTGCATCGGCGGCGTCGCCGAAGGCTGGCTCTGCGAGCGCGAGGGCGGCGGCATCAGGTACGGCCGAGTCTTCAAGGCCGAAGACGCCCTGCACCGCTTCTCGGTCGACGTGGTCGACATGCAGGACATCGCCGGTCCTCACCACACGCATCCCAACGGCGAGATCGACCTGATCATGCCGCTCGACGACCACCCGGCCACCTTCGACGGACGGCCCGCGGGCTGGTGCGTCTACGGGCCCGGCACCGCGCACCGCCCGACCGTGGCCAGCGGCCGCGCGCTCGTCCTTTATCTACTGCCCGAGGGGCAGATCAAGTTCACCCAATGACCGAGCTTCTTTCCAACTACGTCGCCGGCCGCTGGCAAAGCGGATCGGGCGTCGGCACGCCGCTGTTCGACCCGGTGCTGGGCACCGAGCTCGCGCGCGTCGATGCCACCGGCCTCGACCTGCCCGCCGCATTCGCCTTTGCACGCGAGCAGGGCGGCAATGCGTTGCGCGCCCTCACCTACCGCCAGCGGGCCGCATTGCTCGCGGCCATCGTGAAGGTGCTGCAGGCCAACCGCGAGGCCTACTACGAGATCGCCACCGCCAACTCGGGCACGGTGAAGAACGACTCGGCCGTGGACATCGACGGCGCGATCTTCACGCTGGGCCAGTACGCGAAGTGGGGCGATGCGCTCGGCGACGTGCGCGCGCTGCGCGACGGTGATGCGGTCAAGCTCGGCAAGGAGCCGGTGTTCCAGTCGCAGCACCTGCAGGTGCCGACGCAGGGTGTGGCGCTCTTCATCAACGCCTTCAACTTCCCCTCGTGGGGCCTGTGGGAGAAGGCCGCGCCCGCGCTGCTGTCGGGCGTGCCGGTGATCGTGAAGCCGGCCACCGCCACCGCCTGGCTCACGCAGCGCATGGTGAAGGACGTGGTCGATGCGGGCGTGCTGCCAGCCGGCGCGCTTTCCATCGTCTGCGGCAGCTCGGCCGGTTTGATGGATGCGCTGCAGCCCTTCGACGTGGCTTCCTTCACCGGCTCGGCCGAGACCGCCGCGGTGATCCGCTCGCACCCGGCGGTGGCGCAGCGCTCGGTGCGCGTGAACATCGAGGCCGACAGCCTCAACAGCGCCCTGCTGCTGCCCGGGGCCGCTGCCGGCAGCGACGCCTTCAACCTGCTCGTGCGCGAAGTGGTGCGCGAGATGACGGTGAAGTCGGGCCAGAAGTGCACCGCCATCCGCCGCATCCTGGTGCCGGCGGAGTCGTACGACGCAGTGGCCGAGGCCATCGGCGCGAAGCTCGCGGGCACCACGGTCGGCAATCCGCGCGACGAGAGCGTGCGGATGGGCTCGCTCGTGAGCCGCGCCCAGCTGGACGCGGTGCGCGAAGGCCTCGACACACTGGCCAAGCAGACCACCGTGCTGCACGACGGCCGCAACAAGCCCCTGGTCGACGCCGACCCGGCCGTCGCCGCCTGCATCGGCCCCGTGCTGCTGGGCGCACGCGATGCCGACGCGGCGCAGCTGGTGCACGACGTGGAAGTGTTCGGACCGGTCGCCACGCTGCTGCCCTACCGCGACCTCGCGCACGGCATCGCGCTCGCGCATCGCGGCCAGGGCTCGCTCGTCACCTCCATCTATGGCAGCGACGACGCGGCGCTGGCGCAGGCCGCGCTGGCCGTCGCGCCGAGCCACGGCCGCGTGCACGTCATCACGCCCGAGGTGGCGCAGGCCCACACCGGCCACGGCAACGTGATGCCGATGTCGCTGCACGGCGGCCCCGGCCGCGCAGGCGGCGGCGCCGAGCTGGGCGGGCTGCGCGCGCTCGATTTCTATCACCGCCGCGCGGCGGTACAGGCAAGCCCCGGCGTCCTCGCCGCACTCGGCCTTTAGAAGAAGAAAAAACAAGAACACGCAAGGCTGAAGGAGACAAGACCATGACCCTGCCCCCACGATTCAACTTCGCCGGACACCTGTTCGAGCTCAACCGCGAACGCGCCGCGCGCACCGCCTACATCGACGACCGCGGCACCATGAGCTACGGCCAGCTCGAGGAGCGTTCGCGCCGCCTGGCCGCCGCGCTGCGGGCCGCCGGCATCCGGCGCGAGGAGCGCGTGCTGCTGCTGATGCTCGACGGCAACGACTGGCCCGTGAGTTTCCTCGGCAGCCTCTATGCCGGCGTGGTGCCGGTGGCAGTGAACACGCTGCTCACGCCCGACGACTACGCCTACATGCTCGACCACAGCCGCGCTCAGGCGGTGCTGGTCTCGGGCGCGCTGCTGCCGACGCTGCAGGAGGCGATGTCGCGCGGCGGGCACGAGGTGCGCGCTCTCTTCGTCTCGCAACCCACCGGCGCCCTGCCCGAAGGCGCGCAGGAGTTCGACGCCGCACTCGCCGCCGTCGAACCGCTGGCATCGCCCGTGACCACCGCATCGGACGACCCGGGCTTCTGGCTGTATTCCTCCGGCTCCACCGGCAAGCCCAAGGGCACGGTCCACACGCACGCCAACCTGTGGTGGACGGCCGAGCTCTATGGCAAGCCGGTGCTCGGCCTCACCGAAGACGACGTCTGCTTCTCCGCCGCCAAGATGTACTTCGCGTACGGGCTGGGCAATGCGCTGACCTTCCCGCTCTCGGTGGGCGCCACCGTGGTGCTGATGGCCGAGCGCCCCACGCCCGATGCCACCTTCCGCCGCTGGACGGAGCACAGACCGACCGTGTTCTTCGGCGCGCCAACGGGCTTTGCCGGCATGCTCGCGTCGCCGAAGCTGCCCGCACGCGAGGCGGTGGCGCTGCGCATGTGTTCGTCGGCCGGCGAGGCGCTGCCCGGCGAGATCGCGCAACGCTTCAGGACGCACTTCGGCTGCGAGATCATCGACGGCATCGGCTCGACGGAGATGCTGCACATCTTCATCTCCAACCGCCCCGGCGACGTGCGCTACGGCACCACCGGCCGGCCGGTGGAAGGCTACGAGGTCGAGCTGCGCGGCGAGGACGGCCGCCCCGTGCCCGACGGCGAGGTGGGCGACCTCTACATCCGCGGCCCGAGCTCGGCGCTGATGTACTGGGCCAACCGCGAGAAGTCGCGCGAGACCTTCCAGGGCGGCTGGACCAAGAGCGGCGACAAGTACACCCGCGACGCCGACGGCTACTACACCTATGCCGGGCGCAGCGACGACATGCTCAAGGTCAGCGGCATCTACGTCTCGCCCTTCGAGGTCGAGGCCACGCTGATGCAGCACCCGGCCGTGCTCGAGGCGGCGGTGATCGGCAAGGAAGACGCCGACGGCCTGACCAAGACCAAGGCCTTCGTCGTGCTGAAGGACGGCGGCGCGGCCACCGAGGACGAGCTCAAGGCCTTCGTCAAGGAGCGGCTGGCACCCTACAAGTACCCGCGCTTCCTGGAGTTCGTGGCCGAGCTGCCGAAGACGGCGACCGGGAAGATCCAGCGGTTCAGGTTGCGTGAGAAGGAAAGGCAATCGTGATGCGCGCGCCGTCTCCGTCTTTCCCCCTCCCCCGCTGGGGGAGGGCCGGGGTGGGGGCATCGGCCTCCACGCAGACACGGCCCCTGCGAGCGCCGCTTGCCCCCATCCCAGCCTTCCCCCAGAGGGGGAAGGAGCAACAGCCGGCAGCGACCTCATGAGCACGGAGTTCGCAGACATCATCTGGCGCAACCGCGAGGTGCGCATCGAATGCCAGTGGATCGCCCCCGAACGCACCGACGCCCCGCTCGTCGTCTTCCTGCACGAGGGCCTGGGCTCCGTCGCGATGTGGAAGGACTTCCCCGCGCGGCTGTGCGAAGCCGCCGGCGTGAGCGGCCTCGTGTTCTCGCGCCCCGGCTACGGCCGCTCGACGCCGCGCGCGAACGACGAGATCTGGGACGTCGACTTCATGCACCGCCAGGCGCACGAGGTGCTGCCAGCGCTCTTCGCCGCGCTCGGCCTCGGCGACCGCAAGCCCTGGCTCTTCGGCCACAGCGACGGCGGTTCGATCTCGCTGCTGTACGCCTCGCGCTTTCCGGACAAGGTGGCGGGCCTCGTGGTGCTGGCGCCGCACATCTTCGTGGAGGACGTGACGGTGGCGAACATCGAGAACGCGCGCACCGCCTACCTCGACACCGACCTGCCGCAGAAGCTGGGCCGCTACCACGACAGCGCCGACTCGGCCTTCTGGGGCTGGAACCGCATCTGGCTGCATCCGCCATTTCGCGACTGGAACATCGAGCGCGAACTCGACACCATCCGCTGCCCCGTGCTCGCCGTGCAGGGCATCGACGACGAGTACGGCACCCTCGCGCAGATCCGCGGCATCGCCGCGCGCGTCGGTGGTTGCGAGCTGCTCGAAATCCCTGAATGCGGGCATTCCCCGCATCGCGATCAGCCGGATCGTGTCATCGTCGCGGCCACTTCCTTCATCACCAAAAACAGGAGACAGACACCATGACAATCCGCACCGCCCGCCTGGCCCTTACGGCCATCGCCTTCGCCGCGCTCGCGTCGGCTGCAGGCGCCCAAGGCACAGGCAAGCTCAAGGTCGGCCTGATGCTGCCCTACAGCGGCACCTACACCGCACTGGGCGTGGCCATCGAGAACGGCTTCAAGCTCTACGTCGACGAGCAGGGCGGCAAGCTCGCCGGCCGCGAGATCGAGTACTTCAAGGTCGACGACGAATCTGACCCGGCCAAGGCCACCGACAACGTCAACAAGCTCATCAAACGCGACAACGTCGACGTGATCGTCGGCACGGTGCATTCGGGCGTAGCGATGGCCATGGCCAAGGCCGCCAAGGAAAGCGGCACCGTGCTGATCGTGCCCAACGCCGGCGCCGACGCCGTCACCGGCCCGATGTGCGCGCCCAATATCTTCCGCAGCTCGTTCAGCAACTGGCAGCCGGCCTACGCCATGGGCGAGGTGGCGGCCAAGCAGCAGGGCAAGAAGAAGGCGATGACCATCACCTGGAAGTACGCGGCGGGCGACGAGTCGGTCAACGGCTTCAAGGAAGGCTTCGAGAAGAACGGCGGCAAGGTCGAGAAGCAGCTCACCCTGCCCTTCCCCAACGTGGAGTTCCAGGCGCTGCTGACCGAGATCGCGGCGGCCAAGCCCGATGCGGTGTACGCCTTCTTCGCCGGCGGCGGCGCGGTGAAGTTCGTCAAGGACTACCAGGCCGCGGGCCTGAACAAGACCATTCCGTTGTACGGCCCCGGCTTCCTGACCGACGGCACGCTCGACGCGCAGGGCGAATCGGCCCAGGGCATGCTCACCACGCTGCACTACGCCGACGGCCTGAACACCGCACGCGACAACGCCTTCCGCGTGGCGTACGCCAAGTCGTTCAAGCTGCAGCCCGACGTGTACGCGGTGCAGGGCTACGACGCGGCGCAGATGCTGGGCGTGGGCCTGAACGCGACCAAGGGCGACATCTCGAAGAAGGCCGAGTTCGCGGCCGCCGTCGAGAAGGCGAAGATCGACAGCCCGCGCGGCACCTTCACCGTGAGCAAGGCCCACAACCCGGTGCAGGACATCTATCTGCGCAAGGTGGAGGGCAAGGAGAACAAGCTGGTGAGCACCGCGATCAAGGGCCTGGCCGACCCCGCTCGCGGCTGCAGGATGTAGATAGGTACACCCCCAGGCTTCGCTCACTTCGTGTGCTGCGCCAACCCCCTTGCAGGGGGCGACACCTGCGGCCCGGCGAAGCCGGTTCCGCGGTGTCCCGCGCAGTGCACTCCCATTGAACAACGATCCCGCCCAGAGAGAACCTCCTCGTGGATTTCGGAACCTTCCTGGTCCAGTGCCTGAACTCGGTTCAGTACGGACTGCTTCTCTTCCTCGTGGCCTCGGGGCTGACGCTGATCTTCGGGATCATGGGCGTCATCAACCTTGCCCACGGGAGCTTCTACATGATCGGCGCGTACATGGCGTTCTCGCTCGCGCCGCTGTTCGGCGACCAGTTCTTGCCGATGCTGGTGGCCGGCGTGGTGCTGGCGGCCGTGTTCGGCTACCTGCTCGAATGGGCCTTCTTCAGCTACCTCTACCAGCGCGACCACCTGCAGCAGGTGCTGATGACCTACGGCCTGATCCTGGTGTTCGAGGAGCTGCGCTCCATCCTGGTGGGCAACGACGTGCACGGCGTGAAGGTGCCCGCGTGGCTCGACGGCAGCTTCGCGCTGGGCAGCGTGATGAGCTATCCGTGGTACCGCCTCTTCGCATCGGCCGCCTGCATCGTGCTGGCCGTGGGCCTGTACTGGGTGGTGAACCGCACGCGGCTGGGCATGATGATCCGCGCCGGCGCGAGCAACCGCGACATGGTGCGCGGCCTGGGCATCGACGTGAAGCGGCTCTACCGCATCGTGTTCGCCGCCGGCGTGGCGCTCGCGGCGCTGGCCGGCATGATCGCCGCGCCGATGTCTTCCGTGTATCCCAACATGGGCGCGAGCGTGCTCATCATCTGCTTCGTGCTGGTGGTGATCGGCGGCATCGGCTCGATCACCGGTGCGCTGGTGGCCTCGCTGCTGGTGGGCTTCGTCGACACCTTCGGCAAGGTGTTCTTCGCCGACCTCGCCGGCATCGGCATCTACCTGCTGATGGCCGTCGTGCTGATCTGGAAGCCCGAGGGGCTGATGGGGAGGCGGCCATGACAGCCATGAAGCGCGGCGCATTCCTGCTGCCCGTGGCCTGCGCGGTCGCCATCGGCGTCGCCGGCCCGTTCATGGGCAACTACGCATCGGACTTCATCGTGAAGGTGATGATCCTCTCGATCTTCGCGCTGAGCCTGGAGCTGCTGGTGGGCATGACCGGCCTCGTGAGCCTGGGCCACGCGGCGTTCTACGGCATCGGCGCATACGTCACCGTGCTGGCCTCGGGCAACGAGGGCGGCAACTTCGCACTGCTGCTGCCGCTGTCCATGGGCGCGGCCGCGCTCTACGCGCTTTTCGTCGGCGCGTTGAGCCTGCGCACGCGCGGCGTGTACTTCATCATGGTGACGCTGGCCTTCGCGCAGATGGCCTTCTTCGTCTTCCACGACACCAAGGTCGGCGGCGGCAGCGACGGCATCTACATGTATGTGCGGCCCGTCATCGGCGCGCTCGACATGGAGAACCGCACGGTGCTGTTCTACGTGGTGCTGGCGTCGCTGGTGTTCACCTACGCGCTGCTGGCGCTCATCCGGCGCTCGCGCTTCGGCGCGGCGCTCGCGGGCATCCGCGTGAACGAGCAGCGCATGCGCGCCGCCGGCTTCGCGGTGTACGGCTACAAGCTCGCGGCCTTCGTGCTGGCCGGCGCGCTGGCCGGGCTCGCGGGCTTCCTGCTGGCCTCGCGCGACGGCGTGGTCAACCCGGAGCTGATGGCCTGGCACAACTCGGGCGAGGTGCTGCTGATGGTGATCCTGGGCGGCCTGGGACACCTGCGCGGCGCGGTGATCGGCGCGGTGGCGTTCACGCTGCTCAAGGAGATCTTCTCCACGCACGCGGTGATGGGCCCGCTGGCCGACCACTGGCAGCTGACGCTGGGGCTCACGATCATCGTGTTCGTGGCGCTGCTGCCCAAGGGCCTGATCGGTCTCGTCCAACGCCTGTCGCCGAAGGGGGCTGCATGACTTGCACGCCGACTTCCTCCCGCCCCCGCTGGGGGAGGGCCGGGGTGGGGGCACGCGGCGCCTCCATCGAGCGCCCTGCCTGCCCCCATCCCCACCTTCCCCAAAAGTGGGAAGGAGCAAGACCATGACCGTACTTCTCTCCGTCGACAAGCTCACCCGTCGCTTCGGCGGCCTCACCGCGGTCAACGCCGTCACGCTCGACCTGCACGTGGGCGAGGTGCACGCCGTGATCGGCACCAACGGCGCCGGCAAGTCGACGCTGATCAACATGCTCTCGGGCGAGATCGAGGCGAGCGAAGGCCGCATCGCGCTCGACGGCGTGGACATCACCGGCCGCGCGCAATGGAAGCGCGCGCGCGACGGCGTGGGCCGCAGCTACCAGCGCACGACCATCTTCCCGGAGTTCAGCGTGCACGAGAACTGCCGGCTGGCCGCACAGGCCGCGACGCCCAGGCCCTGGGCCTTCTGGCAGTCGTCGCGCGGCTGCGCCACCAGCAGCGCATCGGCCGACGCGGCGCTCGAAGCCGCCGGCCTCGCGCACGAGGCACAGCGCATCGCCGGCACCATGAGCCACGGCGCGCAGCGACAGCTCGAGGTGGCGATGTGCCTGGCCACCAATCCGCGCGTGCTGCTGCTGGACGAGCCCCTCGCCGGCATGGGCGCCGAGGAAACCGACCGCATGCTCACGCTGCTCGCGCGGCTGAAGGCCACGCACGCGATCCTGCTGGTGGAGCACGACATGGACGCAGTCTTCCGCATCGCCGACCGCATCACGGTGATGGTGAACGGCACCGTCATCGCGACCGGCAACCCGGCGGAGATCCGCGAGAACCCCGAAGTCCGCACCGCCTACCTCGGAGAAGACCACTGATGCCCCCACGCTCATCACTTCGTGTATTCGCTGCCCTCCGAGGGGGCGCCGGCCTCCCTTGGGGCGGCCCGGCGGGAGGCCACTGACATGCTCATCGTCCGAGACCTCAACACCTACTACGGCAACAGCCACATCCTGCGCGGCGTGCATGCGGGCGTTCCGGCGGCCACCTCGGTCGGCCTGCTCGGGCGCAACGGCATGGGCAAGACCACGCTGATCCGCACCATGATGGGCTACGTGCGCCCCGCGTCGGGCGAAGTGCAGGTCGACGGCCGCACCGTCACCGGCCTGCCGCCCGAGAAGATGGCGCGCCTGGGCATCGGCTACGTGCCCGAGGGGCGCGGCATCTTCCCCAACCTGTCGGTGCGCGAGAACCTCGTGATGAGCGAGCGAGCCGGCATCGACGGCCGTCGCGAATGGACCTTCGACCGCGTGATGGCGACCTTCCCGCGCCTGTCCGAACGCCTGTCGAACGGCGGCCAGCAACTCTCGGGCGGCGAGCAGCAGATGCTCTCGATCGGCCGCGCGCTCATGACCAACCCGCGCCTGCTGATCCTCGACGAGGCCACCGAAGGCCTCGCACCGCTGATCGTGGCCGAGATCTGGCGCGTGATCGGCGAGATCCGCGCGACAGGCATCGCCACGCTGATCGTCGACCGCGACTACCGCAAGGTGCTCGCGAACACCGATCTCGCGGTGGTGATGGAGAAGGGCCAGATCGTGCGGCACGGTGCCTCGGCGGACCTGCTCGCCGAGCCGCATGCGCTGGAGGAGTTGCTGGGCGTCTGAGCGACCCAAAGGCAGGCGCGTACCGCCGCTGTGAGCGGGAGTAACACGTCCGTTCCACCGGGTTTCACCTCTGTCCTGCGACAGCGCGACAGCCGAATGATGGACGGCTGCACGGCCCCGGCCTGGCCGTGCGCACCCCATTCCCCTCCACTCGCGAGGCTGCGCATGACGTCCCTGCAATCGCGCCACATCGACAACGTCTACTCCATCGCCACCGGTACCGCGCTGGTGGCCGATCCGGCGCAGAGCCTGGTCCACAAGTCGTGGGCGCGCTGCGTGCGCGACCATGGGCTCGATCCGTCGAAGCCGACGCCGGCGCGCATTCTGCCGGCGCAGGAGGTGCGTGCGCACCAGCAGCAGCTGGAGCACTTCCTGCGCGCCGCGCGCGCGGGCATGGAAGACATCTACCGCCGCGTGGCCGACCTGGGCTACATGGTGCTGCTGACGGACGCCGAAGGCATCACCGTCGACTACATCGGCAACCCCGCGTGGGACGACCAGCTGCGCAAGGCCGGCCTCTACCTGGGCGCGGACTGGAACGAGGCGCATGCTGGCACCTGCGGCGTGGGCACCTGCCTGGTGGAGCGCCAGCCGATGACCTGCCACCAGACCGAGCACTTCGACGCCACGCACATCGCGCTGACCTGCACCACCGCGCCGCTGTTCGACCACAGCGGCAAGCTCACGGCGATCCTCGACGTGTCGGCGCTGCGCTCGCCGGAGGCCAGGGAGAGCCAGCATCTCGTGCGGCACCTGGTGGCCATCTACGCACGGATGATCGAGGACGCCGACTTCCTGCGCAGCTTCCGCGGCCACTGGATCCTGCGACTGGGCAGCGCCTTCGGCCTCGTCGATGTGGCGGGCGAGGTGATGCTGGCCTTCGACGAGGGCGGCACCGTGGTGGGCGCGAACGGCGGCGCGCGGCAGGCCTTTGCCGGACGCGCGCTGGGCGGTGCGATATCCGAATGGCTGCACATGCCGATGGATGCCATCTGGCGCATCGGCAACGGCGGCGCATCGGCCATGCCCTTCGCGCACACGGTGCTGCTGCCGGGCGGCGGCGAGTACCACGCGTCGCTGCTGGCGCCGCGGGTGCGCAGGCCGGCGGCGACGGCCGCAGCGGCTGTCGCGCCGGCATCGCCGTCGGCACGTCCGGGCGATCGGCTGCCGCCGCTGGAACGCATCGCGGGCGACGATCCGCAGATGCAGAAGCTGCTCGCGCAGGCACGCCGGCTGGTGGACCGCGGCATCCACGTGCTGGTCGAGGGCGAGACCGGCAGCGGCAAAGAGGTACTGGCCCGCGCGCTGCACGGCGCGAGCAGCCGCGCGGCGATGCCCTTCGTGGCGGTGAACTGCGCGGCCATCCCCGATTCGCTCATCGAGAGCGAGCTGTTCGGCTACACGCCCGGCAGCTTCACCGGCGGCCGCGCCAAGGGCATGAAGGGCCTGATCGCGCAGGCCGACCGGGGCACGCTGTTCCTCGACGAGATCGGCGACATGCCGATGGCGCTGCAGACGCGGCTGCTGCGCGTGCTGGCTGAAGGCGAGGTGCTGCCTCTCGGAGCCGAGTCGCCGCAGCGGGTCGACATTGCGGTGGTGGCGGCCACGCACCGGCACCTGCCCGGGCTGGTGGCCTCGGGGCGTTTTCGCGAGGACCTCTACTACCGCCTGTGCGGCGCGGTGCTGAAGCTGCCGCCGCTGCGCGAGCGCGGCGACATGCGCTACCTGATCGAGGGCATGTTCAACGAGGAAGCCGCGGCGATGTCTTCGCCGGCGCGGCTGTCGGAAGAGGCGATGCGGAGACTGCTGGCGCATGACTGGCCGGGGAATCTGCGGGAGCTGCGCAATGTGCTGAGGCTGGCGTTGGCGCTGTGCAGCGACGGCCGGGTCGGCGTGGAAGACATCCAGCTCCAGCTGCCCGCACGGTCGGGCAACGTCGCCCCGGCCACCGTGGCGCATGTTGCAGCCTCTTCGCCCGCCGACGCAGATGGCATCCCCGCCGCCGAGCTGATCGAACTGCTCAGGCGCCACAGATGGCACGTGGCACGCGCGGCCGACGAGCTTGGCTTGAGCCGTGCCACGGTTTACCGGCACATGAAGCGCCACGGCATCGCGCCGCCGCGCAGCCGGCCGTTGGCGGACGACTGAGGCGCGCTGCGACAGTTGTCTCGCCTTCGTCGCATGCGGCGTGCGACAAACGCTTCCGCTGCGACAAAAGCCCGCGCAAGTCATTGATCCATCGTCGCCCCGCGCGCGGCACGAAAGCTGCGCAACGCATGCCGCGCCGCCCCCAAGGCGCCGCGCATCCATCAACGACGCAACGGAGACACGCGATGACAGACCCCACCACCGCCCCCACCCGGGCCGCGGCCCAATGGCTCGCCGACTTCGCCGCCGCGCTTGCACGCAACGACATCGACGCGGCCGTCTCGCTGTTCGAGGCCGACAGCTTCTGGCGCGACCTCGTCGCCTTCACCTGGAACATCCGCACGCAGGAAGGCCCCGATGCCATCCGCGCGATGCTGCAGGCGCGGCTGGCCGACGTGCAGCCCACGGCCTTCGCGGTGGAAGGCGAGGCGACCGAGGCCGACGGCGTGGTCGACGCGTGGTTCACCTTCGAGACGCGCGTGGCGCGCGGCCGGGGCCATCTGCGGCTGCGCAACGGCAAGGCCTGGACGCTGCTCACCACCATGACCGAGCTGAAGGGCTTCGAGGAGAAGACGGGCGAGAACCGCATCAAGGGCGCGGAGCACGGCGTGCACAAGGGCCGCAAGACCTGGCTGGAGAGGCGCCGCGATGAGGAGTCCACGCTGGGCTACACCGAGCAGCCCGAGGTGGTGATCATCGGCGGCGGCCAGGGCGGCATCGCGCTGGGTGCGCGGCTGCGGCGGCTGGGCGTGCCGGCGATCATCGTGGAGCGCAATGCGAAGGCCGGCGACTCCTGGCGCAGGCGCTACAAGTCGCTGTGCCTGCACGACCCGGTCTGGTACGACCACCTGCCCTACATGCCCTTCCCCGACGACTGGCCGGTGTTCGCACCCAAGGACAAGATCGGCGACTGGCTGGAGATGTACACGAAGATCATGGAGCTCAACTACTGGAGCTCCACCACCGCGAAGAAGGCGCGCTTCGACGAGGCCTCGCAGCGCTGGGAGGTGACGGTGGAGCGCGAGGGCAAGCCGGTGGTGCTGCGGCCGAGGCAGCTGGTGTTCGCGCTGGGCGTGTCGGGCTATCCGAACGTGCCGAAGATCGCGGGCGCGGAGAACTTCAAGGGCGAGCAGCACCACTCCAGCCAGCACCCCGGGCCCGAGGCCTATGCCGGCAAGAAGTGCGTGGTGCTGGGCTCCAACAACTCGGCGCACGACATCTGCGCCGCCCTGTGGGAGCACGGCGCCGACGTGACGATGATCCAGCGCTCGTCGACGCACATCGCGCCCTCGCAGTCGCTGATGGAACTGGCGCTGGGCGGGCTCTACTCCGAGCAGGCGATGAAGAACGGCATCGACCACCACAAGGCCGACCTGATCTTCGCGTCGGTGCCCTACAAGATCATGCACACCTTCCACATCCCGGTGTACGAGGAGATGAAGAAACGCGACGCCGACCTGTACGCGCGGCTGGAGAAGGCGGGCTTCATGCTCGACTTCGGCGCCGACGGCTCGGGCCTCTTCATGAAGTACCTGCGGCGCGGCTCGGGCTACTACATCGACGTGGGCGCCTCGGAGCTAGTGGCCGACGGCAGCATCCACCTGAAGAGCGGCGTGAACATCGAGCGGGTGAACGAGCGCTCGGTCACGCTGACCGACGGCACCGAGCTGCCCGCCGACCTGCTGGTCTATGCCACCGGCTACGGCTCGATGAACGGCTGGCTCGCCGACCTGATCTCGCCGGAGATCGCCGACAAGGTCGGCAAGTGCTGGGGACTGGGCTCCGAGACACCGAAGGACCCGGGGCCCTGGGAAGGCGAGCTGCGCAACATGTGGAAGCCGACGCAGGTCGACAACCTCTGGTTCCACGGCGGCAACCTGCACCAGTCGCGGCACTACTCGCAGTTTCTCGCGCTGCAGCTGAAGGCGCGCATGGAAGGCATCGACACGCCGGTGTACGAGCGGGCGCCGTCGCACCACGTGCGCTGACCGGGTCAGTCCCGGCCCCGCACGATCCCCGCGATAGCGGCGCGCGCCGCCATCGCCTGCCTCACCGGCAGCAGCGGCCAGACATGGACCATGCCGGGAGCCTCGTGCATCTCGACATGCACGCCCTGCGCCGCGGCCCGATCGCGCAGCGCCCGGCAATCCGCCAGCAGCAGGTCGCGCGTTCCGATGAACACGGTGAGCCTGCCCAGCCCCTGCAGCGGACCGTGCACGGGGCTCAGGTGCGGCAGGCCCGGATCTTCGCCGCCGGCCCACCACCGCCCCGCTTCCTCCAGTCCGGGGCGGGCCAGCCACGGATCGTCGGCTTCGAGTGCCGGAATCGCGGGGTTCGACACCGTGAGGTCGAGCCAGGGCGAAATCAGCACGATGTCGCGCGGCTGCGGCAGGCCCAGCGCGGCAAAGCCTTGGGCCAGCGCGAGCGCGAGGCCGCCGCCCGCCGAATCGCCCATCAGCACCAGCTGCCGGGGGTCATGCGCGGCAGCCAGCCCACGGTAGATCTCGTTCACCATCGCGTAGGCAGGCCGGTAGGTGTGCTCGGGCGCGAGCGGAAAGATCGGCACTTGCGCGACACAGCCCGTGGTCTCGGCGAATTCCGCCAGCAGGCGCCAGTGGAACGGCGAGATCTCGGCCACGTGCGCACCGCCGTGCAGGTAAAGGAGCTGCACCGGTCCCGCGCCGGAAAGCGGCGCGAGGGTGCAGCAATCATGGCCGCCCACCTGGCGCCTGCCGATCGCGCATCGCTTGCGCACCGACGCCGGTGGCTCGGCGCTCGCGGTCTTGCGGTCGCGCTCCACGGCCGCGCGCAGCCCTTCGATGCTCTCGAAGCGGCGATGGCGGCCCAGGAGCTTCAGCAGCAGGAGAAACAGGGGCCAAGGCATGGTCATGAAAGCTCCTCCTGCATTTCGTTCCTTACTCGATGAACCGCCGCAGCCCTTCGAGGTCGATCACGGTGATTCCCCCGTACTCGATCCGAAGAAAGCCCGCTTCCTTCAGCCGGTTCAGCGCCGCATTGCAGCGCTGGCGCGAGACGCCCGAGAGGTTCGCGATCTCTTCCTGCGAGGTCTGCAGGTGCGGCTCGCTGCCCGGGTGCAGCCACGGGTGGAACAGCCCCGCCAGCGCGCGGGCGACCTGGCTGTCGGCGTCGAGCAGGCGATGCGCCGCGTAGTTGCCCATGAACCAGTGCAGCCGCTCGTTGATCTGCTGCAGCAGGAAGTGGTCGAAGCCGCGCTGCGTGCGGTGCAGCCATTCGAAGGTTTCCAGCGGCAGCGCCGCCACCCGGCTGGGCCGCAGCGCGATGATGTCGGCCGAGCGCGGCAGCGCGCGCAGCAGCGTGCCTTCGCCGAACCAGCTGCCGACCGAAAGGCCGCCGAAGGTCACGGAGCGACCGTCGCTCGACGTGATCGACCACTTGAGCAGGCCCTCGAGCGTGCCGTACCAGTGCAGAGGCGTGTCGCCGCGCCGGCACAGCGCGGCACCGGGCGCCACCTCGACCTCGCGCATCTCGTCGAGCACGCGTTCGCCCGCGCTCACGTCGAGCAGGGGGAACCAGGCCGAGCTCTGCAGCAGCTGGGCAATCGTGAGCGAGGCCGCCTTGGGGGCCGGCTTGTTCGTGGGCATGGGACGGAAGGCAGATGGCGCTGGGGCGACTTTAGCCGGTGGCGCAGCGTAAACCCTGAGCCCGAATGTCGTCGCGATGACTGAGTGGGTACGCCGCTCAAAAAAATAATTGCGCGCCCATGACAGACACCAGGAGCCCCCGAGCATGTCGAAGCGCAAAGTGATCGTGACCATCGCCCCCACCGGCGGCATGGCGCACAAGTCGCAGAACCCCCACCTCCCCACCCAGCCCGCAGAGATCGCGGCCGACGTGCTGCGCTGCTGGAACGCCGGCGCCAGCGTGGTCGCCATCCACGCACGCCGGCCCGACGACGGCGCCACCTGCGACGCCGAGGTGTACCGCGACATCAACAGCCGCATCCGCGCGGGCGGCAGCGACATCGTCATCAACAACTCCACCGGCGGCGGCGTGCACGGCGACATGGTGAAGCCGCTGGCCGGCGACCGCTGGGAGATCGCGTGGGAGGAGCGCATCAAGGGCATGGACGCCGGCGCCGAGATGTGCACGCTCGACGCGACCACGCTCAACCTGAGCTTCGAGGGCAAGCAGATCCTGATGGACACGCCCATCACGCGCGGGCGCGAGCTGGCCGCCGGCATGAAGGCGCGCGGCATCAAGCCCGAGTGGGAGGTCTTCAGCCCCACGCACATCCTGCAGGACACGACCACGCTGATCGGCGAGGGCCACGACGACGAGCCCTACTTCATCAACCTGGTGATGAACGTGCACCGCAACTTCCAGAACGCGATGCCGTATTCGCCGCGCTTCCTGCAAATGATGGTCGACACGCTGCCGAAGGGCAGCATCTTCTGCGTGAGCGGCATCGGCCCCTCGCAGCTGGAGGCCAACGTGGCGGCGCTGCTGCTGGGCGGCCATGCGCGCGTGGGCCTGGAAGACAACCTCTACTTCCGCCACGGCGAGCTGGCCACCAACGTGCAGCTCACCGAGCGCATCGTGCGCGTGATCCGCGAGCTCGACATGGAAGTGGCCACGCCCGCCGAGGCGCGGCAGATGATGGGCCTGCCGCGGGTGGGCACGCCGAGGCCCGAGTTCGCACTGAGCTGAAGGCGGGCGACAAGCAGAAAAGAAACGGAGACGGATACATGAGCAAGCTTTCCCGCAGCGCCCTCGCAGCGGCGCTCGGTGCGGCCTTCACGGCGACGGGCGCCTCGGCGCAGGTGTCGGACGACGTGATCCGCATCGGCTTCATCAGCGACATGTCGGGCATCTACCGCGACTACGACGGCCCGGCCGGCGCGGAGGCGATCCGCATGGCCATCGCCGACATGGGCGGCGCCATCGACGGCAGGAAGATCGAGCTGGTCACGGCCGATCACCAGAACAAGCCCGACATCGCCGCTGCCAAGGCACGCGAGTGGTTCGACGTGCAGAAGGTCGACATGCTGATCGGCGGCGTCAACTCGGGTGCGGCCATCGCCATGGCGGGCGTGGCGGCCGACAAGAAGAAGCCCTACTTCGTGGTGGGCTCGGGCGCCTCGGGCCTCACCAACGAATACTGCTCGCCCTACACGGTGCACTACGCCTACGACACGGTGGCCATGGCGCGCGGCACCGCGAGCGCGGTGGCCAAGGCCGGCGGCAAGAGCTGGTACTTCGTGACGGCCGACTACGCCTTCGGCGCGGCGCTGCAGGCCGACGCCACGAAGACGGTGCAGGCTGCCGGCGGCACGGTGGCGGGCTCGGTGAAGCACCCGCTGGGCGCGAGCGATTTCTCGTCGTTCATGCTGCAGGCGCAGGGCTCGAAGGCCCAGGTGCTGGCGCTGGCCAACGCGGGCGGCGACACGGTCAACGCGATCAAGTCGGCGGCGGAGTTCGGCATCGGCAGGAACATGAAGCTGGCCGGCATGATCATCACCATCAACGACGTTCACGCGCTGGGCCTGAAGGCATCGCAGGGCATGTACCTCACCGACAGCTGGTACTGGAACCAGAGCCCCGAGTCGCGCGAATGGGCGCGCCGCTTCTTCGACAGGCACAAGCGCATGCCCTCCTCCTTCCATGCCGGCGACTACTCGGCCGCGCTGCAGTACCTGCAGGCGGTGAAGGCCGCGGGCAGCGACGATGCCGACAAGGTGATGGCCCAGCTGCGCAAGACGAAGTTCAACGACATGTTCGTCAAGGGCGGCTGGCTGCGCGAAGACGGGCTGATGGTGCACGACATGCAACTGATGCAGGTGAAGACGCCGGCCGAGTCGAAGGAGCCCTGGGACTACTACAAGGTGGTCGAGCCGATCCGCGGCGAGGCCGCATGGACGACGAAGGCGGAGAGCCGCTGCGCGCGGTGGAAATCGACATGAACACATCCACGGACATCCAACGCGTGGCGGTGGTCGGAACCGGCGTGATCGGCGCGAGCTGGGTCGCGCACTTCCTCGCGCACGGTCTCGACGTGAACGCGACCGACCCCTCGCCCGGCGCGGAAGAACGGCTGCGCGAAGCCGTGGCGCGGCACTGGCCCACGCTGGAGCGCTTCGGCCTCGCAGCGGGTGCCTCCATCGAGCGCCTGCGCTTCCACGACAGCCTGGAAGACGCCGTCTCGGTGGCCGACTTCGTCCAGGAGAACGGCCCCGAGCGCATGGACTTCAAGGTCGACCTGTTCCGCCGCATGGACGCGGCCGCGCCGCCGGAGACGATCCTCGCATCGAGCTCCTCCGGCCTCGCGATCAGCGGCGTGCAGTCGGGCTGCGCGCATCCGCAGCGCGTGGTGCTGGGGCATCCGTTCAACCCGCCGCACCTGATCCCGCTGGTGGAGGTGATCGGCGGCGAGCAGACCTCGGCCGAGGCCATCGAGCGCACCATGGCCTTCTATGCGGCCATCGGCAAGCGGCCGATCCACGTGAAGCGCGAGGTGAAGGGCCACATCGCGAACCGGCTGCAGGCAGCGCTGTGGCGCGAGGCCTTCCACCTCGTCGACCAGGGCGTGGCCAGCGTGGCGGACATCGACACAGCCATCGCGCACGGGCCCGGCCTCCGCTGGGCGGTGATGGGGCCGTTCATGAATCTGCACCTGTCGGGTGGCGCTGGCGGCATCGAGCATGTGCTCGCGCACCTGGGCGGGCCAATCGAGGACTGGTGGAAAGACCTGGGGGCGCCGTCGATGACGGCGGAGCTGAAGCAGAAGGTGAAGGAAGGTGTGGACGAGGAGCTGGGGCAACGCCGCACGGCGGACCTTGAAGTTGTGCGCGACACCCTGCTGTTAAACCTGATCCGCTCGAAGGCTGATAGCGGCAAGCTTGAATAGGTCGAGGCCTTGCTTGGCTCTTGTCGTGTTGTGAGCGGCTTGTTCGGGGCTCGCTCACGCCGACGGGGTACCTTGCTCCGCGAATGTCCCCCGGGCTTCGCCCTCCTCCTTTATTTCGCTGCGCAAGGCACCCCATCGTCGTGATCGTTGTACAGAGCAGTCGTTGATCGGCCAGCACGAGAACCGCGCTCGTTGTGCACAGGGCACCGGGTGCTCCCCGCAGCGAAATAAAGGAGGAGGCCGCAGGCCGGGGGACATTCGCGGAGGGGAGTACCCGGTGGCCTGTGCACTTCCCAAGAACAAACCCGGAAAACACAAATGACCGACTTCCTCCACGACGAAACCCTGATCGCCCCACCCCGCACGGTGCGCATCGACTTCGACGACGGCTCCTTCGCACTGCGTTCGCCGATGACGTTGAAGCCGTATGCGCGCTGCATCGGCGAATGGATCGAACGCTGGGCGAGCGAGACGCCCGATGCTCTGGCGTTCGCGGAGCGCGACGAGAGCGGCGATGGCTGGCGAAGGCTCGACTACCGCGCGCTGCGCCAGGCTGTGGGCTCTGTGGCGCAGGCACTGCTCGACCTGGACCTGCCGCCCGACCAGCCGGTGGTGATCCTGTCGGACAACGCCATCGACCACGCGGTGCTGATGCTCGCGGCCATGCACGTCGGTCGCACCGCGTGCTCGCTCTCCAGCGCCTACTCGCGCATGGCGAAGGACCCGTCGCGGCTGCACGGCATGCTGCAGGCGCTGAAGCCCGCCCTGATCTATGCGTCCGACGCCAGGGTGTACGGCGGCTCGCTCGCAGACTGCGGCGTCGAGGCGGTCACGGTGTTCAGCCGCAACGCCGATGCACATCCGGGGGCGCTGGCCTTCGACAGCCTGCTCGCGGCGAAGGAAACGCCCGCCGTCATGCAGGCCTTCGCCAACGTGCTGCCCGACACGCACGCCAAGTACCTGCTGACCTCCGGCTCCACCGGCAAGCCCAAGGTCGTCATCAACACGCACCGCATGCTGTGCGCCAACCAGCAGATGATGGCGCAGACCTGGCGCTTCCTTTCGCAGGAGAAGCCGGTGCTGGTCGACTGGCTGCCCTGGAGCCACACCTTCGGCGCCAACCACAACTTGCACATGGTGCTGTGCCATGGCGGCGCCCTCTACATCGACGAGGGCCGGCCCGCGCCCGGGCTGATCGAGAAGACGGTGCGCAACCTGCGCGAGGTGAAGCCCACGCTGCTGTTCAACGTGCCGCGCGGCTTCGACATGCTGCTGCCGTTCCTCGAGGCCGACGATGCGCTGGCGGCCGAGGTGTTCTCGCGGCTGCGCCTCGCCTTCTATGCGGCGGCGGCGCTCGCGCCTTCCACCTGGCAGAGGCTCGAGGCGGTGGCGCGGCGCGTGCGCCCCGAGCGGCCTCTGTGGCTCACCACCTCGTGGGGCGCGACGGAGACATCGCCCGCCATCACCTCCGCGCACTGGAAGCTCGACGGCGCCGGCTGCATCGGCGCGCCGCTGCCGGGCCTGGAGCTGAAGTTCGTGCCCAACGGCGAGAAGCTGGAGATGCGCGTCAAGGGCGTGTCCGTGTTTCCAGGCTACCGCGACGCACCGCGCGAAACGGCGCAGGCCTTCGACGAAGAGGGCTACTACCGCATCGGCGACGCCGGCTTCCTGGCCGAGCCTTCGCAGCCCGCGCAGGGCGTGATCTTCAACGGCCGCGTGGCGGAAGACTTCAAGCTCTCCACCGGCACCTGGGTGTCGGTGGGCACGCTGCGCGTGAAGCTGGTGTCGATGCTCGCGCCACACGTGCAGGACATCGTGCTCACCGGCCACGACCGCGACGAGATCGGCATGCTGGTCTTCGTGAGCCCCCAGGGCGCCGCGCTTGCACCACAGGCACTGGGCGAGCGCATCGCCGCCGTGATGCGATCGCTGCGCGACGAGGGCGCGGGTTCTTCGCAGTGCCCCGCCTGCGCGCTGGTGCTGTCGGAGCCGCCGAGCCTCGACGCAGGCGAGATCACCGACAAGGGCTACATCAACCAGCGCGCCGTGCTCGCGCGGCGCGCGGCGGAGGTCGAGCGGCTGCACGCGCGCTCGCCGGGCGACGTAGAGGTGGTGCGGCCGAAAAACTGAAGCCCGCGCGCAGCTACGGCTGCGCCAGCCACTTGCGCCACAGCAACAGCGCCTTATCCTGGTAGCGCCGGGTGGCGGCGAGCAGCGCGGCGCGCGGCTTGGGCGGCATGAGCTCGGCCGGCAGCAGCGGATCGCGGATGAGGTGGCCGATCACGGCGCGGCCCAGCAGCAGCGACTCGCGCGTCGCGGTCTCCAGCTTCTGGGTGGCGAGCCGCTTTCCGCTGCGCTCCACGCCGGCCTGCAGGCGGCGGTAGTCGGCCTCCATGGCGCGCACGTTCCAGAGCTTGCGCGCCGCTGCCTGCGCCGCGCCGTCGAGGTCGGCGATGCGGAACACCAGCGCGTCGGAAGACAGGCCGAGCGCCGCCAGCTGCTTGCGCTCGGCCGCGAGACCGCCCGAGAGGTTGTCGGGCCGCACGTGCAGGCCCGGGTGCAGCGCGGCGAACCCGCGCAGCGACAGCGCGAGCGCATGGTGGCGCCACGCGGTCTTGTCGGCGCGCGGCACGCCGGCGTCGTGCACCGCGAGCCAGTCGCCCTTCCATGCCACGGTCTGCGCCTGCCTGCTGTGCCAGGCGTCGACGGTGCGCGACAGCGCCGCGCCCTTGCGGTCGAGCATGTAGCTGCCGCGCTCGCCGCGCGCGATCTTGCCCTCGGCCGTGAGCCGGGTCAGGCCCACGCGCAGCGTCGATTCGCCGATGCCCATGAGTGCGCCCGCGCGGCACAGCGCCTGGGCGCTCAGCGTGCCGCCGTCGGCCACCAGCAGGTCGAGGATCAGGTCGGGCGCGCTGGGTACGGCGACCGGCACATTACATACTTTGTCCATGTTTGCGGGCGAGAGAAATATTTCCTACGATCATCGTGGGCGATCGAACATGTAATTTTGCCCCGGAAGGATGCGCGCATGGCCATGCAGTACGTGAGCTACGACACAGATGGCGCCGTCTGCACCATCACCCTGAACCGGCCCGACAAGCGCAATGCGGTCGACGGCCTGGTGGCGGCCGAACTTCGGGAGGCCTTCGGCCGCTTCGAGGCCGAAGATGCGTTGCGCGTCGCGGTGCTGACCGGCGCCGGCGGCCACTTCTGCGCGGGTGCCGACCTCTCCGCCGTGGGCGACCCGGCCCGCCGCAACGAGCTCGACCCCGAGGGCGGCGGCAGTGGTCCGATGGGGCCGACGCGCATGGCGCTGTCGAAGCCGCTGATCGCGGCGGTGAACGGCTTCGCGGTGGCCGGCGGCCTCGAGCTCGCGCTGCTGGCCGACCTGCGCGTGGCCGACGAGGACGCCGTCTTCGGCGTGTTCTGCCGCCGCTGGGGCGTGCCGCTGATCGACGGCGGCACGGTGCGGCTGCCGCGCATCGTGGGCATGGGGCGCGCGCTCGACATGATCCTCACGGGCCGCGCGGTGGGCGCGCCCGAGGCGCTGGCGATGGGCCTGGTCAACCGCGTGACGCCGCCTGGCGGCGCACTGGCCGCCGCCCAGCAATTGGCACGCGAACTCGCTGCCTTCCCGCAGCGATGCATGCTGGCCGATCGCCGCTCCGCCTACGAGCAGTGGGACATGCCGCTGGCCGAGGCCCTGCGCCGCGAGGGCTCGCTGGGCGTGCCGGTGGTCTTCGCCGAGGGCCAGGCCGGCGCGGCACGCTTTGCCGGCGGCGCGGGGCGCCACGGCGAGTTCGGCAGGTCCTGAAGAGGAGTGCCGCCTTCGTCAATGCCGCGGCGCGACCTGCTTCGGTCCGGCGGCGGGCTCAGTCGGCTTCATGGGCTTTGTGGGTTTCGCTTTCGGCTTGTCGGTACCGAACAGCTTTTCCACCTGCTGGCCCACGCGCGCGCCGATGGCCGTGCCGACACCCGGCAGCACCGCGCTGCCGATGGCCGCGCCGGTGAGCGCAGCGCCGGTCAGCGAGAGCTCGGGGTCGCTCATGGTGCCGCCCAGCTTCAGCGGCACGCCGACCACGCCGTCGACGAGGTCGACCGCGATCTCGCCGTCGAGCCTGCGGTTGAACACCTTGAGGTTGCCGCTGGCCGTGAGCACGCCCGAGCGGGCCTTGAGGTTGCTGTACTGCATGACCACGCCGTCCTCGGTGCCCTGGGTGTCGAGGGTGCCGGTGAGCTCGTCCAGCCTGGTGGTGCCGCCGCGGCTGATGCCGGCGGTGGTGACAGCCTTGGCCACGTCCAGCTTCGTGAGCGTGGCGGGCTGCACCGAGAAGGTGGTGCGGGTGTGCAGGCTGCGGACCAGCGCGCCCAGTTCCTCGGCGCTTGCGGCCTCCGCCGAGAGCGTGGTCGTGCCCGAGAACCTGCCGGCCACCGAGGTGCGGCGGCCGAAGGCCTGCACCAGGCTCTCGATGTCGATCTGGCGCGGCTCCAGGTCGGCCGAAAGCTGCAGCTTGCCGTCGGGCAGCGTCTCCAGGCGGGAGACGCCGTTCCAGGTGCCGCCGCCCACGTCGATGCGGGTGCGCCAGCGGTCCTGCCCGGCCTGGCGGTCCAGCCGCAGGCGCACGGGCGAAGGAGTGCCGGCGCGCTCGATGCGGGCCTGGCGCGGGCGCCAGCCGGGGTCGAAGCGGATGTCGCCGTCGTAGGCCAGCGCGATGTCGCGCCGGTCGATCCAGCTCACGTCGCGCCAGCGCACCTGTTCCACGGGAACGGGCGCGAGCGTCCACGGCGCCGGCAGCGCGATGACGCCCGCCCCGCCCTCCTGCGGCCTGGGCCCCTTGCCCCTGAACGCCCGCACCGAGGCGCGCGGAAGCACCAGGCCGTCGACCTCGATCTCGTCCACGGCGATCACGCGCCGCAGCAAGGGCGCGAGTTGCAGCTGCGCGCTGACGCGGCGCAGGGTGATGGGCTTGGGCTGGTCGGTGGCGATGTCGGTCAGCACCAGCATGGGCACCGGGAACAGTTCCCAGTGGGCGCCGCCCACCTTCAGGGCCACGCCGAAGCGCTTCTCGAAGGTGTCGGCGATCCTCGCTGCCACCTCGTCGTCGGTGGGCAGGCGCGTGCTCACCACCCACACCAGCGCACCCGCGCCCAGCAGCAATGCGGCAGCGATGCCGAGGAGCCAGCGGCGCAGGGGAAGCTTCATCGGCGCAAGGTAGCACGCAAAGGCGACTCGGTTTGTCAGCCGCCATCGCTATAGTTTTGGCCACTGTTACAGGCCGGAAGAAAGAAAGAGGCATCGAATGCGTATCTGGAAGAAGGAGGTCTCCGTCGAGACCCTGACGAGCAACCACGTGGGCACCGTCGTGTCGGCGCTGGGCATCGAGTTCCTGGAGGTGGGCGACGACTTCATCCGCGCCCGCTGCCCGGTGGACGAGCGCACCCGCCAGCCCTACGGCATCCTGCACGGCGGCGTGTCGGTGGTGCTGGCCGAGACGCTGGGCTCCTGCGGCGCCCACTACTCCGCCCCCGAAGGCGACCGCGCCGTGGGCCTGGACATCAACGCCAACCACATCCGCTCCGTCACCAGCGGCTGGGTCATCGGCACCGCGCGGCCGGTGCACCGGGGCCGCACCACGCAGGTCTGGCAGATCGATCTGACCAACGAGGCGGGCGAGCTGACCTGCGTGTCGCGCATCACGATGGCGGTGCTGCAGCCGCGCTGAGCGCGGCGGCTCTGCCGCCCTCGCACCCTTTCCTTCTTTCTCCGGCACAGGGTGCGTGCCGGTGTTCAGTGCGGTTTTCATCGCCCACAATCACGCCCCGGGAAAAGCCGGAGCGTTCCGGGCCCCCGCGCACAACACACCCCAACAAGAGGAGATAGAAGAATGTTCAACTGGACTGAACGGCCCGCGTCCGCGCTGGCCAACGGCGCGGTCATCGCGCCCGACGAACGGCTGCCCTGGCTGCAGACCGGCGCCATGGGCGTACAGCACGTCATCGCGATGTTCGGCGCCACGGTGCTGGCGCCGATCCTGATGGGCTTCAACCCCAACATCGCGATCCTGATGAGCGGCATCGGCACGCTGATCTTCTATTTCGTCACCGGCGGCAAGGTGCCCAGCTACCTGGGCTCGAGCTTCGCCTTCATCGGCGTGGTGATCGCGGCCAGCGGCTATGCGGGCAAGGGCCCCAACGCCAACATCGCGGTGGCGCTGGGCGGCATCGTGGCCTGCGGGGTGGTCTACATCCTTATCGGGGCCATCGTGCAGGCGGTCGGCACGGGCTGGATCGAGCGCTTCATGCCGCCGGTGGTCACCGGCGCGGTGGTGGCGGTGATCGGGCTCAACCTGGCGAGCGTGCCGGTCAAGAACATGGCGGCCGGCAACTTCGACGCCTGGATGCAGGCCGTGACCTTCCTCTGCGTGGGCCTGGTGGCGGTGTTCACGCGCGGCATGCTGCAGCGCCTGCTGATCCTGGTGGGTCTGATCCTGGCCACGCTGGTCTACACGGCGCTGACCAACGGGCTGGGCATGGGCAAGCCGGTGGACTTGAGCGGCATCGCCAACGCGGCCTGGTTCGGCCTGCCGACCTTCACCGCGCCGGTGTTCACGGCCAACGCGATGCTGCTGATCGCGCCGGTGGCGATCATCCTGGTGGCGGAGAACCTCGGCCACCTGAAGGCGGTGACGGCCATGACCGGCCGCAACCTCGACCCGTACATGGGTCGCGCCTTCATCGGCGACGGCATCGCCACGGTGGTGAGCGGCGCCGCGGGCGGCACGGGCGTGACCACCTACGCCGAGAACATCGGCGTGATGGCGGCCACGCGCATCTATTCCACCGCCGTGTTCGTGGTGGCTGCCGTCATCGCGCTGGTGCTGGGCTTCAGCCCGAAGTTCGGCGCGCTGATCCAGGCCATTCCGCTGCCGGTGATGGGCGGCGTGAGCATCGTGGTGTTCGGCCTGATCGCCATTGCCGGCGCCAAGATCTGGGTCGACAACAAGGTCGACTTCTCGCAGAACAGGAACCTGATCGTCGCGGCCATCACGCTGATCGTCGGCACGGGCGACTTCACGCTGAAGTTCGGCGACTTCGCCCTCGGCGGCATCGGCTGCGCGACCTTCGGGGCCATCATTCTCTACGCGCTGCTGGGCCGCTCGAAGAACTGAGCCGAAGGCGAACCTCCCAGGGATACCGTGGAACCGGCTTTGCCTGGCCACCGGTATCGCCCCCTGCGAGGGGGTTGGCGAAGCGGTACGAAGTACCGCCAAGCCTGGGGGTTGGCTTGGTAACCTCATGAAAGAAGTGTTCTCCGGAGGGCCTGAAGCCGGGGGCCTTCACCGGCCTTTGGCCCGCGCCCGTTAGACTCCAACGCTTTTCGCACCGACGTTTTCCCAATGGCCGATGTCTCCGCCGCGCGCACCAAGGCGGTTTTCGAATTCAAGAGCGCCACGCTGCCGCTGATCGCAGTGATCCTCAAGACGTCCGACCTGGACGTGCTGGCCGAGGCACTCGACGCCCAGCTTGCGGATTCGCCCGACTTCTTCGAGCAGGAGCCGGTGGTGATCGACCTCTCGCTGCTGCAGGAGGCGCAGGACGACGGCGACATCGACTTCGCCGCCCTGCGCGGCCTGCTGGCGCGCCACCAGACGCAGCCCATCGCGGTGCGCGGCGGCAACGACGCCCAGCACGCCGCCGCGCGCGCGGCTGGCCTCTCGGTGGCGGCCATGCCAGCGGCCCCGGCGCCCCGCGCCCCGGCCCCGCCGGCCGAGCCCCCCGCCTCCGAAGCCCCGCAGATCGTGCGCGAGGTGCCGGTGCCGGCCAACGGCACGCTGCTGATCGACAAGCCGCTGCGTTCTGGCCAGCAGGTGTACGCACGCGGCGGCGACGTGGTGGTGACGGCCGTGGTGAGCTTCGGCGCCGAGGTCATCGCCGACGGCAACGTGCACGTGTACGCACCGCTGCGCGGCAAGGCGATCGCCGGGGCGCGCGGCAACACCGAGGCGCGGATCTTCTCGACCTGCATGGAAGCGCAGCTGGTGGCCGTGGCCGGCATCTACCGGACCAACGAGGTGCCGCTGCCCGACACGGTGCTGGGCAAGCCGGCCCAGGTGCGCCTGGACGGCAAGAAAATCTCGATCGATCCCATTCCCTGACCGGACGAACCCGATCACGGAATGCGGCGACCCTGACAAGCAACAACTGAATCGAAACAAGAAGGAATGGCCATGGCCAAAATTGTGGTGGTGACTTCGGGCAAGGGCGGCGTCGGCAAGACGACGACGAGCGCCAGCTTCGCGTCGGGCCTCGCGCTCGCGGGCAAGAAGACGGCTGTGATCGACTTCGACGTGGGCCTGCGCAACCTCGACCTGATCATGGGCTGCGAACGCCGCGTGGTGTACGACCTGATCAACGTCATCCAGGGCGAGGCCAACCTGAGCCAGGCGCTCATCAAGGACAAGCAGTGCGACAACCTGTTCGTGCTGGCCGCCTCGCAGACGCGCGACAAGGAAGCGCTCACGCAGGAAGGCGTCGAGAAGGTGCTGGCCGACCTCGCCGCGATGGACTTCGAATACATCGTCTGCGACTCGCCCGCGGGCATCGAGACCGGCGCGATGATGGCCATGCACTTCGCCGACGAGGCGCTGGTGGTGACCAACCCCGAGGTCTCCTCGGTGCGCGACTCCGACCGCATCCTGGGCATGCTCAGCAGCAAGACCAAGCGCGCCAAGGAAGGCGGGGAGCCGATCAAGGAGCACCTGCTGATCACCCGCTACAACCCGAACCGGGTGGCGGGCGGCCAGATGCTGTCGCTGGAGGACATCCAGGACATCCTGCGCATCAAGCTGATCGGCGTGATCCCCGAGTCGGAGAGCGTGCTGCACGCCTCCAACCAGGGCGTGCCGGCGATCCACGACAAGGAGACCGACGTGGCGCAGGCCTACACCGACGTGGTGGCCCGCTTCCTCGGCGAGGAACGGCCGATGCGCTTCGTCGAGGCGGAGAAGCCGGGCTTCTTCAAGCGAATCTTCGGGAGCAAGTAGCCCATGTCCTTCCTCTCGTTCCTGCTGGGCGAAAAGAAGAAGACTGCCAGCGTCGCGAAAGAGCGGCTGCAGATCATCCTCGCCCACGAGCGCTCGAGCCTCAGCGGCAAGAAGCGGCCCGACTACCTGCCCGAACTCCAGCGCGAGCTGGTGGCGGTGATTTCCAAGTACGTGTCGATCAACGCGGACGACATCAAGGTCAACCTGGAGACCCAGGACAACCTCGAAGTGCTCGACATCAAGATCGAGCTGCCCGACCCGGCTCCGACGCCGGCGCGCTGAGCGCGAAGAACCTGAAGCGCACGGACGGGTCCTGCAGGACCCGTTGCGACAGTGCGCGCTCCCACGCGAGGTAGTCGGCCCAGGCCGCATCGCGGCGCGGACCGAAGACGCGCATCACCGAGCCCCAGTCGTCGTCGAAGGGGGTGAGCAGCTGGGCCGGCGCGCAAGCCGCGGTCAGCGGCCTGCCCGAAGCCCTCCAGCCCTGCGTTCCGCCCCGGAGCCAGCTGAACTCCGCACCCGAATCCGGCCAGCGCCTCTGCGCATCGCGCGCCACGCGGGCGGCCGCCGTGCCGTCGGGCGAGGTGAAGACCAGCTTGCGGCCGGCCACGGCGTGCGGAGCCAGCGGCGCGAGCGAGGCCGGCAGCATGTAGAGCGCGCCCTGCAGGTGGCCGCGCTCGTAGTCGAGGCTGGGGCCCACGTCGATCACGGTGACGGCGCCGTCGCTGTGCAATTGCGCGAGAGTTTCGGCATCCAGCGGCGGCGGTGCGCCGTCGATGGCGGCCGAGGGGTCCGGCGGGGCCTGCTGCGGGGTGAACTCGCCGTCGTACACGTAGACCTCGGCCTGGCCCAGCTGCGTGAGCCAGAAAGCGGTGATGGCCGCACGCAGGCGATGGGCCGGATCATCGACCAGCACGATGCGTGCGCCTCGCGTGCCCACGAGGTTCTCGAAGTGCATCAGGAGCTGGCCGCCCGGCACCTGGCGCAGGCCGGTGCCCGCGAAGGCCGGATCGGGCTCGGGCCGCACGTCGAAGAGGTAGAGGGTGCGCCCGCGATCGTCGCGCCAGGCGGCGAGCCGGGCCTCGTCGGCCACGGGCAGCGCGAAGCGCGCGAGCAGCTCGTCGGCGAGGCCGCGCAGCACCTGCGGGGATTCGGGCGGCAGCTCGTCGTCGGGCGCCGCGTTCTGCACGGTGGGCGCGCCGTGCAGGCCCCAGTCCATGACGCCGTCCTCGACGAACACCGCTTCGCTCGCACGGCCCAGCAGCCGCAGCGTGGTCGCGCCGACGATGCCGCGCGTGCGGCTGAAGCAGTTGATGGCCCACAGGTGGTGCGGTCCGCCGGCCTCGGGCGGCTCGAAGCGGCGCAGCGCCAGCTCGGTGCCCGGATGGTTGCGCGCGCCAGGCAGCGAGAGGAATTCGAACTCCGCGCGCGGCCGCGCATCGACCAGCGTGGTCGGGCGGCCCTCGCGCAGGCGGGCGCGCAGCGCCTCCACGGGCAGGCCCGGCGTGCCGTAGTGCAGCCGTGCGCGGTCGCCGAAGGCCTTCACCAGCGTGCCGTAGCCGTCGATGGCGGGCAGGCCCTCGCTCACCCAGCGCAGCAGGCCGCCATCGAGCGTTCGCACATCGCCGTAGCCCAGGCGCGCGAGCACGGCCGATGCCGCCTGCGCGGCGCCGCCGGGCGCGTCATCGTCGTCGTAGAGCACCACCGGCGAGGAACGGCGCGGCACCAGCGCGCCGACCTGCAGCTCGAGCCCGCTGAGGGGCGCGTTGCGCGCGAGGTTCAGGTGTCGCTGCACGAACCAGCGCGTCTCGCGCACGTCGAGCAGGGCCAGCTCGGCCGCGGGCTCCGCCAGCAGCAGGGCCCACAGTTCGGCCGGCGCGACGGTGTTCTTCGGGGGCGTGCTCATGCGCGCATTCTCCGGGGCCCGTCGCTCATCAATTGGGCTGGATGCCGGCCTGCTTCACCACCGCGGTCCACTTGACGGTCTCCGACTGGATGAAGCGCGCGAAGTCTTCGGGCGAGCTGCCCACGGTGAAGGCGCCGATGTCGTCGTAGCGCTTCCTGAACTCGGCCGTCTGCACGATGTCGCGCAGCTCGCGCGACAGGCGCTGCACCAGCGGCGCGGGCGTGCCGCTGCGCACCACCACGCCGTACCACGAGGTGACCTCGAAATCGGGCAGGCCGGCTTCTGCAGTGGTGGGCACATCGGGCAGCCAGGGTGCGCGCGTGCGGTAGGCCACGGCCAGCGGCTTGAGCGTGCCGGCCTTCACGAAGGGTATGGCGGTGACCACCTCGTTGAAGATGAACTGCGTCTGCCCGCAAGCAGGTCGTTGAGGGCCGGGGCGCTGCCCTGGTAGGGAATGGCGGTGAAGTCGGCGCCGGTCTGCGTCTTCAGCAGCTCGCCCGCGAGGTGGGAGTACGCGCCCACGCTGATGCCGTAGTTGACCTTGCCGGGGTTCTTCTTCGAATAGTCGATCAGCTCGCGCGGGCTGGCCACCGGCAGCTTTGGATTCACCAGCAGCACCTGCGGCGTCTGCACGAGCAGCGACACGGGCGTGAAGTCGCGCGAGAGGTCGTAGCTCAGTTGCCTGAACAGCGCGGGCTGCACCGTGAGGTTGGACGCCGGCGCGAGCAGCAGCGTGTAGCCGTCGGCCGGCTGCCGCGCGACGTACTCGAAGCCGATGTTGCCTGCGGCGCCGCTGCGGTTCTCGACCACCACCGCCTGCCTGAGCCGCTGCTGGAGCTGCTCGGCGACCTCGCGGGCGATCTTGTCGGCGATGCCGCCGGCCGGATAGGGCACGACGAGGCGGATGGTCCTGGCCGGATAGTCGTCCAGCGTGGCGGCCTGGATCTGCACGTCGACGGACAGCGCAGCGAGCAACGCCAGGGCGATGCGGGTGAGGAGTTTCTTCATGGGAGGAAGCGAAGGGCCGGCACGCGGCTGCCGTGAAGGCGCACCCTGCGGGCGCGCAGCAAAGCCGTGGAGCGTAGGCCTCGCCCCGCGCCTGCCGAACTAAGTTTCGCGCCGATGCTTATGCGAAAAGCGCGCATGCAAGCGTCCGCTTGCTACCTAGCATCGCAGTCCGGTCCATCGCCATGACATCGACTGCCCTGCCCCTCCACCGCAATGCACCTGCGCGCCGCCACTGGTGGTGGCACTACGAGGTGCCCACGCTTCTGCTGGCCGCCCTGCTCTACGCCGCATGGGGTGCGCTGGTGTGGTGGCACGCGCTGCTTCCAGGCTGGGCGCTGTTCATCGTGGGCGGCTTTCTCGCTCAGCTGCATTTCTCGCTGCAGCACGAGAGCATCCATGCGATGCGCCACCTGCCGAAGTGGCTGCGCCACGCCGTGGTGTGGCCGCCGCTGAACCTCTGGCTGCCGTACCCCTTCTACAACCGCGGCCACAGCTCGCACCACGTCAATTTCCATCTCACGCATCCGGAGCGCGACAACGAGAGCGCCTACCACTCCGCGCCGGCATGGCAGAGCTATGGGCCCGTGTGGCGATGGATCTACATGGCCAACCAGACGATCGCGTTCCGCGTGGTGCTGGGGCCGTTCCTGCGGCTGTGGAAGCTGGTGCGCTTCGAGGCCGGGCGCGTGCTCGCGGGCGACTTCTCGCGGCTGCCGACGTGGTTCTGGCACGCGTTGAGCGTGGCGCCGGTGCTGTACTACGTGGTCGAGGTCTGCGGCATGGGCTTCGGCGAGTACCTTCTGTACTTCGTCTATCCCGGGATGATGCTGGGCTCGCTGCGCACCTTCACCGAGCACCGCTGGGCCGACACGCCGCACGAGCGCGTGGCCATCGTGGAATCGAATCTCGTGTTCGGGCTGCTGTACCTCTTCAACAACCTGCACCACGTGCATCACCGTGCGCCAACCATGCCGTGGTACGAGATCCCGGTGTACTTCCGCAGGCACCGCGCGGCGGTGCTGGAGGCGAACGGCAACTTCTACTACCGGGGCTATGGGGAGATCGTGCGCCGGCACCTTTTCAAGCCGGTGTTCACCCCGGTCCATCCCAACTGGTAGAGACTTGATCGCGGACGGCGTCAGTCCGCCGCCACGAAGCGCGCCACCTGCTCCAGCACCTCGGCTTCCTTGAGGATGCGGCGATGCCCCCAGCCCTGCGTGGCGACGAGGCGTGCTCCGGCGATCGCGTCGCGGTAGGCCTCCGCGTCTGCGAAGCGGTTCACGCGGTCGTCGCGGTCATGCACGATCAGCGTCGGCTGCGCGATGCGCGGCCCCACCGCCGCCGGCTCGAGCTGCTGCATCAGCACGCCCTCGCGCGATTCGAACAGCCGCTGCATCGCCAGCCGCGTGGCTTCGCTGAGGCCGAAGGTGTGCGCGAAATAGCGCGTGTAGTCGCGCGGCGAAGCCGGCGGCGCGAGCAGCACGATGCGTTCGGCCGGCAGACCGCGCGCAGCGGCCAGCGCGAGCCCGTTGGCACCCAGCGAGTGTGCGACAGCGGCGCGCAGCGCATGGCCGTCCGCCGCGAGCCGCGCCGCGACATACGCGATGGCGCGTGCGAACTGCGGCGAGTTGCTCATCACCCCGGCGCTGCGGCCATGCGCCGGCAGTTCGAGCAGCACCGGCCGCAGCCCCGCGGCCGCCACCGCCTGCGCGAGCGGCAGCATCTGGCCCGCATGCCCACCCCAGCCGTGCACCAGCAGCACCACAGGCGCCGATTCGGCGCCCGAGTCCTGCGCGGCGAGGTGGTAGATGCCCACGCCCGCGTCCTCGAAGGCCCAGCTCTCGCGCCGCCACTCGGCACCGGGGCCCTGGCCGCGATAGAGCCACTTGGGCGGCAGCGGCGTGCCGAAGACGCGGTAGGCGGCTCGCACCGCCAGCGCGGGCCACAGGCGCTGCGAGGCTGTGAGCCCGAAGCGCAGTGCGCGCATCGTGCGGCTGGGCCGGTAGTAGTTCGACTGCGCGGCGTGGCCGGCGGAGGAAGAAGTGCTGGTCATGGGCAGGTGTTCCTTGCGGGTGTTCAGTACCAGACCCAGTCGTTGTTGCTCGCGGGCAGGCCGCGCAGCGTGTCGCGAAGGCCCCTGAGGCCGAGGACGGCCGCGTACGCGGCGAGGAAGAGGGCGATGATCAGCATGGTGCTTCTCCTTTTTATCGCACGACTGTGCGAAATTTTGGCAAATCGATGCGCGGGAAATCCGCCTGCTTCGTGAAGGGGCTCGCTCAGGCGAGGTAGCTGGACAGGAGCCGCTGCCAGGTCTGCGTGGCGCGGTCGGCGGCCTGCGGGTCGCGCAGGAAGCGCGCGTCGTGCAGCTGGGTCATGGTCAGGCCGTTGATCTCGCTCACGAGCTGGGCCGGGTCGGTGTCGGCCCTGAGCTCGCCGGTCTCGATGGCCTGCAGCACGGTGCGGCGCAGCGCGGCGCGCCAGCGGGTGATCTCGCCCAGCAGCATCTCGCGCAGCTCGCCTTCGCGGTCGTCGAACTCGAAGGCACCGGCGGTGTAGAGGCAGCCGGTGTGCATCTCGACGTCGCGCATGCGGGCGATCCACCGCGCCACGATCTCGTTGAGCCGGGCCAGACCCTTGGGCTTCTGCATGGCGGGCACGAACACGTCGGCCAGGAAGCCGCGGCCGTACTCCTCGATGACGGCCTTCTGCAGCGCCTCGCGCGAGCCCACGCGCGAGAACACGCCGCTCTTGGACAGGCCCAGCCTGCTGGCCACGGCCTGCAGCGTGATGGCCTCCAGGCCTTCGGCCAGCGCGAGGTTCATCGCCGCGCCGACGATGGCGGCGCGGGTGAGTTCGCTTTTCTGGGTCTTGGCGTCCATGCGGCGAACTTTAGCACGTTCGTGCGAAATTGCAAGCGACGGGGTCACGGACTCCGCAGGAGCGGCTCAAAGATGTTTTGCTCATGTGAAACCAACAAACGCATCGTTCCCCGAATAAGCGCTTCTGCCGAGAATCGCCGGTCGGCCCCATCCGGGGCTTCGATGACTCCTCCGCGCCAGATGAACTTCCAACAACTGCGCTCGGTACGCGAGGCCGTTCGTTGCGGCTTCAACCTGACCGAGGTCGCCCATACGCTTCACACCTCCCAGCCCGGCGTGAGCCGGCAGATCCGCGAGCTCGAGGAAGAGCTCGGCATCGAACTCTTCGTGCGTGCCGGCAAGCGCCTCACGGGGCTCACCGAGCCCGGCGGGCACGTGCTGCCGATCATCGAGCGCATGCTGATGGAAAGCAGCAACCTCAAGCACGCGGGCCAGGAGTTCGTCGCGCAGCAAAGCGGCCTGCTCTCGGTGGCGGCCACGCACTCGCAGGCGCGCTACGCGATGCCCGTGGCGGTGCAGGAATTCCGGGCGCAGTTCCCGAACGTGAAGCTGCACCTGCACCAGGGCTCGCCCAAGCAGATCGCGCAGATGCTGCTCGACGGCGAGGCCGACGTGGGCATCGCGACCGAGGCGCTGGGCGACTATCCGCAGCTGGTGGCCCTGCCCTGCTACCGCTGGACGCACTCGGTGATCGTGCCGCCGGAGCACCCGCTGCTCGACGCGCCGCTCACGCTGGAGGCGCTCGCGCGCTACCCGCTGATCACCTACGACACGGGCTTCACCGGCCGCTCGCGCATCGACGAGGCCTTCGAGCAGCGCGGGGTGCAGCCCAACATCGTGCTCGCCGCGATGGATGCCGACGTGATCAAGACCTACGTGCAGCTGGGCCTGGGCATCGGCATCGTGGCCGGCGTGGCCTACGAGGCCGAGCGCGACACGCAGCTGCGTGCGATCGACGCGGGGCGGCTGTTCGGCATCAACCTCACCAAGCTGGCCGTGCGCAGGGGCACCTACCTGCGCAAATACGTCTATGCCTTCATCGAATCCTTCGCCCCCACGCTGACGCGCGCTGTCGTCGAAGGGGCTCTGGGAGACCAGGAAAAGGCCTCCCACTACGAAATCTAGGCTTTGTCCAGAAGCTGCAGGGGGGTGTGTACCGGGGACGACAGAGTGGTTAAAAAAGAAGTCTGAAGCTTCACACAGGCGGCGTACATTCGGGTTAATTCCTTGGCTTCCTGGAAATGGATCAGCAATGGCATCGTCGACCTCGCAGCAGCAGCAGCAACAGCAAACAAGGGCCTCCCAGAGGGCGGCCGATGCAGCGGAGCGGCGAGAACGCCTGAGACGGAGCCTCCCCGCCACGGTGGAGCTGCTGCAGAACCGGCAGGCCGATCGCATCGACGATGCCGACATCGACGCCTACGTGAGCCTCAACTGGCTCGAGTGGCACGGCGGCGGCCTGCGCCTGACCATCACGGGCCGCAACGTCTGCGCCCAGTCGATACCCACTGCCCTGGCCTGAGGGTCATCGTTGCCTCGAATGAAAAAGCCGCCGCAGTGTCCTGCGGCGGCTTCGTGGCGCTTGCCGGTTGCCTTTACTGGCCGGCGATGATGTTCGCGATCACGCCCGTGGCGATGGCCGCGAGCACGAAGTCGCCGCCCACGCCCACCCACTGATAGCCGCGGGGCGGCTGCTGCAGCCTGTAGGCGCGCCAGTCCTGCACCACGTAGTTGCGGCCGCGGTATTCCGGCGGCACCCGGCCGCCGCGACGCCAGTCGGCATGCGGCTGCGGGAAGCCGCGGCGGTCGAACTGGCGGCCATCGCGGAAGTCCTGGTTGCCGCGGTAGTGGTCGCCGTGCGGGCCGCGGCGATCGAAATTGCGGTCGCGCTGCTCGTAGCGGCCGTCGCCGGGGCGGCCATGGTTGTCGAAGCGGCGGTCCTGCGCAAAGGCGCTTCCCGCGGCCATGCACATCGCGAGTGCCGCGGCTCCCACGGCCATGATCTTCGAGTTGGTTTTCATCGGAACTCCTTCATGCGTTGATGACGAGTTCATTGTGTGCCGCGCATGTGTCCGCTTCGGACCGTTCAGGTCGCGGTCAGGTGAAATCAGGTAAGCGCTGGTATCTGCGCGGCGCCTTGTCCTTCATGCCGCCGGGGCATAGCGGTTGACCACCATGCCGCTCTCGTAGGCCGTCGAGCCCAGCAGCCTCAGCCTGTGGCCCTTGTGCGTGTCGTGGAACACAGAGCGCCCCGCGCCCACGGCCGTGGGGTTCACGAAGAACTGGAACTCGTCGACCAGGCCGGCCGCCACCAGCGCCGACGCGAAGCCCACGCCACCGATGGTGATGATGTCCTTGCCAGTCTCGCGCTTCAGCGCGTTCACCTCGTCCGCCATGCCGCCCCGCGCGATGACGGTGCGCTCCCATCGCGAGGACTCGAGCTTGTCGGTGAGCACGACCTTGCGCGCGTCGACGATCTTCTGCGCGAAGGCGTAGTGCGGATTCGCGGGAAATCTCTTGGCGGCACGGCCCCAGTGGTCGAGGTAGCCCTCCTGTGCGACGAGCCGGCTCAGCAGGATGGTGTCGATGCCTTCGAAGACGGCATTGAAGTCGCGCTTCAGCTTGTCGTCCCAGCCCCAGCGATCGCCCCAGCCCCAGAGCTGCCAGTCGAGGTTGCCATCGGCCGGCGACACGTAGCCGTCGACCGACATCTGCATTTGGAGAATGAGCTTTCTGGTCATGCGCACTCCTTTGGTTTCGTTGCCGGCAAGCTGACGCTGCACTCGGCGAGATACGAAATACTGCTTGCCAAATGCAAGCGGTTGCAGTGTTGATCAACCGATATCAAAATGCAAGCAGTTTTTAAAAGAGATCGGAAGAACCATGGCCTCCAGCGAAAAGTCGGCGTGCCCTATCAACCTCGCGCTCGAAGTCTTCGGCGACCGGTGGAGCCTACTGATCGTTCGCGACATGATGTTCGCGGACAAGCGCCACTTCCGCGAGTTCCTGCAGTCGGAGGAAGGCATCTCCTCCAACATCCTCGCGGAGCGGCTGAACAAGCTGGTCGAGTACGGCGTGCTCTCGAAGGCCGATGACCCCAGCCACAAGCAGAAGGCCGTCTACAGCCTCACGCCGACGGGCATCGACCTGCTGGCGGTGGTCACGCAGATCGGCATCTGGGGCCGCAAGTACCGGCCTGTGACCGAGGAGAGCGCAGCGCCTTCGGTGGCCCTCGAAAAAGGCGGCGCCGCCCTGCAGAAGAAGATGCGGGCCGAGTTGCGCAAGGCCCATCTCGCCTCGCACTAGAAAGCGAGACGCGGCGGCCGAGGGGCCGGCATGCGGCCCTGGCTGGCGGAGCGAGGACTCAGCCGCCGACCGTGTTGTGGGCCTGGTGCACGCGCGAGCCGCTGCCGTTCCTCGGATCGCGGTCGACCGGCGGCAGGTCGAGCTCGATCAATGCACCGTGCGCCTTTGCCAGGTCGAAGCTGCCCGTGGACTGCGGCCTGTCGGTGTGCAGCACGAGCGCATAGGGGCCTTCGCCGCGCGCCGCGAGGCGCTGGCCGAGCCTTCCGCCACCGTTCTCTCGGGGCGAGGAGAGCACCAGCACGCTGCGTCCCAGCGCGATGACGGCCATGCGCACGTTGCTGCCGGGGACCGCCACGGGCTCGCCGACGTGGGTGTCGGCATCGTCGGCGATGCTGCTGCCGAGCAGGGCGCGGTAGCGCGCCAACGTCGCGTCGAGGTCGGCGACAGCCACCGCCAGGCTCGCGACGCCCAGCACGCCGTTGGCATGCACGCGTACGTCGCCTTCGGGCACGCGCAAGGCGCGCGGCGTGAGGTCGCCGCACAGGAAGGGCAGGTCTGCAGAAAGCGGGCGTGCCGTCTGCCAGCGCAGGCGTTCGCCATCCGGCCGCACGCGGCCACCGTCGAGCGGGCCTTCGAGCACGAGCCCCCGCGCCTTCGCGTCGTCCACGGTGGCGGCGGTGTCGCGCGGCAGCAATGCGAAGTCGACGATGCCCTCTCCATGCTTGTGCAGCAGCTGCCACCAGCGCTCGCCGGGCGAGGGCTCGCGCCATGCGATCAGCTCCAGGTAGCTGCCGTCGGCGAACACCACCAGCGCGTTGTGCGTGGCGCGGCCCGGATGGTCGCCGCCGCGCAGCACATGGAATCCGAGCGCGCCGTAGTCGGCGATGGTGCGTTCGAGGTCGTGGACCGCGATGACGATGTGGTCGAGCCTGAGTGCCATGAATGCGTTCTCCGTGAATGTTCCGAGTTCAGGATGCAGTGCGCGCCGCGCCATCGCCGCCAAGATAGGCGTCGCGGATGCGCGCATCGGCCAGCAGCTCGCGCGCCGGGCCCGACAGCACGATGCGCCCCGTCTGCAGCACGTAGCCGTGGTGCGCGATCTGCAGCGCGAGGCTCGCGTTCTGCTCGACCATGAACACCGACACGCCCTGCGCGTTGATGCGCGCGATGAGCTCCAGTACCTTGTCGACGTAAAGCGGCGACAGGCCCATGGTCGGCTCGTCCATGCAGATGAGCTGCGGCCGGCCCATGAGCGCGCGCGCCATCGCCACCATCTGCTGCTCGCCGCCCGAGAGCGTGCCGGCCTGGAACTCGATGCGCTCGGCCACGCGCGGAAACAGCTCCAGCATGCGCTCGAGGTCTTCGGCCACGGCCTTGCGGTCGCTGCGCGCATAGGCGCCCATCAGCAGGTTCTCGCGCACCGTCATCGCGGGAAACAGGCGGCGCGCCTCGGGCACCGAGCCGATGCCCCTGCGGACGATCTGCGGCGTGCTCAGCCCGAGCGTCGATTCGCCGTTGAAGAGCACCTCGCCCGAACGCGGCTTGAGCAGCCCGAGCACGATCTTCATCGTGGTCGACTTGCCGCTGGCGTTGCCGCCGAGCAGGCTGACGATCTGGCCCCTGCGCACCTCGATGTCGAGATCGAAGTGCGCCTGCACGGGACCATAGAAGCTGTTGATCTTGCGCAGCTGCAGCAGCGGCTGCTGCTGCTGTTGTGGCTGCCGTTCATCGGAGGCAGGCGCAGTGCTGCGCTCGGGCAGCCCCCCCTCTTCCCTGTCCTCTCCCCAGAGGGGCGCGGGAGCGAGGCCGGTGCGGGCGACGGTGGCGATCATGCGGGCACCGCCTCTTTCTCTTCGTGCGGCACATCCGCCGAACCCACCTGGCGATGGCCGAGATACGCCTCGATCACCGCCGGGTCGTGGCGCACCTCGCCGGGCAGCCCTTCTGCGATCTTGCGGCCGTCGTCGAGCACGGCCACGCGGTCCGACAGCTGCATCACCAGGTCGAGCTTGTGCTCGATCAGCAGGATCGCCTGGCCGCGCGCCTTCAGGCCGCGGATGATCTCCAGCATCTCGGCCGTCTCGCTCTCGTTCATGCCGGCCGTGGGCTCGTCCAGCAGCAGCAGGCGCGGCTTCAGCGCGAGCGCGCGGGCGATCTCCACGCGGCGGCGGTTGGCGTACGAGAGGCTGTAGGCCGGGTGGTCGATGCGCGGCGCGAGGCGCTGGCCGAAGAGCGCGATGATCTCTCGGGCCTCCTCGCGCAGCGCCTCTTCCTCGCGGCGCACCGCGCCGGGCTGCACCAGCGCGAGCGCCAGCTCGGCGATGGCGCCCAGCCCGGGCACGCCGCCCAGGCGAGGTTTCACGGCGCGCAGCCGCGTGTGGGCGCCGACCAGCACGTTGTCGAGCACCGAGAGATTCGCGAACACGCGCCCATGCTGGAAGGTGCGCGCGAGCCCGCGCTGCGCGAGCTGCTGCGCAGGCAGGCCGGTGATGTCGCTCCCATCGAACAGCACCTGCCCGTCGTCGGGACGGTCCAGGCCGGTGACGAGGTTGAACAGCGTGGTCTTGCCCGCGCCGTTCGGCCCGATCACGCTCAGCAGCTCGCCCTCGCCCACGTGCAGGTCGACCGCGTTGACGGCCGTGAGCCCGCCGAAGCGGCGCACGAGGCCGCGTATCTCAAGCAGAGACGGCATCGTCCTCTTTCCGCGACGCGTTGGCAGCCCCGGCCTTCGAGTCGACCAGCTTCACCTCCGCGCGGATGGTCTGCGGATTGCGCAGCAGGTTGAGGATGGGGCAGTTGCGCTCCACCGCCTCGAACAGCGCGTCGATCTCCTCGCTGCTCGCGGGCGAGTCGATGTGCACCGTGTAGCCGATCTCGTGCGGCCAGATGGGCGTCTTCTCATGCCCCGGCTTGCCGCCGCGCGGATCGATGATGCCCGTGACCTCCACCTCGAGGCTCTCTAGCGGAACCTGCCGCTCGGCCGCCTGGATCAGGAAGATGTGCGTGACGCAGGTGCCCAGCACGCCCAGCTGCAGCTCGGGGGAGCTGGGCCCGAGGTCGTAGCCCGCGAAATCCGGCGGGCTGTCGCTGATGACCTGGTGCTCGCGGATGCGCAGCCTGCGCACGCCGCTGCGGCCTTCGGCGCGCACGTTGGCCTTCAGCTGCACGGGCTTCGCAGCGCCCGCTTCGACGGCGGCGTTGCGCGCCAGCACCGCGGCGCGCTTCTCGGCGAGGTATTCGTTGAGGTGGCTCATGGTCTTGTATCTCTCGGTGATGGATGCACAACGGACATCGGGTTCGGGATCGATCCTTCGGGGGACACCGCGGAGCCGGCTCGGCCGAGCCGCAGGTATCGACCCCGGACGGGGGTTGGCGAAGCGACAAGGAGTGCGCGAAGCCTGGGGGTGAAACTCATACCGTGCCCAACAACCCCTGCGGCCGGAACCGGATCAGCAGCAGCAGCGCCACCCCGTAGATCAGCATCCGGTACTCCGCCGTCACGCGGAACAGCTCCGGCAGGCTCACGAGCGCGACCGCGCCCAACAGCGCGCCGCTGATGTTCCCGAGCCCGCCGAGGATCACCATCGTCAGCGCGAGGATCGAGATCTGCGAGCCGAAGGTCTCATGGTTGATGTACGAGTACATGTGCGCGGTGAAGGCGCCGCTCACGCCGGCCGCGAAGCCGCCGAAGCCGAAGGCCAGCGCCTTGTAGCGGTCGGGGCTCACGCCGTAGGCGCGCGCGGCCACCTCGTCCTCGCGCACCGCGCGGAAGGTGCGGCCCAGGTGCGAGCGCAGAAGGCGCCACTGCAGCAGCGATAGCAGCACCATCGCGCCGAACGAAGCCCAGTAGAGCGCCTCGTTCGACGACGCGTCGCGCCCGAACAGCGACAGCGGCGGAATGCCCGACACGCCGATGGGCCCGTGCGTGAGGCTTTCCCAATTGAGGATGGTGAGCGCCACGATCTCGCCGATGCCCAGCGTGGCGATCGACACGTAGTGGCCGCGCAGCCTGAAGGCCGGGAAGATCAGCGCGGTGCCGATCAGCGACGTGAGAAGCCCCGCGAGCACGATGCCCGTGCCCACCGGCAGGCGAAGATCGAGCACCAGCAGCGACGACGCATAGGCCCCGATGGCCAGCAGCCCCGCGTGGCCCAGCGAGATCTGCCCGATGGTGCCCGCCACCAGCGTGAGGCTCAGCGCGAGCGCGCCGTAGAGCCATGCGTTGGTGAGCGTCTGCAGCAGGTAAGGCGACGGGTCGAACAGAGGCAACGCCACCGCCGCTGCGAACAGCGCGAGCAGCAGGCTGCGCGGCACGTGCCACGGCTTGCTCGGCGCGATGAAGGTGCCCGTGAGCGGCTCGGGCGGCAATGCGCGCTTGCGCCCGAACAGTCCGTTGGGCTTCCACAGCAGGATCACGAGCAGCAGCGCGAAGGCGAAGAGGTTGCGGTACGGCGTGCCGAGGATCGCCACGCCATAGCTCTCGATCAGCCCCAGCAGCAGGCTGCCGGCGATGGCGCCCGGTACGTTGCCCACGCCGCCGACCACGGTGGCCACTACTCCCTTGAGCGTGGCCTGGAAGCTCATCGCGGGGCTGATGTTGTTGTAGTACATGCCCACCAGCAGGCCCGAGAGGCCGCCCAGCGCGGCGGCGATGGCGAACACGGTCTGGTTCACGCGATCGACGTCCACGCCCATCTGCTGCGCGGCATCGCGGTCCTGCGCGGTGGCGCGCACGGCCCAGCCCAGCTTCGTGAAACGCAGGAAGCCGAAGAGCACGGCCGCGCTCGCGAGGCCGATGCCGGCGATGAGGATGTCGAGCGCGCCAATGGTGCCGGTGCCGATCTGCAGCCGCCAGTCGGGCAGCTGCGTGGGCAGCGAGCGCGGGTCGGGGCTGAACACCAGCTGCACCAGGATGTCGAGCACGAAGCTGATGCCGATGGTGGCCAGCAGCGGCGCGATGCGCGCGGAGCCCTGCAGCGGCCGCAGGCCCACGCGCTCGATCAGCATGCCCAGCGCACCCGAGCCGATCACCACCAGCGCGATGGTCACGGGCAGCGGCGTGTGCAGCCAGGTGATCGACGCCCAGCCGATGTACGCGCCCACCGTGTACACCGAACCATGCGCGAAGTTGATGAGATGCGAGACGCCGAAGATCAGCGCGAGCCCCACCGCCAGCAGCGCATAGATGTTGCCGATGATCAGGCCGTTGACGGTGTAGTCGAAGAAGGAGGTGAAGCTCATGGCATGCCGGCTTTGCTCCCTCTCCCGCGTGCGGGAGAGGGTTGGGCTGAGGGTGCAGCGGCCGATGCGAGGGACTGCTGATTTGCGAAGGCCCCTGCCCTCACCCTGGACCTCTCCCGCAGGCGGGAGAGGGAACAACGCGGAAGACGGCTCACTTGGAAGCGGCCACCGCCGCTTTCTCGTCCAGCTGCGCCCACTTGCCATCCTTGACGACGAGATTGACGCTCTTCACGCCGATGATCCGCCTCGTCTGCGGATCGAAGCTGGCCTTGCCGAAGATCACGCTGGGCACGTCCTTGATCTTGTAGAACGCATCGCGCACCGCCTTGCGGTCGGCGCTGGGGCCGGCCTGGCGCAGCGCTGCGGCTGCGTACACCACCGCGTCGTAGGCGTAGGCGTTGAATGCGTCGGGCTCCTTGCCGTACTTCGCGCGGAAGCTCTTCACGAAGTCCTGCACCTCGGCGCGCGGCTCGTCGGGATAGAAGGCGGTGTTGGTGTAGATGCCGTTCACCGCCGCGCCCCCGAGCTCGATGAACTTCGGCGAATACACCGAGCCCACCGCGGCGATGGGCTGCTTCAGCCCCACGCTGCGCACCTGGCCTGCGATGAGCGCGCCGTCGGGGTAGTAGGAGATGAGCACCAGCCCGTCGGGGTTGGCATCGCGCACGCGCACCAGGGTCGAGCGGAAGTCCTTCTCGTCGGGCTGGTAGCCCTCGGCGATGGCGACCTGCGCGCCGCGCTCCTGGGCGGCCTTCACGAGCACGTCCTTGCTGGTGCGGCCCCAGTCGGTGTTGAGATACAGCACGGCGAGGCGCTTGAAGCCCAGCGTCTTCACCGCGAGCTCGGCCAGCAGGGGCTGCGCGTCGGCCTGGCTGATGGAGGGGCTCCAGATGTAGTCACCGCCCTTGGTGAAGTCGGGGTGCGAGTTGGTGAAGCCCAGCTGCACGAGGCCCGCACGCTGGTAGATCGGCGATGCGGCCATCGAGGCCGGGCTGGAGAAGTCGCCGAGCTCGATGAGCACGCGCTTGTCGTTCACCAGCTTCTGCGCGATGGCCACTGACTGGCGCGGGTCGCTCTGGCTGTCCTCGAAGTTGTAGGCCAGCGGACGGCCGTGGATGCCGCCCTGCGCGTTGATGTGCTCCAGCGCGAGGTCGAAGCCGGCCTTCCACTGCGCGCCGTACTGCGCGTTCTGCCCGGTGACGGGCCCGCTCACGCCGAACCACACCGGCTCGCCGGTGGCAGGCGCTGCCAGCGCGGCGAAAGGCGCAGCCAGCAGGGCCACGGAGAGTGCGGCCACATGACGCAGGAAACGGTGGCGGTTCAAGAGCAGCGGCATGGTGTCGTTCCGGTCCGGTGATGGAGTGAGAGGTGCAGGGAGCCAGTCATTCTTCGCCCGCGCTCCACGCCGTGGAACGAACAAAAACGGAGAGGCTTATGCGCTTTCCGAGCAAAGGGACAAGCCCTCGCCGGCCATCGCGCTGCGATTAAGCTGCGCGCCACATGAAGCGACGACACCTCCTCCATCTGCTGGCGGGCCTGCCTGCCGCGGGCCTGCTGGCAGCCTGCGGCAGGCGCAAGCCATCGGCCACGGCACTGAAGCCCGGTGCGCACGTGCTGGCCCTGGGCGACAGCCTCACCTTCGGCTACGGCGCGCCGCCCGAGGCCTCATGGCCAATGAAGCTGGGCGAGCTCACGGGCTGGCAGGTGGAGAACGCAGGCGTCAACGGCGACACCTCCGCAGGCGCGCTGCAGCGCCTGCCCGGGCTGCTGAGCGGCGCGAGCTACGACGCGATCCTGATCGGCATCGGCGGCAACGACATGCTGCGCGGCGTGTCGGCCGCGTCGACGCGCGACAACCTCGTGGAACTCGTCACCCAGGCGCGCGCGCACACGCCCTACGTGGCCGTGCTGGCGACACCCGCGCCCGACGCGATGCGCGCAGCGGTGGGCTCGCTCAGCGATGCGCCGTTCTACGAGGAGGTGGCGAAGTCGCAGCAGGCGCTGCTTGTCGCGAACGTGTACTCGAGCGTGCTCTCCGACTCGTCGCTGCGGTCCGACCGCATCCATGCGAACGCGCGGGGCTACGAGAAGGTCGCGCAGCTCCTGGCGGAGCAGTTCAAGTCCGCCGGCTGGCGTTGAGCAGGTCGACGTAGGCGCCCTGCACCAGCTGGTCGGCACCCACGCCGAGCTGCGCCATGAGCGCATGCGCCTCGGCGATGCCGGCTTCGGCCGGCTCGCCCTCCGCCAGCACCACTTCGAGCTCGAGGAACTCGCCGAGCCCTTCCACGCGATCGAGGTGGATGCGCGTGCGGCCCGCGAGGAACAGCCGGCGCTGCTTGCGCACGCGGCCCGCCTGCCCCCACGCGAGCGTGAGCGATTCGCGCAGCACGTCGGGCGTGGCGCAGGGCGTGATCAGGTAGAACGATTCCTTCGGGCCGGTGCTGTCCGCGCGGCGGTAGAAGATCAGCTCCGCGCGGTCGGGTGCGAAGGTGCGCAGCTTGAGGCGATCCGAGCTGCCGGTGCAGCGGAAGAAGGTGTCGTCCTGCGCGATCTCGACGGGGCCCTTGTCGGCCAGTGTCGTGGCGATGGCTGCGACACGTTCGATGCTGTCGATGCAGGCCTTGATCTCTACATTTCGTGCCATGTGATCCTTGGAGAGATGTTCCGGGATGCGTGCGAATGACATCGGGTACTCCCCTCCGCGAATGTCCCCCGCCTTCAGCTACTCCTTTATTTCGCTGCGGGGAGTACCCGGTGCCATTCGCACACAAGCGCTCTGCTTATGCCGGCCGCACGAGCGCTGCGTACATCGATCACACCGTCGGCGTGATCGCGCCCCGAACAGCGGCGTTCGATATCAGGGCGCGCTGCCTTGCGGGCCCACGGACGGCGGTGCAGCACGTCCGCTCGATCCCGGCGAGAGCTTGCGCCCGAAGGCTTCGCCCACCCTGCGCACGGGCCGGCTGGCCTTTTCCGACACGTTGTTGACGCCGCGTCGCGTGGCAGAGTCGGCGCGGTCGATGCTGCGGCCGGCGGCATTGGTGCCGCGCTGCACGCTGCCCACCACCTTGCCGCCGCGCGAGGGCGACTTGAGCGTGTGGGCGCGCTGCGCCTTCGGCGGGTTGTCGGCACTCTGGGCCTGCGCGAGACCGGGCAGGCACAGCATGGCGGACATCGCCACAGCAAGCGACGCGTGGAGAGGGACGGAAAGTTTCATGGAGCCTCCTTGGTGTCTGTTTCTTCCGCTGCCACAGCGGCAGCGCGGGCCATGCGCTCGCTCTTCCAGTAGACGTCGTCGCCGCCGTCCACGCGGTTGAGCACGCGCGCGAGCACGAAGAGCAGGTCGCTGAGCCGGTTGAGGTATTGCCGCAGCGCGTCGTTGAGCTGCTCGGCGGCGCCCAGCGCCACCACGGCGCGCTCGGCCCTGCGCGCAACGGTGCGGCACACATGCGCGAGCGAGGCCGCGCGCGTGCCTGCGGGCAGGATGAATTCGGCCAGGCGCGGCAGCGCGGCGTTGTGCTCGGCCAGTGCGTTGTCCAGCTGCAGCAGGGCCTCGGGCTTCAGCAGCGTGAAGCCCGGCATCGACAGCTCTCCACCGAGGTTGAAGAGCTGGTGCTGCACGTCGACCAGCAGCTCGCGGACGGGCTCCGGCATGGGCTCGCACAGCAACACGCCGATGTGCGAGTTGAGTTCGTCCACGTCGCCCATCGCGTGCACGCGCAGGTTGTCCTTCGACACGCGCGTGTTGTCGCCGAGGCCGGTGGTGCCGTCGTCGCCGGTGCGGGTGGCGATCTGGGAAAGTCGGTTGCCCATGGGCGCTCCTGCTTCTTATTGCGCGACGGTCGATGCGTCGATCTTGCCCGCCAGCCATTGCAGCCCGGCGAGGTGCTGCTGGTCGTGGCTGCAGAGGTAGTGGATGAGACTGCGCATCGTGAGCGGGCCGTAGCCCTCGAACACGGCGGTGCGCGCGAGCTGCGCATCGTTCAGGCCGGAGATGATCTCCATCGTCTGCGCGCGCGCCATGCGGAAATCGGCCAGCACCTGGGCCGCATCGGCCGCGCCGTAGTTGCGCTCGATGGCCAGCGGTTCGCTGTCGATGGAGGCGAGCGTCGGGTGGGCTTCGGTCAGCGTGCGGCGCAAGCGCACGTGGTAGCCCTCGATCTCGATGTCGCGCACGTGGCAGAGCTGCTCGATGGCGGTGAAGGCCTCGCTGGGCACGCCTTCCCACGAAGGCGGCGCCCAGTGCCTGAAGGCGAAGGGAATGGCCGCGTAGTGGGCCTCCAGCTGCGAGGGAAAGGCCGCAAGGGCGTTGAGTGTGGTGGGGTTCATGTTTTTCCGAAGCGCATTATGGTGCTCGCTCCGTAGAATGGCCGATCCCCCTCACCCGCCAGGAGACGCCCGATGAATGCCCCGACCCAAACCTCGCACCTGCTGCCGGAGCTTCATCTGCGCGAAGTGCCCGAGAGCCTGATCGAGGCGCTGAAGGCGCGCTTCGGCGCCAACTGCTCCACGGCGATGGCGGTGCGCACGCAGCACGGCCGCGACGAGTCTTCCTTCGACGCGCCGCCGCCCTCCGCGGTGGTGTTCGCCGAGAGTACGCAGGATGTTGCAGACGCGGTGAAGCTCGCGAGCGAGCACAGCGTGCCGGTCATCCCCTTCGGCGTGGGCTCCTCGCTCGAAGGCCACCTGCTGGCGGTGCAGGGCGGCATCAGCATCGACGTGTCGCGCATGAACAAGGTGCTGTCCGTCAATGCCGACGACCTGACGGTGACGGTGCAGCCCGGCGTCACGCGCAAGCAGCTCAACGAAGAGATCAAGAGCACGGGCCTGTTCTTCCCCATCGACCCGGGCGCCGACGCCTCCATCGGCGGCATGACGGCCACGCGCGCGAGCGGCACGAACGCGGTGCGCTACGGCACGATGCGCGAGAACGTGTTGGCGCTCGAGGTGGTGACGGCCGCGGGCGACATCATCCGCACCGGCACGCGTGCGAAGAAGTCGTCGGCCGGCTACGACCTCACGCGCCTCATGGTGGGCAGCGAGGGTACGCTGGGCGTGGTCACCGAGATCACGCTGCGCATCTACCCGCTGCCCGAGGCGGTGTCCGCCGCGATCTGTTCCTTCCCGAGCATCGAGGCCGCGGTGCGCACCACCATCGAGACCATCCAGCTCGGCGTGCCGATCGCACGCGTGGAGCTGATCGACGTGAACACGGTGCGCATGGTGAACGCCTACGCCAAGCTGAACCTGCGCGAGGAACCGATGCTGCTGATGGAGTTCCACGGCTCGCCGGCCGGCGTGAAGGAGCAGGCCGAGACGGTGCAGGAAATCGCGAGCGGCCACGGCGGCAATGCGTTCGAGTGGGCCAGCACGCCGGAAGAACGCACGCGCCTGTGGACGGCGCGGCACAACAGCTACTTCGCGGCGGTGCAGTCGCGTCCCGGCTGCCGCGTGATCTCCACCGACACCTGCGTGCCTATCTCGCGCCTGGCCGACTGCCTGCTCGACTCGGTGGCCGAGGCCGATGCCAGCGGCATCCCCTACTTCCTCGTCGGCCACGTGGGCGACGGCAACTTCCACTTCGGCTACCTGCTCGACCCGAACCTCCCCGAGGAGCGCGTGAAGGCCGAGGAGCTGAACCATGCGCTGGTGAGCCGCGCGCTGGCGCTCGAAGGCACCTGCACCGGCGAGCACGGCGTGGGGCTGCACAAGATGGAGTTCCTGGTGAACGAGGCAGGCGCGGGCGCGATCGACATGATGCGCACGATCAAGCGGGCGCTCGATCCGAAGAACATCATGAATCCGGGGAAGATCTTCAGCCTCTGATCCGAAGGCGTCCAACGAACAAAAGCCCGGCGACTCGCGAGAGCCCCGGGCTTTTTGCCGTGCGGCGACTGGCAGATCAGTTGGTGCGGCGGCGCGCCGGGGGAGCCTTCTCCGCCGGCACGTAGGTCTGCGATGGTGCAGCGCCGCCATCCACGCCCAGTCGGCCGCCGCCGCCGAGGCCCTGGCCGCGCACGGTCTGCGCCTTGTAGTTGCGCAGCGAGCGGACCATCTGGTTGAAGGCGTCCATGAAGGCCGCGGCAATGACCTTGCCCTGTGCCGTGTTGGTGTAGCCGCCGAGGCCGCCGCCCGCGCTGCGGCCGGCCAGCGCACCGAAGGCGCCGAAGTCGGTCTTGGAGGCGCTGCCTTCGGAGGCCGCGACCTGCACGCCCGAGCGGTTGTCGATCAGCGTCAGCAGCGCGCTGGCTTCCTTGGTCTGCATGTTGCCGCCGATGGCTGCGAGCGCACGGCCACGGCCGCCGCCCACCAGCCCGCCGAGCGCGCCGCCGATGCCGCCGGCATCGCTGTTGCTGAACACGATCTCGGGCGACAGGCCGTAATCGGAGGCGACCATCTGGCCGCGGCCGAAGTTGCTGCCGCCGCGCATCTCGCCCGACTGCTGCAGCGCGCGTTCGCGCGTCATCGCGTTCATGCCGGCGGCGCCGCGCTCGACCACGATGAAGCAGTTCGATTGCTGCACCAGCAGGCGCAGCAGGTTGGCGGTGGGAGGCAGGCGGTATTCGCCGGTGAGGATGGTGTACCAGCCCGCGCTCTGGTTCTCGATCAGCGAGACGGTGCCGAGCGGCGACTCGCAGCGTTCGAGCTGGCTGCTGGCGTTGTCGGTGGCACTGCCTGCGGCACTGCCGGTGGCCATGGTCTTGGCCGACTGGCTGCCCATCTGCATGTCGGTCGCGGCGCAACCGGTGAGAAGAATTGCGCCAGCGGCGATGGCCGCCAGCGGGAACCTGGTGAGTTGCATGGTGGACTACTCCCTCTGTTGTTCAGAGAACTGGGATTGGAAAAACCAGCGGTCGAGGATACGCGCAAAGGATTGCAGGAATCAATCAAACGAATGCCGGAGCCCCGATTCGCAACACTAGGCCGTTCGGCGGATGCGTTCGATCAATCCGTTGAGCGCCTCGATGGAGCCGAAGTGGATCGCGAGCTCGCCGCTCTCCTCGACGCGGCCGCCGCGCTTGGTGCGCTTCTTGATGCGGACCTCGACCTCGGCGGTGAGCAGGTCGGCCAGTTCTTCTTCCACGCGCAGCAGGTCGCGCGACTTCTCGCCGTCGTTGCTGCGGCGCGAAGGCGTGAGCGTGAACTCGGCCGCGAGCTTCTTCACCAGCGACTCGGCCTCGCGCACCGACATCTTCTTGGCCGCGATCTGGTTGGCGGCCGTGATCTGCGTGCCGCGGTCGAGCGACAGCAGCGCACGGGCGTGGCCCATGTCGATGTCTCCGGCCATCAGCATCTGCTGCGCGGGCTCGGCCAGGTTCAGCAGGCGCAGGAGGTTGCTGGCCGCGCTGCGCGAGCGGCCCACGGCCTGGGCCGCCTGCTCGTGAGTGAGCCCAAACTCGGTCACCAGGCGTTGCAGGCCCTGGGCCTCTTCGAGCGGGTTGAGGTCCTCGCGCTGGATGTTCTCGATGAGCGACATCGCGGCGGCCGCCTCGTTCGGCACGTCGCGCACCAGCACCGGCACGCTGTCGAGGCCGGCGAGCTTCGCGGCACGGAAGCGCCGTTCGCCCGCGATGATTTCGTACTCGGCGTTCTTGGCCGCGGCCGATTCGGGATCGAGCCGCCGCACCAGGATCGGCTGCATGATGCCCTGCACCTTGATGCTCTCGGCCAGCTCGTAGAGCGCACCCTCGTCCATGCGCGTGCGGGGCTGGTAGACGCCGGCGACCATCTGGTCGAGCATCAGCGTGCTCGGGTTGCGCTGGGCGCCGCCCTCCTCCGAGCCGGCCGCGCCGCCATGGCCGCCGCTGTTGCCGCTGTCGGCGGAAGGAGCAGCCGCCGGTCCCAGCAGCGCTTCGAGGCCGCGGCCCAGTCCCTTGGGTTTCTTGGTCGCCATCAGTTCTTTTCTTTCGAGATTTCGTTCAGGAGTTTCCGACCCTCGGGCCAGTCGCCCAGGCCCGATTCGGCATTCAGGTGGCCGCGCGCGCCCGCGTCGACGAAGCGCGCACCCCAGTCGGCGGCGAGCTGGCGCGAGCGCGAGGCTTCGCAGTACGGGTCGTCATTGGCTGCGATCAGCACCGCCTGGAACGGCAGCGGCTTGCGCACGATGGGCGTCCAGCCCGGTATGAGCTGGCGCAGGCTGTCGCTCTCGACGTCGCCCGGCGCCACCAGCAGCGCGCCGCGGACCTTGTGCGTGTTGCGCGAATGTGCGGCCCAGGCGGCGACCAGGATGCAGCCGAGGCTGTGCGCCGCAAAGACCACCTGGCCGGGCGAGGCCAGCACTTCTTCCTCGAGCCGCGCGGACCAGTCGCCGCGCAGCGGACGCATCCACTCGTGCTGCTCGACGCGATGGTCGCCATGGAGAGATTCCCAGCGTGTCTGCCAATGGCCGGGACCGCTGTTCTGCCAGCCGGGCAGCAGCAGGATGCGTGGTTCAGTCATTTGCTACGAATTTAATAGCAACTCGCTTGCGGGTCGCAAGAAGCCTCAGGCGTTGTTCTCGCTGGTCGAGTCGGCGGCCGGCGAAGCGGCGGGTGCCAACACGTCCTCGGGGATGGGCAGGTCGGGCGTGATGCGCGAGACCGGCGCGATGGGCGGGGCGACCGCACCGGAGGCGAAGGCGCTCGCAGGCGGCATCTTCTCGACCAGCTCCTGCGCGAAGGCGATGAAGGCCTGGCTGCCGCGGGCGGCCGGATCGAACACGACGCCCGGCAACCCGTAGCTCGGCGCCTCGGCCAGGCGCACGTTGCGCGGGATCACGGTATCGAACACCTTGTCGCCGAAGTGGGACTTGAGCTGCTCGCTCACCTGCTGCTGCAGCGTGATGCGCGGATCGAACATCACGCGCAGCAGGCCGATGATCTGCAGGTTCTTGTTGAGGTTGGCGTGAACCTGCTTGATGGTGTTGACCAGGTCGGTCAGGCCTTCGAGCGCGAAGTACTCGCACTGCATGGGCACGATCACGCCGTGGGCGGCGCACAGGCCGTTCAGCGTCAGCAGGCTCAGGCTGGGCGGGCAGTCGATCAGGATGAAGTCGTACTCGGCACCGACGGCCGCGAGCGCAGTGCGCAGGCGCTTCTCGCGGCGGTCGAGCGCGACCATCTCGACTTCGGCGCCCGCCAGTTCGCGGTTGGCACCCAGCACGTCGTAGCCGCAGCCGCCCTCCACCAGCTTGTCGGCCTTGACCCGGGCCTCGGCCACCGAGGCCGATTCGAGCAGCACGTCGTACACCGTCAGCTCCAGCTCGCGCTTGTCGATGCCCGAGCCCATGGTGGCGTTGCCCTGAGGGTCGAGGTCGATCATCAGCACGCGCTGGCCGACCTTCGCCAGGCCGGCGGCGAGATTGACGGTGGTGGTGGTCTTGCCGACGCCGCCCTTCTGGTTTGCGATGCAGAAAATCTTGGCCATGTGAGTACCGGGGAGCGATCGATCAGCGCGAGATTGCGAGCTTGACGCCGAAGGCGACCAGGAAGGTGCCTGCGAGCTTTTCGAGCGTGGTGGAAATACGGGGATTCGCGCGGATGCGCTCGGCTAAGAAATGCGTGAGCAGCGTCGAGGTCAGGCCGTACAGGAAGGTCAGTGCGGCGATGGTCACGGCCATTGCGCCGAAGGTGATCAGGCCCTGATGCCGGGCCGGGTCCACGAACAGCGGGAAAAAGGCCATGTAGAAAACGATCGCCTTCGGGTTCAGCAGCGTGATGGTGAAGGCCTGGCGCATGAAGTGGCTGGGCTTGATATTGAGGATGGGGGCCGAGCCCGGCTTCGCCATCAGCATCTTGATGCCCATCCAACCGAGGTAGGCGGCGCCCAGCCACTGCACAGCCTTGAACGCCGCCGGGTAGGCGGCCATGACGGCCGACACGCCGGCCACCGCTGCCCACAGAAGGAACTGGTCGCCGACGATCACCCCCGCCGTCGCGGCGAGGCCCCCACGGATGCCGCCCTTGCTGGTCGAGGTGATCAGCGCCAGATTGCCCGGACCGGGAATCAGGAGGAAGAGGACGATGGCGGCGACGAATGCGCCGTAGTCAGCAATGCCGAACATGGGGTTGCCTCGAAAAAGCGAGTCGGGGAAGAGACCAGAGGGAGGCATCGAGTCTAAGCGAGCACACCGCCGCGAAGATCGTTCGGACACCGGCTTTTACCGGTGTCGCGCCCTCTTTTTGTGAATCAGGTGCCGATCTAAGCGGCAACCTTGCGAGCCCAGACGATGCAGCGCTCCGCATCCAGGCCGGGAACCGTCAGTTGTTCCACGTGAAACACAGACACGCCCTTGGGCACGGCCGCCAGTTCGTCGGTCGGCACCTTGCCCTTCATCGCAAGCCACACACCGCCCGGAGCAAGCAGGTTCATCGAGCCGTTGAAGAAATCCGGCAGGGATGCAAAGGCGCGCGAGCTGATGACTTCGTAGCTTCCTGCCAGCGATTCGACTCGAGCGTGCAGCCCGCGAAGATTCGGCAGCTCCAGTTCGGCTGCAACCTGTTGAACGAATGCCGCCTTCTTGGCAACCGCATCAAGGCAGCTCACTTCCAGATCAGGCCGCATGATCGCGATCACCACGCCGGGCAGTCCACCGCCGGACCCGACGTCCAGCAGCTTGCCCTTCCCTGCCCACTCGCGCTGCAGCGGCGCAACAGCCGCCAGACTGTCGAGCAGGTGGTGCGTGAGCACGCTGGCGGAATCACGCAGCGCCGTAAGGTTGTAGACCTTGTTCCACTTGAGCATCAGCGTGCCGTAGGCCAGCAGCTGTTCTCCCTGGGTATCGGACAGCGCCACGCCCATGGTGGCTGCGCCAGCGCGCAGCGTATCAATCGGCGCCGTCATTCGGCGGCGGCTTCCGTGGCGGCAGCTTCGGTCGCGCCCGGGGCGAATGCCTTGTGACCGCCCTTGCGCAGATGGATCATCAGCAAGGAAATGGCTGCCGGCGTCACGCCCGAGATGCGCGAGGCAAGTCCCAGCGTCTCGGGACGGTGCTTGTTCAGCTTCTGCCGGACCTCGAAGCTCAATGCCTTGACCTGGCTGTAGTCGAAATCGGCAGGCAGCTTCAGGTTCTCGAAATGCGCCGCCCGCTCCACTTCGTCGTGCTGGCGCTCGATGTAGCCGGAGTACTTGGCCGAGATCTCGATTTGCTCGATCTCGGTTTCGCTTAGCGGAGCCTGGGCGCTGTACTTGCCGCCATCGAGCGTCATCAGCCTTTCGTAGCTCACATCGGGCCGGCGCAGCAGATCAGCCAGGTTGTATTCGTGGTCGATGGCCTTGCCCAGTACCCGCTCCGATTCCGATGCCGGCAGATTGCGCGGATTCACCCAGATCGACTTGAGTCGCTCTGTTTCACGTGAAACAGCATCGCGCTTGCGGCTGAAGGCATCCCAGCGTTCGTCGTCCACCAGGCCCAGCTTCCGCCCGATTTCGGTCAGGCGCATGTCGGCGTTGTCCTCGCGCAGCTGCAACCGGAACTCGGCGCGGCTGGTGAACATGCGGTACGGCTCGGTTACACCCTTGGTAATGAGGTCGTCGACCAGCACGCCCAGGTAGGCCTCGTCACGGCGCGGCAGCCAGGCATCTTCCCCGCGGCATTGCAGTGCGGCATTGATGCCGGCGAACAGCCCCTGGGCAGCCGCCTCTTCGTACCCGGTCGTGCCGTTGATCTGCCCGGCGAAGAACAGACCCTTGATCGAGCGCGTCTCGAAGCTGCTCTTGAGTTCGCGCGGATCGAAGTAGTCGTATTCGATGGCGTAGCCGGGGCGCAGGATGTGCGCGTTCTCCAGGCCCGGCATCGAGCGCACCAGCTGGTACTGGATGTCGAAGGGCAGGCTGGTCGAGATCCCGTTCGGGTAGTACTCGTTGGTCGTCAGGCCTTCGGGTTCCAGGAAGATCTGGTGGCTTTCCTTGTCGGCGAAGCGGTTGATCTTGTCTTCCACGCTCGGGCAGTAGCGCGGGCCCACGCCGTCGATCTTGCCGGTGAACATCGGGCTGCGGTCGAAGCCCGAGCGGATGATCTCGTGCGTACGCGCGTTGGTGTGCGTGATCCAGCAGGGCATCTGCTGAGGGTGCATGTCGGCGCGACCCATGAAGCTGAACACCGGCATCGGCCCTGCCCCGCCGGGCATGCCGTCGCCCGGCTGCTCGGTGCACTTCGAGAAATCGATGCTGCGACCGTCGAGCCGCGGCGGCGTACCGGTCTTGAGCCGGCCCTGCGGCAGCTTCAGTTCCTTGAGCCGCGCAGACAGGCTGACCGCCGGCGGATCGCCCGCGCGCCCGGCCTGGTAGTTATCTAGGCCGACGTGGATGCGGCCATCGAGGAAAGTGCCCGCCGTCAGAACCACGGTCCGCGCGCGGAAAGCGATGCCCACCTGCGTGACGGCGCCGACCACGCGATCGCCCTCCACCATCAGGTCGTCGACCGCCTGCTGGAACAGGCTCAGGTTCGGCTGGTTCTCCAGGCGGCGGCGGATGGCGGCCTTGTACAGGACGCGGTCCGCCTGGGCGCGGGTCGCGCGCACGGCCGGGCCCTTGCTCGAGTTGAGGATGCGGAACTGGATGCCGGCCTCGTCGGTCGCGATGGCCATCGCACCGCCGAGCGCGTCGACCTCCTTCACCAGGTGGCCCTTGCCGATGCCGCCAATCGACGGATTGCAGCTCATCTGCCCCAGCGTCTCGATGTTGTGGGAGAGCAGCAGCGTCTTGGCGCCCATGCGCGCGGCGGCGAGCGCGGCCTCGGTGCCGGCATGGCCACCGCCGACGACGATCACGTCGAATTCTTCGGGGTACAGCATTTGGAGTGGGAGCGCACAACTGACGCGTGCGCGGCGCAAAAGGGGCACCGATTTTAATCGGCCGCACCCTCTTGCGTCCCCTGTGTGGATAAGCTTGGAGAGCGACGCCTAAGGGCTGCCTCCATGACTGCCGCTGAATAGTTTGCTATTATTTTTATAGCAAACAAGCCAGTCAGGCCGCCGCTTCGTCCACCTGCCCCAGGGGCACGGGCTTTTCGATGCCCATCACCTCGCCGGTGGGCGAAGGCGGCATCGAGGGCTGCAGGCTCTCGTCCTGCAGTTCCCGCACGACGAGCTTCTTCCCCGTCATGCGCACGTCGCCGAAGATCGTGCAGAAGGCCACGTCCTTCGCATCGCGTCCGGTGCCCACGCGCACCAGTCGGTCGACCGGCGCCATGCGGGTCGGATCGAACAGCACCCACCGACCGCCGAGCCACGCCTCGAACACGGCATGGAAATCCTGCGGCGGCTCGTCGAACCACACGTAGCCGACCACCAGCCGCGCCGGAATGTTCAGCGCGCGGCAGAAGGTGATGCCCAGGTGCGCGAAGTCGCGGCATACGCCCGCGCGTTCCACGAACACCTCGCGCGCGGTCGTTGTCGAGTCGCTGCTGCCCGGCTCGTAGGTGATGCTGTCATGAATCCAGTCGACGATCGCCTGCACCCTGCCGATGCCGGGCGGCAGATCGCCGAAGAGCTGCTGGGCGCAGCGCGACATCAGGTCCGACTCGCAATAGCGCGTCGGCATCATGTAGTGCAGCACCTCGTCGGGCACTTCGGTCACCGGCATCTCGGCCAGGTCGTTCGGCACCACCACGTGGGCGCGCCGCACGCTGGCCTTGTAGACGATCTTCAGCGGCCCCGGTTTCGCATCGAAACGGACGAAGCGGTTGCCGCTTCCCTCGTCGCAGAAAAGCCGCAAAGGCGTCGGCGGCTCCACGACCAGTTCCTCCCCGATCACGCTCTGCATGCCCGAACGCGCTGCCTCGATGTTCAGCAGCATGTGCGCAGGGGCGGCAACTTCGTAGTCGAGCTGCGCCTCGATGTGCGAGAGGTGCATCAGTCGATCGCTTTTTTAACCGCGCCCACGCCCAGCACGGCCAGCACCACGAACAGCAGAGCCAGCACCAGGAACAGGCCGAACAGCAGCTTGGCGATGCCGGCTGCACCCGCGGCGATACCGCCGAAGCCGAGCAGCGCGGCCACGAGCGAGATGACTGCAAAAATGATGGCGTACTTCAACATTCGTTTCTCCTTGCAGCAGGCCCTGCCTGCCGTGGAACGGAGCTTAGGAAACGCCGTCTTAAGGCCCGATAGTCGCCCTGCGCGTGAGGCCGTAGGACAAAAACGCGACGCCCCCAAACCCGCTAGCATCCGCTGCGGTTTACCCAAAAAATCCCAACCAACCTCGACATTCACTGGAGTTCTCGAATGAAGCTGTACTACTCGCCCGGCGCCTGCTCGCTCTCCCCCCACATCGCGCTGCATGAAGCGGGCATCGCCGCCGAACCCGTGCTGGCCAGCACCAAGAGCCACAAGCTCCAGGACGGCACCGACTACTACGGCATCAACCCGCTGGGCTACGTGCCGATGCTCGAACTCGACGACGGCACCCGCCTGCGCGAAGGCCCCGCCATCCTCCAGTACATCGCCGACCTCGCTCCTACCAAGAACCTGGCGCCGGCCGCCGGCACCATGCAGCGCTACCGCCTGCAGGAATGGCTGACCTTCATCGGCACCGAAGTGCACAAGGGCTTCAGCCCGCTGTTCAACCCGAACATGCCGGAGGAAGCCAAGGCCATCTTCAAGGACAAGCTCAAGTCGCGCTTCCAGTGGCTCGACGGTGAACTCGCCAGCAAGGAATACCTGATGGGCGAACACTTCAGCGTGGCCGATGGCTACCTGTTCACCGTGACCAACTGGACCAAGCCGACCGGCGTGGACATCTCCGGCTTCCCCAACCTGCAGGCCTGGCATGCCCGCGTCGGCGCCCGCCCCGCCGTGCAGGAAGCGATGAAGGCCGAAGGTCTTCTGAAGTAAGCCGAAGCACGCAAAAGCGTGCAGAAGCCACAAGCGGATCGGATCTTCTTCAGGGAAAACCCGAACCGCTTCAGCCACAAGCCGCACGATGCGGCTTTTTTTTCGGGCCACGCTACGGGCAGGAGAGAAACAAATCTCCGGACACCGAAGCACAAGGACCCGCGCCATGCCCGAAACACCCCCGTCCACCGAACTGCGCGAAGAGATGCGCGGGCCCGTCATGTGGCTCACCATCGACCGCGAGGAGCGCCGCAACGCCATCAGCCCTGCCGTGCTCGCGGGCCTGGGCGACGCGATCGCGCGCGCCAACAGCGACAACGCGGTGCGCGCCGTGGTCATCACCGGCGCCGGCACGCGCGCCTTCTGCGCGGGCGCCGACCTGCAGAGCGGCTCCTCGTTCAAGTTCGACTACGCAGCGCCCTACCAGGGCTTCGCCAACCTCTTCCGCCAGGCCCGGCAATCGACCGTGCCGCTGATCGCGCGCGTCAACGGCGCCTGCATGGCCGGCGGCATGGGCCTCATGGCGATGTGCGACATGGCCGTGGCCGGCAGCCAGGCGGTGTTCGGGCTGCCCGAGGTGAAGGTCGGTCTCTTTCCCGCGCAGGTGCTCAGCGTGCTCGGCGGCCTGCTGCCGCGCCGCGTGCTGGCCGAGATGTGCATCACCGGCGAGCCCATCGACGCGGCGCAGGCGCTTGAACTGAATCTCGTCAACCGCGTGAGCGACGACGTCGACGAGAGCGTCGACTGGCTGCTCGGGCGCATGCTCGACAAGTCGCCCGCCGCCATCCGTCGCGGCCTCTACACCATGAAGAAGATCGAGGCCATGGCCTTCGAGGAATCGATGGCCTTCACCGAAAGCCAGATCGGCCTGTTCGCGCTCACCGAGGACGCGGCCGAAGGACAGCTCGCCTTCCGCGAGAAGCGCAGGCCGCAATGGAGCGGACGATGAGCGCCAGGAACGACGAACGCATCGTCCGCATCGGCGGCGCCTCCGGCTTCTGGGGCGACAGCAGTGTGGGCGCGCCGCAGCTGGTGGCCAGCGGCCGGATCGACTACCTCGTGTTCGACTACCTCGCAGAGCTCACCATGTCGATCCTCGCGGGCGCGCGGCTCAAGAAGCCCGAGCTCGGCTACGCCACCGACTTCGTGTCGGTGGCGATGAGGGCGGTGCTGAAAGACGTCGTGGAACAGGGCATCCGCGTCGTGAGCAACGCCGGCGGCGTCAACCCGCAAGGCTGCGCCGATGCGCTCGCGGCGCTCGCCGCCGAACAGGGCATCGCACTGAAGATCGCCGTGGTGAGCGGCGACGACGTGTCTCCGCTGCTGCCCGAGCTGCGCAAGTCGCAATCGCCCGTGCGCGAACTGCAAAGCGGTGCCTCGCTGCCCGAGCGCGTGCTCACCGCCAACGCCTACCTCGGCGCGCAGCCCATCCGGGCCGCACTCGACGCGGGCGCGCAGGTCGTCATCACCGGACGCTGTGTCGACTCCGCCGTCACGCTCGGCGTGCTCATGCATGAATTCGAGTGGCAGCCGAACGACCTCGACCTGCTCGCCGCGGGCAGCCTCGCGGGCCACATCATCGAATGCGGCTGCCAGGCCACCGGCGGCCTGCACACCGACTGGGACACCGTGCCCGACTGGCCGAACATCGGCTACCCCATCGTCGAATGCAGCGCCGACGGCAGCTTCGTCGTCACCAAGCCCGCAGGCACCGGTGGCAAGGTCACGCCCGCCGTGGTGGCCGAGCAGATGCTCTACGAGATCGGCGACCCCGCCGCCTACCTGCTGCCCGACGTGGTGGCCGACTTCACGCAGGTGCGCATCGAGCAGGCCGGCGAGCACCGCGTGCGCGTGCACGGCGCGCGCGGCCATGCGCCCACCGCGAGCTACAAGGTCAGCGCCACCCATGTCGAGGGCTTCAAGACGGCGGCGCAGCTCACCATCGTGGGCTTCGACGCGGTGGCCAAGGCGAAGCGAACGGGCGAGGCCATCCTCGCGCGCACCAGTGCGCTCTTCTCGCAATATGGCTTCGGCCCCTACAGCGGCACGCAGCTCGAAGTGCTGGGCGCGGAGTCCTGCTACGGCCCGCATGCGCGCGCATCGCAGACGCGCGAAGCGGTGCTGCGGCTCGCGGTGACGCACCCGCGCAAGGAGGCACTGGAGCTGTTCGCACGCGAGGTCGCTCCTGCAGGCACCTCCTGGGCCCCGGGCACCACCGGCGCGGGGGGCGGGCGCGCGTCCGTGTCGCCTTCGATCCGGCAATACGCCTTCCTGCTCGACAAGTCGCTGGTCGAGGAATCGGTGACCATCGATGGAGAGCGCATCGCCATTCCTCGCAGCGAACCATCGACGGCGGCAGGAGCGTCCGGGGCCGTCCCTTCGCCTGCCAGAGCCGCCCGGACGGAGATCGCCTCGGCATCCTCGCACTCGACTTCGCCTTCGTCTTCTTCCGGGGCAGACCGCATCGAAGTGCCCCTGCTGCGCCTGGCCTGGGCCCGCAGCGGCGACAAGGGCGACACCTCGAACATCGGCGTCATCGCGCGCCACCCTGCCCTGCTGCCGCTGCTGCGCGAACAGCTCACCGAAGCGCGCGTGGCCGATTGGCTCGCCCACCTGGTCAAGGGCCGCGTCACGCGCTACGAGGTGCCCGGCATCGACGCCTTCAACTTCGTCTGCGAGCAGGCGCTGGGCGGCGGCGGCATGGCCTCGCTGCGCAACGATCCGCTGGGCAAGGGCATGGGGCAGATCCTGCTGGCCATGCCGGTGCACGTGAGCCCCGCGCTGCTGGCGCTGCTCGGCTAGTGTCCTGTCCCGTTAATTCATAGGCACAAGAAGTGCTTGGGATAAGGCATC
>NZ_JBQEQC010000019.1:0-147475 GCF_052044195.1 Variovorax sp. 22077
CTGGATGTCTATCCCGTACTCTTCATCGCCCAGCTTGAAGGTCACCACCTCCAGGGGCGCGACAGCGCCCTGGAGCTGCGGCGCCTGTGCCTGCCGGATTGCGGTTGCTGATGCGGTCTGTGCCATTGGCTTTTCCTTGGTGCGGTGAGCGCTCGGGCGCCTCAGCCGAATTTCTGCATGATGCGGACCAGCTTCTCGCCGTAGCGGGGGTCGGTCGCGTAGCCCGCGCGCTGCAGGCCATGGGCCGCCTCGTTCGGGTCGTCGGTGGCCAGCACGTTCGCGTAGCGCGGGTTGCGGGTGATGAAGCGTGCGTAGTCGGTGAAGGCTTCCTCGTAGGAGGCGTAGGCGCGGAACTTCGCGCGCACCTTCTGCGGCTCGCCGTCGACGTACTCGGTGGTGGTGGTCTCCACCGTCGCGCCTTTCCAGCTGCGGTCGGCCTTGATGCCGAAGAGGTTGAAGCTCTGCGTGCCGTCGTCGGCGCGGATCTCTCGCTTGCCCCAGCCCGATTCGAGCGCGGCCTGCGCGAGGATCAGCGGCGCGGGCACGCCGCTGGCCGTGCTTGCGGCCTGCGCCGATGCGCCCATGCGGCCCACGAATTCGTCGACCTGGCCCTGCAGCGATCCGGCATTCGCGCCTTGCGCGCGCCGGTCGCCGTTGAACTGGTAGATGCCGAGGTCCGCCGTGCGTGCGGTCGAGGCGACGGGTGCCGAACCGATCGGAATGCCCGCACGCGCCCCCAGCGGAGAACCGGGCAGGGGCGGATCCAGCTGCATCGGCTTGACGCCGATCTCGGCGTCGGCCTGCGCGTCGGACGGACCCGAGGGCATGCTGCGGCGCAGCTGGGCGAGCATCGCCTCGGCGAGCCCCACGCCGCGCCCCGAAAGGTTCTGCGTGAGCTGCTGGTCGAACATCGACAGGTACACCTTCTGGTCCTGGCTGTCGAAGAGGCCGCTCGATGGCGTCGCCTCGCGCATGCTCTTGAGCACCATGTTCATGAACATCGCCTCGAACTGCCGCGAGACCTGCTGCAGGCCCTCTTCGGGCGAGCTGCGCACCGTGCGCCGCAGTGCATCGACGCCCTGCACGTCGAGCGCGAAACGCTGGTCGAGCGCACCACTGCGGTCATTGACCGGTAACGTCATCGCCGCGACCCCGTCAGATGATCTCGAGCTCGGCGCTCAGGGCGCCGGCCGACTTCATGGCCTGGAGAATGGAAACCAGGTCCTGCGGATTCGCGCCCAGGCTGTTGAGCCCCTTGACGACGTCCGACAGAGAGGCACCGCCGCGCACCATCTGGATCGCGCCGCCGCCCTGGTTGACCGAGATCTGCGAGGTCTGGGCCGCCACCGTGCTGCCGCCGGAGAATGCGCCCGGCTGGCTGATGACCGGCTCGGTGTTGATGACCACCGACAGGTTGCCGTGCGCGATGGCGCAGTCCTTCACGCGAACCGCCTGGTTCATCACCACAGACCCCGTGCGTGCATTCACGACGACGCGGGCACCGGCCTGCGTAGGCGTCACCTCGAGATCTTCCAGCCGCGCGAGGAAGCCCACGCGCTGCTGCGGCTCGGGCGCACGCACACGGATCGATCGCGCATCGATGGCCTCGGCCGTGCCGGAACCGAACTGCCTGTTGATCGCATCCACCGCGCGCTGCGTGGTGCCGAAGTCGGAGCGGTTGAGCTCGATCGAGAACGTGCCCTCGGCACCCACGGGCGATTCCACCGTGCGCTCCACCAGCGCACCGCCGGGAATGCGGCCCGAGCTGAGCTGATTGACCTGCACCTTGCTGCCGTTGGCCGAGGCACCTGCGCCGCCGACCACCATGTTCCCCTGCGCCACCGCGTACGTCTGTCCGTCCACGCCCTTGAGCGGCGTCATCAGCAGCGTGCCGCCGCGCAGGCTCTTCGCGTTGCCCATCGAGGACACAGTCACGTCGATGTTCTGCCCCGGCCGCGCGAACGAAGGCAGCGTGGCCGTCACCATCACCGCCGCCACGTTCTTCAGCTGCATGTTCACGCCCTGCGGAATCGTGATGCCCAGCTGCTGCAGCATGTTGTTCAGGCTCTGCGTGGTGAACGGCGTCTGCATCGTCTGATCGCCCGTGCCATCCAGCCCCACCATCAGCCCATAGCCGATCAGCGGGTTGTCCCGCACGCCCTGGATGCTCGCCAGCTCCTTGAGCCGCTCAGCATGCGCAGGAACAAACAACAAGGAACCGAGCACCGCCAGCGCCGCGATGCGCAAGCGAGCCCGAAAATTCGCGGGATGCCACGGAACCGGCTTTGCCGGGCCGTAGGCATCGCCCCCTGCAAGGGGGTGGGCGCAGCGACACGAAGTGCGCGAAGCCTGGGGGTTTTCCATGTTCAGAACGGCATGACGTTGAGGAAGAAGCGCTGCATCCAGCCCATGTGCTGCGCCTCGTCGATGTAGCCCTTGGCCGAGTACTCGATGCGCGCATCGGCCACCAATGTGGAGGGCACGGTGTTGTTGCCCGAGACGGTGCGCGGGTTCACCACGCCCGAGAAGCGGATGTATTCCGTGCCCTGGTTGATGCCCATCTGCTTCTCGCCGCTGACCAGCAGGTTGCCGTTGCTCATCACGTCCGTCACCGTGACCGTGATCACGCCGTTGAAGGTGTTGTTGGCATTGGCCCCGCCCTTGGCGTCGAGCTTGTTGGTGCCAGAGAGATTCGTGCCCTGCCCGTCGAGCAGGCCGCCGATGAGCTTCGGAATGGCCGAGAACACGCCGGTGGTGCTGCCCGTGCGGCTCGCGTTGGCACCGGAATTCTTGGTCGCGTTGACCTTCTCGCTGATGACGATGGTGAGGATGTCGCCCACGTTGCGCGGCCGGCGGTCCTCGAAGAGCGCGTTCGCGCCGGGGCCGTCCTGGAAGATCGCGCCGGGCGAACGCCGCGTCTGCACCGCCGCGTAGTTGTCGGAGCGCGCCGTCATCGGCTGGTGCACCAGCGGCTCGCGCGGCACCTGCGCGCAGCCGGTGGCGAGCACCGCGCCCGCAACCACGAGCAGCGTCAGCAGCCGGGCCTTCGCCTCGGCGGCGCCGCGGCGGAGACGGTGGAACACCTGCAGCATCGTCACCGTCACGCTCACAGCTGGGCCAGGCGCTGCAGCATCTGGTCCGAGGTCTGGACCGCCTTGCTGTTGATCTCGTACGAGCGCTGGGTGGCGATCATGTTGACCAGCTCTTCCACCACGTTCACGTTGGAGGCTTCCACGTACCCCTGGCTCAGCGTGCCCGCGCCGTCGACGCCCGGGTTCACCTGGTTGGGCGCGCCCGATGCGTCGGTCTCGGCGTAGAGGTTCTCTCCCTTGCTCTGCAGGCCCGTCGGGTTGACGAAGGTGGCGAGCTGCAGCTGGCCGATCTGCACGGTGTTGGTGCTGCCCGCCTGCACCACCGAGACGATGCCGTCGCGGCCCACGGTGATGCTGGTGGCGTTGGCAGGCACGGTGATGGCCGGCTGCACGGGGAATCCGCTGGCCGTGACCAGCTGGCCTTCGCGGTCGGTCTGGAACGAGCCGTCGCGGGTGTACGAGGTGGTGCCGTCGGGCATCAGCACCTGGAAGAAGCCGCTGCCGTTGATGGCGACGTCGGTGGGCTTGTCGGTCTTGGTGAGGTTGCCCTGCGAGTGGATGCGCTCGGTGGCGACCACGTGCACGCCGGTGCCGACCTGCAGGCCCGAGGGCAGGCGCGTCTGGTCCGACGACTGGCCGCCGACCTGGCGCAGGTTCTGGTAGACGAGGTCCTCGAACACGGCACGGCTGCGCTTGAAGCCTGTGGTGCCGACGTTGGCGAGGTTGTTGGAGACCACGTCGAGCTGCGTCTGCTGCGCGTCGAGGCCGGTCTTGGCGATGTAGAGGGAGCGGATCATTTGTACGAAGGTCCTGCGGAAGAAGTTGCGAGAAGGAGAGCGCGCGTCAGCCGTAGGCCAGCAGCTTGTTGGCGGACTGCGCGTTGGTGTCGGCCGTCTGCAGCGACTTCATCTGCATCTCGAAGCTGCGTGCGTTGGCGATCATGGCCACCATGGTCTCGACCGGATTGACGTTGCTGCCCTCGACCACGCCGCTGACCAGCGTGACGGCCTCGTCGGCCTCGGCCGGCGGCTGGCCCGCGCGCATGCGGAACAGGCCGTCCTCCCCGCGCTCGAGGTCGGCGACCGGCGGGTTCACCAGCTTCAGGCGGCCGACCTCGGCGATGCCCGTGAGCGTGGTGGAGGACGCATCGCGCGCACCCACGAGGCCGTTGGCCGCGATGCTCACCGCGGAGCCGGGCGGCACGGTCAGTGCGCCGTTGTCGCCCACCACCGGGCGACCGCCCATCGTGGTGAGCTGCCCGTCGGCGCCGACCTGCAGGTTGCCCACGCGGGTGTAGGCCTCGCCGCCGTCGGGCGTCTGCACGACCAGCCATCCCTGGCCGCTCACGGCCACGTCGAGCGCACGGCCGGTCTCGGTGAGGGGGCCGTGGGTGAAGTCGGCGCCTGGTGTGGTGGCCGCCACGAAGGCGCGCGTGGGCGCCTCCTGGCCGACCACGGGCACCGCGCGGAAGTTGGCGATCTGTGCGCGGAAGCCCGGCGTCGAGACGTTCGCCATGTTGTTGGCGACGGCGGCCTGCTGTTCCATGACCTGTTTGGCGCCGCTCATGGCGACGTACAACATGCGATCCACTGGGTGCTCCTGGTGTCGGTCTCGGTGCAGCGCCGCCTCAGCGGATGTTCATCAGCGTCTGCATGACCTGGTCCTGCGTCTTCACGGTCTGCGCGTTGGCCTGGTAGTTGCGCTGCGCGACGATGAGGTTGACCAGCTCGGAGGTGAGGTCGACGTTGGATGCCTCCAGCGCGCCCGACTGCAGCGAGCCGAGCTTGGTGCCTTCGCCCGGCGTGCCGGTCAGCGGGTTGCCCGAGGCCTGCGTCTCGGCCCACACGTTGTTGCCCTTGGGCTCCAGGCCGTTGGGGTTGGCGAACGAAGACAGCACCACCTGGCCCAGCAGCTTGGTCTGCTCGTTGGAGAACTTGCCGGTGATGGTGCCGTCGGCGTTGATCGAGAACGAGGTGAGCTCGCCCGAGCGGTAGCCGTCCTGGCCGAGCTTGCTCATCGCGTTGGCGGCGCCGAACTGGGTGGTGCCCGAGATGTCGATCGTGGGCGTGAGCGCGGCGGCGCCGTTGGTCAGGTTGATGGTGCCCAGGCTGAACTGGCCGCTGGCCGGCGCGGTCATCTTGCCGGCGGCGTCGAAGGTCATCGTGCCGAGCGCGCCGGCGCCGATGGCGGCGCCGTCGATCGTGCCGTACATGCTCCAGGTGTTGGCGGGCGTGGCGCTCTTGACGAAGTACACGGACACGTCGTGCGGGTTGCCCAGCGAGTCGTAGATGGGGCCGACGGCGTTCGAGTAGTTGAAGGTGTCGGAGTCGGCGGGGTTGAACGGCGTCTTGGTGGGCGCCGCCTTGCGCGCGTCGAGGTTGAACTCGGCGTCGATGCTGGTGGTCGCCTTGGGCGTCATCGGCGTGGTCGGGATCTGGATGGCCGCCGGCGTGCCGCCGCTGACGCCGCCGTTGGCGTTCACGCCGAAGCCGGTGAGGCGCAGGCCCGATGCGTTGACGATGTAGCCGTCCTTGTCGCGCGTGAACTGGCCGTTGCGCGAGTACATGACTTCACCGGTGGCGCTGGTGAGGCGGAAGAAGCCGTCGCCGTTGAGGATGGCCACGTCCAGCGGGCGGCTGCTCGACTGGGTCACGCCCTGCGAGAAGTTCTGCGTCACGCCCGACACCGATGCGCCCAGGCCCACGCGCGAGCCTGCGTACACGTCCTGGAAGGTGGCCGCCGCGGACTTGAAGCCGACGGTGCCCGAGTTGGCGATGTTGTTGCCGATGACGTCGAGGTTGGCCGCGGCCACGCCGAGTCCGCTGATGCCCTGGGAAAAAGCCATGATGGTTCCTTGTCTGCCGTTGGATGCGGCGCGTTTGCGATGAATGCGGTGGGGAAGGGAAAGAAGCTCAGAGGAACAGGCGCACGTCCGACAGCCCGATGCTCGCGCCCGACGACAGCTCCAGCGTCACGCCGCTGGCGCCCTGCTTGACGGCGGCGACCTGCGAGAAGGTGAGCGCGGTCGACTTCACGGAGGTGCCCCCGTTGGTGGCCTCGACCGTGAAGCGGTAGGCGCCCGCGGGCACCACGGCGCCCACGTCGTCCTTGCCGTCCCATGTCACGGCGTTGACGCCTTCGTTCATCGAGCCCGCGTCGATGGTGCGCACCACCTTGCCGCTGGCGTCGAGGATCTTGATCTGCACGTCGGAGGCGGTGCCCGGCAGCTGCACGGCGAAGGCCTGCATGGCCGGGTCCTTGCCCTCCTCCGGCGCCCTGGTGGCGAGGACGTCGCCGGGAGACAGCACGTTCTGCCCGATCAGCGAAGTGGCCTGCAGCAGCTGGTTGGAGCCGGTCTGGTTCACCAGGCCCGAGAGCGTGCTGTTGAGCTTCTCGATGCCGCTGACCGTGCTCATCTGCGCGAGCTGCGAGGTGAGCTCGGCGTTCTGCATCGGATTGAGCGGGTCCTGGTTGTTCAGCTGCGTGACCAGCAGCTTGAGGAAGCGCTGCTCGCTGTCGACGTTCGAGGTGCTGCTGTTGCCGCCGACCGCGGAGGCGGCGTTCTGTCCGGTGATGGACGAGGTATCGGAGATGGCCATGGCGCGTTCGTGCCTGTTCTTTCTTGGGTTCTTGTCTTGCCGGGGAATTACTGGCCGAGGGTCAGCGTCTTGACCATCAGCGTCTTGGCGGTGTTGAGCACTTCCACGTTGGCCTGGTAGCTGCGCGAGGCGGAGATCATGTTGGTCATCTCCTCCACCACGTTGACGTTGGGCATCGCCACGTAGCCTTCGGCGTTGGCATGCGGGCTCTTGGGGTCGAACACGAGCTTCGGCGGAGAAGGGTCTTCCACCACGCCGGCCACCTTGACGCCGCCGATGTCGCCCGCGCCGTACGCCGAGGGCGCGACCTGGAACACCACCTGCTTCGCGCGGTAGGGCATGCCGTCGGGCCCGGCCACGCTCTCGGCGTTGGCCATGTTGCTCGCGGTCACGTTCATGCGCTGCGACTGCGCGGTCATGGCCGATCCGGCCACGTTGAAGATGTTCATGGAGGTGCTGTTGAAGGGCATGGAAGGGACTCCTGCTGCTTGCTGCGCTGCTTAGGGCTGCACCGCAGAGAGCAGCGACTTGATCTTGGCGTTGATGACCGTGAGGTTCGACTCGTAGCGCAGCGCGTTGTCGGCGAAGGCGATGCGCTCGACGTCCATCTCGACCGTGTTGCCGTCGAGGCTGGACTGGTTGGGCACGCGGTAGAGCAGGTCCTTGTCGGGCATGGCCTGCGCCTGTCCCGCGAGGTGGCGCGACGAGGTGGTGGCCAGCGACATCGACTGCGACGCGCGGCCGCGCTCCACGGCTTCGCTCAGGCGCGCGCTGAAGTCGAAGTCGCGCGCCTTGTAGTTGGGCGTGTCCGCATGGGCGATGTTGGCCGCGAGAACCTCCTGGCGTTCCGCGCGGAGGTTGAGGGCTTCGCGGTTGAAGCGAAGCGCCGCATCCAGCTTGTCGAGCATGTTTGTTCCATCCGTTGAGGCGTCGCGAATGCGCAGGGCGCAGCGACAGATGGAAAGCGAGTCTATGCACGAGCCACTTTTGCAATCGCCCGAACAAAGGGGGTTTTCGCCTGCTGCTCGCAACTTCGATCGGCGCGCGGATTTCTAGAATTTCCGTGCGGCGGCATGCGTTGCTCCTGTGTGACGCATCGCCGCCGAAGCCACCATCCACACATATCCGATGACCCTTCCAACGCTTGCCGAGCTTCGCGATCACGCACTGCGCACCGTGCTGCCGGCAGCGGCATTCGCGCTGGCGTGCTGCTTCACGGCCGGCGCAGCCGAAAGCGCTCCTTCCGTCGACGCGGTCATCGAGAAATACCTGCAGGCGCAATCGGCGGGGCTGCCGGGCAAGGTGACGATCAGCCTCGAAGGCCGCGGCACCTCCGCCCTGCCCGCCTGCGACGCACCCGAGGCCTTCCTGCCGCCGGGGGCGAAGCCGTGGGGCCGCGTCTCGGTGGGCGTGCGCTGCCAGGCGGAGCGGCCATGGACGCGCTTCGTGCAGGCGCACGTGGCGGTGGAAGGAAGCTATTTCGTGGCCGTGCGCGCGATCGATGCGGGCCGGCCGCTGGGCGCGGGCGACGTCGAGGAGCGCACCGGCGACCTCACGCGGCTGCCGCGCTCCATCGTCACCAGCGCGGCCGAGCTGAACGGCGTGGTGACGGCCAATCGCGTGGCGCCCGGCGCGCCGCTGCGCAAGGAGCTGCTGCGCGGCGTCACCGTCATCCAGCAGGGGCAGGCGGTGAAGGTGGTGGCGCAGGGCCAGGGCTTCGTCGTCAGCACCGAGGGCAAGGCCATGACCGGAGCGGCGGTAGGCGCGGTGGTGCAGGCCCGCACGCGCGACGGCCGGCTGGTCAGCGGCGTGGCGGACGAAGAGGGGCAGATCCAGCTGGCGCAATGACGCGCCGCACAAAATCCGCCATGCACGCCATTCCTAAAGTTCTTGCGCGGGCTGCCGATATACGGGTCAGCCCCTGAGGAATCACCTTGAAAATCGATCAACCCGCCCCCTCGGCCACGCCCCTTCCCCGACCGACGCCCGCCCCGGCAGGCACGGCAGGTGCGGCCGCCGCGACCGGTGCCGATGCCGCCCAGCGCGCTGCCAAGGCGCCGGCACCGGCTCCTTCGGCGCACATCCGCTCGCTGCCCAGCGCGGCGGGTGCCGCGACCGATTTCGACGCGGCCCGCGTGGCGGCGATCCGCGAGGACATCCGCGCGGGGCGCTACCAGATCCGCCCCGAACGCATCGCCGACGGCCTGCTGGCCAGCGTGCGCGACCTGCTCACGCCCGGCGCATCCGACGCGCCCGCCGGCAGCGGGCAGGACGTGAAGAAAGGCGAAGGCGAATGAGAAGCCAGCCGTCCGACCTGCTGGCCCACCTGCGCACCGAGGCAGCCTGCATCGAGGAATTCCTGTCGGTGCTCGACCGCGAGGCCGATGCGATGTCGGGCGGCAGCTTCACCGACCTGGCGGCCATCGCCGCGGAAAAGACCGTGCTGCTGGACCGCATGGCCGAACTCGACGCCCAGCGCGAGGCGCTGCAGGCGGCGCTGGGCTTCCAGCCCGGCCGCGAGGCCGCCGATGCCGCCGCTGCGGCAGCGGGCCCACAGGTTCAAAAGGCCTGGGAAGAGCTGCTGGAGCTCGCCGGACAGGCGCGGGGCCACAACCTGCGCAACGGCTCGATGGTCTACGCGCATCTCGATTTCACCCAACAGGCGCTGCATTTCCTGCAGGCCAGCGCGCAGCTGTTCTACGGACCGGACGGCGTGCGCAGGACGCAGGCGGGCTCGGGCAACCGCCTCGCGGCGGGCTGAGCCGCGTGCGAGCGGGGCTGCTGGTCGCACTGTGGCTCGGCGCCGCAGCCGCGCATGGTGCGGCAGGCGCTGCGGAGAGCGTGCTGATCTCCAACGTGGCGCCCGGCGCGCAGCCCGGCGACGCAATCAACCTCGGCCAGCTGAACCAGGCGGGCGCCGCGCTGCGCGACGTGGAGCGCATCGCGTATTCGGGCACCGCGATGGCCGTGGCCATGACCGCGGCCTACGCGCCCGCCCTGCAGCCCGGCGAGAAGACCGTGGGCCTGGCCTTCGGCAGCTACAGGGGCTACACGGCAGCCAGCCTGGGCTTCAGGACTCTTTCGGACGACGGGCAGACAGCCTGGGGCATGACCGTTGCCAACGCGGGGCGGGCATGGGGATTCAACGCCGGCATCGGCTGGAAGCTGCCGCGCGCCGACAGCCGCTGAGACGACCATCCCCCTCCCCTCGCCACCACACATGAAGGCTTTCCACATGAGCAACGATGCTGACGGCGGCGCGCGACAGGTCGCCATGGTGGGCTGCGACGAAGCCCAGACACGCGCCTGGGGACAGAGGCTGCGCCTGATGGGCTGCACGCCCGTCTCCTTCGACTGCAGCGCCGACTTCCTGCATGCGGCCACGCACGGCACCACCCACTTCGACCTGCTGCTGGTGGTGCTGAAGGACGAAGGCGCATGGCCGCTGCTGACCTCGATGTGCCAGGCGCTGCGCGTGCCGATCTTCCTGGTCGCCAATGCGCTGCAGCGCGAATTGCTGGCCGAGGTGCTGTCGGCGGCGGAGCCCGAGTCGAAGGGCCCGGGCATCGACTTCGCGGTGCTGCCGGTCGACGACTTCGAGGTGGAGCTGCGCGTGCGCGAGGCGCTGCGGCGCAACGAGACTCTGCTGCATCCGCAGGCCACGAGCGCGCTGTTCGGCGACTACCGCTTCATCGGCAACCGCAAGGTGGTGGTGCACAAGGGCGAGGAGATCCGGCTGAAGCCGCGCGAATTCGAACTGGCGCTGCTGCTGTTTCGCAACGCCGGCCAGCTGCTGGAGCGCGAATGGCTGCTGGGCTCGCTGTGGCCCGAGTCGCGCGTCGAACGCAAGAGCCGGGTGCTCGACTGCTGCGTGGCGAACGTCCGCCGCAAGCTGTCGCTGCACAAGGCGAACGAGTTCGTGCTGCATTCGGTGTACGGCCGGGGCTACGAGCTGCGGCATGCAGCCGTCGAACCGGCGACCGGCCGCGGCACCGTGGACGATTCGGGCTTTCCGGAAACATCGAACGAGCCGAGCTGGCTCGCACAAGCCGCCCGCGCCTAGGGCCAGGGAAATGCGACGATCGCCGGCTTCGAGGAACCGCCCGCATCGAGCGGCGCGGGTGCCAGGGGCTACCTCTACCAGCGCCAGCCGACCGTCCATTGCAGTATCGGCCGCCAAACTTAAGCAGGGCTGAATCGGCCGGTCGGGTCGAGCGTCGACGAGGCAGGCCAGAATCCTGCGCATGCAACTTCAGATCGATGCGCACCAGGTCCACCTCTGGCACCTGTACGTTCCTGAACAAGACGACCCGGCCGATCACCATGCCGTCAACCACGCCCTGATGGCCCTGCTGACGCCGGAGGAGCGCGAGAAGCACGGGCGGTTCCACTTCGCCCGCGATCGACGCCGCTACCTGATGACGCGGGGGCTGATCCGCTCGCTGCTGTCGCGCTACGTGCCGCAGGTCGCGCCCGCCGACTGGCGCTTCGAGAACAACGAATACGGCCGCCCGCGGATCGCCGACGCGCCGGCACAGGGCCGGCACATCCGCTTCAACATCTCGCACAGCGCCTCGCTGGTGGTGACGGCGGTGGCGGCGGAGCGCGAGGTGGGCGTGGACGTCGAGCACACGGCGAGGAATGCGCCGCTGGAGATCGCCGGCCATTTCTTCTCGCCGAAGGAGGCGCAGGCGCTGCAGCAGTTGCCGGCCGTTCAGCAGCCCTCGCGCTTCTGGGACCTCTGGACGCTCAAGGAAAGCTACATCAAGGCGCGCGGCATGGGCCTTTCGATTCCGCTGGACCGCTTTTCCTTCGACCTGGACGGAAGCGGCAGCGAGGCCATCGGCTTCGAGCACGGCCTGGAGGGCGACAGCGCCGACCGCTGGCAGTTCTGGCGGATGCAGCCCGACGACGCGCATGCCGTCGCGCTCTGCCTGGAGCGGGCGCGCGACGGAAGCGAGCCGCGGATCGTGTGCCTGCGGGCGACGCCGCTGCTCGCATCGGTCGAGGAATTCCAGGGCACGGTGACGCGTCGATCGGCGGGAGACTGAAGCCCGGCATCGGCTCGCTGATGCAGGAACGGCCGCAAAGGCCGGAAAGGCCGAACGGAAGCCTCGTGGCGACATCCCAGGCAGGTGGCCAGAGGTCGAGAAAATCGCTCGCCCAACCTTTTTGATCTGGATCGAATCCCGCCGTGCCGACGAAAATTAGTTCTTAAGAATTAAATACTTAGGCCCTCGTTCCCCAACATTACAGAAATACGAGCGAATTGTTCCCAAATGCAAACAAGGGGCTTGCCGCCGTGCCACACTGTGGCGCACACGAAGCCACCCGGCTTGCACAGCGACAGGATCGAACCATGTCTTTGTCCATCTGGGCCAGGATTCGCCTGCCGGTTGCGATCCTGATCCTCGGCACGGCGCTGTCGATCGCCCTCGGAATCTATGCCCATCAGGAGATCGGGCGCAGCGCACGAGCGCGCTTCGACGCCACCGCCCTCGACCTGGCGCGCAAGGTCGAGGGCCGCTTCGACGACTACATCGCCGTGCTGATCGGGCTGCGCGCGCGGTTCAACACCTCGGACGCGGTGACGCGCAGCGATTTCCGCGACTACGTCGCGGGGCTGAACCTGCCGAGCGCCTATCCAGGCTTCCAGGCTGTCAACTACGCGCCGCGCGTGATGCAGGCCGACAGGCAGCGCTTCGAGGAGCAGGCGCGCGGCGATGCCGACCTCGACGCCGCCGTCGCCTCCGGCTTCGCCATCAAGCCGCCCGGCGAGCGCGAGGTCTACTACCCGCTGGCCTTCATCGAGCCGCTGGCCGGCAACGAGAAGCTCCTGGGCAATGACCTGGGCGCGATGCCCGACCGCGGCGATGCGCTCGAGCAGGGGCGCGACACCGGCGGGCTGGTCACCTCCGGGCGCAAGATCCGGATCGCGGGCCGCGAATCCGAAGTCGGGCTGGCGATGCGGCTGCCGGTGTACCGTCCGAAGATGCCCGTCGATACCCTGGAGCAGCGGCGCCGGGCCTACATGGGTTCGGTGGGCGCGGGCTTCAGCATCACCGGCATGCTGCGCGACGTGATCAGCATCGAGGCGGCGAAGACGCTCCAGCTGCGGCTGGCCGACGCCGGACCGGGCAAGGGGCCGATCGGCACGCGCATCGAGACCCGCTTCGTGGCGCCGGTCGCGTTCGGCGATCGCGAACTGCTGTTCGACAGCTCCACGCCCGGCAGGCCGGCTCCGGAACCTGCAGGCAGCCTGCAGCGCACGCTCGGCTTCGAGCTGGGAGGCCATTCCTGGCTGGTGGAGGTGAGGCAGGACGAGAGCCAGGTGCTCGGTCCGCTGGACAGGGCCATTCCCTGGCTCGTGGTGCTCGGCGGCCTGGCCACCAGTGCGCTGCTCGGCGGCATCGTCCTGTCGCTGGCCACGACCACCAGCCGGGCCCAGGTCCTGGCCGAGGAGATGACCAGCCACCTTCGCGCCAGCGAACGCCAGCTGGAGGACGCCCAGCACCTGGCCAGCCTGGGCAGCTGGACCCTCGACCCGGAGACCGGCACGCTGCAGTGCTCCGAGGAGGCGCGGCGCATCCTGGGCTTCGGCGACGATCCGCTGCCGCCGGACCTGCACGCCCTGCTCTCGCGCGTGCCGAACATGGAACGCGGCACGGTCGAGCGGCAGATCGCACTGGCCTCCCAGTCCACGGAGCGCAGCGAGTTCGAGCACCGCCTGTGCCTGCCCGACGGCACCGAGCGCTGGCTCCACGTCATCGCGCAGTCGGGCGAGGACGCGGGCAGGAGGCTGGTGCGCGGCACGGTGCGCGACGCCACGCGGCCGCGCAAGGACGCGCTGCGCCAGAAGCTCGAATACAAGATCGCGCGGCTGCTGGCCGGCGACGGCAGGACCGAGACGGTGATCGCGCTGGCGCTGGAGGCGATATGCACCGACCTGCGCTGGGACTGCGGCGCGCTCTGGAGCGTGGGCGAGGACGGCCTGGCCCACTGCACCGTGGCCTGGCACGCCGACAACGACGCGGCGGTGCGCCGCTTCGTCGAGGCCAGCAGCTCGCTCACCTACCGCTCCGGCGAAGGCTCGCTCGGCCGCGCCTGGGGAATCGGCAGCGTCGTGCGCATCGACACCCAGTCGTCGCCGAGCCATTTCGCGCGCGACGCGATGGCCCGCGAGGCTGGGCTGACCACCGGCCTGGTCGTGCCGATGGTCGCGCCCGAGGCGACCACGGCGCTGGAGCTTTTCGGCGCCAACCCCTACGCGGCCGACGCGGAGACGCTGGAGTCGCTGCGCGTCATCGCGCTGCAGATCACGCAGTACCGCCAGCGCAAGCAGGCGGAGAAGACCCTGCGCTTCATGGCCAGCCACGACGAGCTGACGGGGTTGCTCAACCGGGCGGCGCTGCAGCAGGAGCTCGCCCGCGCCATCCGGCGCAGCGCCCGCCAGCAGAAGCAGTTCGCCGTGCTGTTCGTGGACCTGGACCGCTTCAAGCAGATCAACGACACGCTGGGCCACGGCGTGGGCGACGAGATGATCAAGACCTGCGCCGAGCGCCTCACCACCCTGCTGGGCAACACCGACGTGGTCGCGCGCTTCGGCGGCGACGAGTTCGTGCTGCTGCAGGAGAACCTCGACAGCTCCGGCGATGCCGCGGTGCTCGCCGAGAAGGTGCTCGACTGCTGCGCCGAGCCCTTCGTGCTCGACGGGCGCGAGCTGCATGTCAGCGCCAGCGTGGGCGTGAGCATCCACCCCGAGAACGGCGCCGACGCCGAGACGCTGCTGAAGAACGCCGACACGGCGATGTATCACGCCAAGGAAAAGGGCCGCAACACCTACCGCTTCTACGCGGCGAAGATGAATGCGCAGAGCACCGAGCAACTCATGCTGGAAAGCGCGCTGCGCCATGCCCTGGAGCGCGGCGAGCTGGAGATGCACTACCAGCCGAAGTTGAACATGCAGACGCGGCGCATCGTCGGCGTGGAGGCGCTGATGCGCTGGCGCCATCCGGTCCTGGGACCGATCCCGCCGGCCCAGTTCATCCCCATCGCCGAGGAGCTCGGCCTGATCGTGTCCATGGGCAAGTGGGCGCTGGAGCAGGCATGCGCCGACGCGCTGGCCTGGCAGAAGCAGGGCCTGCCGCCGGTGATGATCAGCGTCAACCTCTCGCCGCGGCAGTTCGGCAGCCGCACGCTGGTGGCCGACGTGGCGGCCATCCTGGAATCGTCGGGCCTCGATCCGTCGCTGCTGGAGCTGGAGATCACCGAGAGCGCGATGATGGCCAATCCCGAGCACGCGGCGAAGCTGCTGCGCACGATCCGGGACATGGGCGTGGGCCTGGCCATCGACGACTTCGGGACGGGGTATTCGTCGCTGTCGTACCTCAAGCACTTTCCGCTCTCGACGGTCAAGATCGACCGCTCCTTCATCAACGACCTCTCGCAGGACACCGATGCCCGCGCGCTCATCGACGCGATCATCACGCTCGCCCACGGGCTGCGCATGAAGGTGGTGGCCGAGGGCGTGGAGACCGACGTGCAGTTCAACTACCTGCACAGCCGCGGATGCGACGAAGCCCAGGGCTACTGGCTGTGCAAGCCGGTGTCCGCCGACGAGGCACGCGATTTCATGGCGCGTCACCTGCGCACCCAATTTGCTCCGTCGGCGCTGGCCTGAGAGCCGGCCCTTCGCTGCAATCGTTACCGGGCACGTTCGCTCGGGCTTCCCCGAAACTTCACAGGAGCATTCATGACCGATTCAATCCAGAGCAAGTCGCTGGAACAGACGATCGCGGCGATCCACGCGCTCGACCTGACGCCGATCAAGTTCAAGGCCACGCGCAAGGAAGATGGCTACGGCTGGTCGGCAGGCTACGCGGACCAGATGGAAGTGGCCTACAAGCGCTACCTCATCCTGCATGCGAAGCACCCCGAGCTGACGCTCGCGCCCGAGCAGGACGTCGACCGCTTCTGGCACATGCACATCCTCGACACGCGCAAGTACGCCGCCGATTGCGAGGCCACCTTCGGATACTTCCTGCACCACTTCCCCTACCTCGGCCTGCGCGGCGAGGACGACGCGAAGGCGCTGGAGGCGGCCTTCCAGCAGATGCAGCGCCTGCTCGCCGAGGAGTTCGGCGAACCGACGCCCGCGCTGCGGCATGGGGCGGCGAAGGACTCGGCTGCGTGGTGCTCGGCCGAGGCCGGCACGGGCTCGGCAGCCTGGTGCTCCGCCGAAGCTGCCAAGAGTTCCGCAGCATGGTGCTCGGCGGAAGCGGCCAAGGGCTCGCCGGCCTGGTGCTCGCTGGAAGCGGGCAAGGCGTCGGCCGCATGGTGTTCGGCCGAGGCTGGCCAGGGCTCGGCGGCCTGGTGCTCGGCGGAGGTCGGCAAGGGCTCGGCAGCTGCTGCCTGGTGCTCGCTGGAAGCGGATAAGGCTTCGGCGGCCTGGTGCTCGCTCGAAGCAGGCAAGTCCCAGGCTCAGGCCGCGTGGTGTTCGCTCGACAAGGAAGGTGCTGTCGCCACCGCCCTCACCGCACGTCCTTCGGCTCAGGCCGCAGCGGGTACCGCGGCGAACGGCTGATCGGAGAAAGCCCGGCCTATCCGCAGAAGGCGCGGACGATCTTGCCGCTGGCCGCATCCGTCTCGATCGTCACGCGCTCGCGGCGGTAGTCCATCGTCACCGGCTGGCCGGGCTGGATCTGGCGCACGATGGATGCGCCCGTCGCCTGCCGCGCCTCGGCATCGCTCATGCGGGCCTTGCCGGTCAGTGCGGCTGCGGCGTCCGGCCGGCACGCGGCGGGTGCCGTGGCGGCATCCGCCGTTGCCTGCGGCTGCGCTGTCGAGCACGCGGCGATCGACAGGATCGCCAACATCGAAGCGGCGCAAGGAATCAGTTTGGGATGGAGCTTCATGGCAAATCCTTTTCCGGGATACGAAGAGTCTTGCAGCCCATCGGGGCAAAAGAAAACGGCCTGATCCACGTTCTACATGGATCAGGCCGTCATTTTTTGGAGGAGAGGGAGGGATTCGAACCCTCGGTACTATCGCTAGTACGCCTGATTTCGAGTCAGGTACATTCGACCACTCTGCCACCTCTCCGGTGCTGTCGAGCCTGCGATTCTAGCAGACAAAAACGGGGCTTTTGAAGCCCCCTGCGATCAGGCCCTCAAAACTTCGAGTCCGCCGAGGTACGGACGCAGCGCGGCGGGCACGTTGATCGAGCCGTCTTCGTTCTGGTGGTTCTCGAGCACGGCCACGAGCGTGCGGCCCACTGCCAGGCCGGAGCCGTTGAGGGTGTGCACGAGTTCGTTCTTGCCCTGTGCGTTCTTGAAACGGGCCTGCAGGCGGCGCGCCTGGAAGGCTTCGCAGTTCGAGACCGAGCTGATCTCGCGGTAGGTGTCCTGCGCGGGCAGCCAGACTTCGAGGTCATAGGTCTTGCTGGAGCCGAAGCCCATGTCGCCCGTGCACAGCAGCACCACGCGGTAAGGCAGCTCCAGCGCCTGCAGCACGGCCTCGGCATGGCCGGTCATCTGCTCGAGTGCGTCGTAGCTCTTCTCGGGGTGCACGATCTGCACCATCTCGACCTTGTCGAACTGGTGCTGGCGGATCATGCCGCGCGTGTCGCGGCCCGCGCTGCCGGCTTCGGAACGGAAGCACGGCGTGTGGGCGGTGAGCTTGATCGGCAGCTGCGACTCGGGCACCACCTCGTCGCGCACGAAGTTGGTCAGCGGCACTTCGCTGGTCGGGATGAGGTACAGCGCCGAATGGTCGGGCGCGGGTTCGCCGTCCTGGCCGCCTTTCTTCGCGGCGAACAGGTCGCCCTCGAACTTGGGCAGCTGGCCGGTGCCGCTCAGGGTGGCGGCGTTGACGATGTAGGGCACGTAGCACTCGCTGTAGCCGTGCTTCTCGGTCTGGATGTCGAGCATGAACTGCGCGAGCGCACGGTGCAGGCGGGCGATCGGGCCCTTCATCACGGTGAAGCGCGAGCCCGCGAGCTTGGCGCCCGTTTCGAAGTCGAGGCCCAGCGGCGCGCCGAGGTCGACGTGGTCCTTGGGCGCGAAGCCCAGCGGCGTGGCGTTGGCGCCGGCGCCGCCCTTCGGGGCCCAGCGGCGCATCTCGACGTTGCCCGTCTCGTCCTCGCCGACCGGCACGCTGGCGTGCGGCAGGTTGGGCACGGCCAGGAGCAGCGCGTGCAGCTCCGGCTGGATCTCGTCGAGACGCTTCGATTGCGATTCCTGCTCGGCCTTCAGCGCATTCACTTCGGCCATCAGCGCGTCGGTCGACTCGCCCTTGGCCTTGAGGGGGCCGATCTGCTTGTTCAGCACATTGCGGCGGGCCTGGATTTCCTCGGTGCGGGTCTGCAGGGTCTTGCGTTCGGCTTCGAGCGCGGTGAATGCCGACACGTCGAGGTACGGCTGGTTCTTCTTGCGTTTTTCGAGGCCGGCCACTGCGGAGGCCAGATCTTTGCGGAGCAGGGTGATGTCGAGCATGGAGGGATTTTAGGTGGGCGTGCGCGGGCCGAAGGCGGCAGGCTGGCGATGCCCTGCGGCCCGCGGTTGCGGGCCACGGGCTTCGGCATGCCTGCCGACAGGCTCTGCCAGCCTGGAAGATGAACTGCGTGAAGCAGGAAGCCGTCAGGCAACCGTCGCGGGATCGACGTTCGCCCCGCAGACGATCAGGCAGACCTTCTCGCCCGCGCGCGGCTTGTAGGCACCGGTCTGCAGCGCCGCCAGCGGCAGCGCGGCGGCCGGTTCCACGGCCAGCTTCAGCTCCTTCCAGAGCCACTGCTGGGCCGCGCGGATGGATTCGTCGGACAACAGCAGCGCGTCCTGCACGTGCTGTCGGGTGATCTCCCAGGCGATGGCGCCGATGCGGCGCGCGCCCAGGGAATCGGCGGCGATGCCGCCCACCTCCACGTCGACCGGCTCGCCGGCCTCGCGGGCGCGGAACAGCGTCGGCGCCTTCTCGGGCTCGAGCGCGACCACGCGGGAGCGCTTCTCGAACCAGCCGGCCAGGCCGCCGATCAGGCCGCCGCCGCCCACGCTCACGAGCACAGCGTCGGGCAGGCCGCCCTGCTGCTCGATCTCGCGGCCCAGCGTGCCGGCCCCGGCCACCACTTCGGGCTGGTCGTAGGCGTGGGTGAGCAAGGCGCCCGATTCCTTCTGGCGCGTCAGGCAGGCGGCCAGCGCATCGGGGTACAGCTCGCCGACCACGACCACTTCGGCGCCCAGCGCACGCAGCCGCGCGCGCTTGGCTTCGGGCGACACGCCCGGCAGGAAGACCTGGCAGGGCACGCCCAGCGCGCGCGCCGCGGCCGCCGTGGCGATGCCCGCATTGCCGCCCGAGGCGACGATCACCCCGCTTTGCGGAATGTCGTTGGCCAGGAGCCGGTTCATCATGCCGCGCGCCTTGAAGCTGCCGCTGACCTGCATGTGCTCCAGCTTGAGCCAGATTTCCGCGCCGCTCGCGTCGATGCCGAAGGCCGAAGCCGGCAGCTTCCACAACGGCGTCTGGCGCAGGAAGTGGCCGGCGCGCTCGGCCAGCCGTTGCGATGCGCTATCTATTTGGGAGCGCCAGCCGGCGGTCTGCGTGGTGTTCAAGAGATGTGTCCAGGGGGAGGAATGTCGTCGAGCTTGAGGCCCTTGGGCAGCGGGAACTTGATGGTTTCCTCGATGCCGTCCATCTTGCGCACCGACACCGCGCCGAATGCGCGCACGCGGTCGATCACCTCGCGCACCAGCACTTCGGGCGCCGAGGCGCCGGCGGTGATGCCGACGCGCGCCTTGCCCTCGAACCACCCGGGCTCGAGTTCGGCGGCCGAATCGACCATGTAGCTCTCGGTGCCCAGGCGCTGCGCCAGTTCGCGCAGGCGATTGCTGTTGGAGCTGGTGGGGCTGCCGACCACGATCACGAGGTCGACCTGCGGGCTCATGATCTTCACCGCGTCCTGGCGGTTCTGCGTGGCGTAGCAGATGTCCTGCTGCTTGGGCTCTCGCACCTTGGGAAAACGCGCGCGCACCGCGGCGGCGATGTCGGCGGCGTCGTCCACGCTCAGCGTGGTCTGCGTGACCACGGCGAGCTTGTCGGTCTGCCCCGGGGCGACCCTGGCCACGTCCTCCACGTCCTCCACCAGGTGGATGCCGCTGGAGAGCTGGCCCATCGTGCCCTCGACCTCGGGGTGCCCCTTGTGGCCGATCATGATGAACTCGTAGCCTTCCTTCGCGAGCTTGGCGACCTCGACGTGCACCTTGGTCACCAGCGGGCAGGTCGCGTCGAAGATCGAGAAGCCGCGGTCTCGCGCCTCCTGCTCCACAGCCTTGCTCACGCCGTGCGCGCTGAACACCAGCGTGGCGCCGGGCGGCACGTCGGAGAGTTCCTCGATGAAGATCGCGCCCTTGGCCTTGAGCTCGTTCACCACGTAGGTGTTGTGCACGATCTCGTGGCGCACGTAGATCGGCGCGCCGAACTTCGCGATGGCGCGCTCGACGATCTCGATGGCGCGGTCCACGCCCGCGCAGAAACCGCGCGGCTCGGCCAGGATGACTTCGGAGATTCCGGGGTTCATAGCACGCCGATGAGCTTCACTTCGAAGGTCACGGGCTGGCCTGCGAGCGGATGGTTGAAGTCGAAGCGCACCGCGGTGTCGTTCGACTCGATGACCGCGCCGGCATAGCTGCCCGTGCCGTCGGGCGTGGGGAACTGCACCACGTCACCCACGGCATATTGCTCGTCGGGGTCGCCCATCTGCGCGAGCAGCTTCCTGGCCACCCACTGCTGCATGTCGGGATTGCGCTCGCCGAAGGCCTCGCCCGCGGGCAGCTCGAAGGTGGCGTGCGTGCCCTCTTCCAGGCCAATCAGGCGCTGCTCCATGGCGGGCGAGAGCTCGCCGGTGCCCAGCGAAAGCGTGGCGGGCTTGTCGGCGAAGGTGTTGATGATGTCGCCCGCCGGACCGGCCAGCCGGTAGTGCAGGGTGAGAAAGGAGCCGGAATTCACGACTTGGGACATGGTGCAGCGAAGGTGTGCGGAGACAGGGATGTGTCCCGATAAACTGGCCTCATTTTAAGGACCGGGGCTTCACCCGGCTCCGCCAAGGTTTCACCCCGGGGTTTCATGTCTTTCAAGGATCTCCCTCTGGACGCACGTCCGCGCGAAAAGCTCATCGCGCGCGGCGCGGCCGCGCTGGCCGATGCCGAGCTGCTGGCCCTGCTGCTGCGCACCGGCGTGGCGGGCAAGAACGTGCTGCAGCTTGCGCAGCAGCTGCTCGAACGCTTCGGCGGGCTCTCCGGGCTGCTGCACACCGGCGCCGACGACCTCAAGTCGGTCAAGGGGCTGGGCGGCAGCGCCAAGCGCTCCGAACTGATCGCGGTGCTCGAGCTGGCGCGCCGCGCCATGGGCGAGAAGCTGCGCGAGCGCCCCGTCTTCGACTCGCCCGACGCGGTCAAGCAGTACCTGCAGCTGCACATCGGCCCGCGCCCCCATGAGGTGTTCGCGGTGGTCTTCCTCGACGTGCAGCACCGCATGCTCGCGCTGGAGGAAATGTTCCGCGGCACGCTCACGCAGACCAGCGTCTACCCGCGCGAAGTGGTCACGCGCGCCATCCACCACCATGCGGCAGCGGTGGTGCTGGCGCACAACCACCCCAGCGGCAGCATCGAGCCCTCGCGCGCCGACGAATCGCTCACGCAGACGCTGCGCGCCGCGCTGGCGCTGGTGGACGTGCGCGTGCTCGACCACATCATCGTGAGCCCCGGGCAGAGCTTCTCGATGGCCGAGAAAGGATTGCTCTGATGGCCGCACGCACGCCTTCGATCAAGAACCTCGCCGATCTCAAGCAGGTGCAGCGCGTGCTCGCCGAGACCCGCGAGCGCGAAGCCGCCGAGGCCGCGGCCAAGGCGCTGGCCGAGCGCAAGCGCGCGGCCGAGAAAGACCTGTTCACCCGTGCCATCGGCGCCACCGAGCCGCTGCGCCGCAAGGCCGTGGTGCCGCTCGCGCCGGAGCCGCCCGCGCCCATCCCGGTGCAGCACCAGCTCGACGAGCAGCGCGTGCTGCGCGAATCGCTCTCCGACGAGTTCGACGTGACCACGCTGCTCGACGTCGACGACGCCATGAGCTTCCGCCGCCCGGGCATCGGCACCGACGTGACCGCGCGGCTGCGCAAGGGCGACTGGGCCATCCAGGCGCAGGTCGACCTGCACGGGCTGCGCAGCGACGAGGCGCGCGAGACCTTGGGCGGCTTCATCCGCAATGCGTACAAGCAGGGCCTGCGCTGCGTGCGCGTGGTGCACGGCAAGGGCCTGGGCTCGCCGGGCAAGCAGCCGGTGCTCAAGACCAAGACGCAGCGCTGGCTGATCCAGAAGAACGAGGTGATCGCCTTCGTGCAGGCCAAGCCGGCCGAAGGCGGAGCCGGGGCGCTGGTGGTGCTGCTGGCGCCCGCGCGGCGCTGAGCACCTTCTTCGGCTCAGGCCAGCAGGTTCTTCAGCGGCACCGAGGCATCCGCCACCGACGCCGCATCGGGATTGCGGCCCGCCTCGAGCAGCTTGCGGCTCATCATGTGGTCGACCGGCGCGTTCACCGACTCCACGCACACGAGCTTTCCATCGACATAGTGGAACAGCGAGAAGGCGTCGGGCTTCGGGCCCGCGCGGCGCACGCTGCTCAGGCCCGGCGTGCCTTCGGCGGGCATCAGGCCCACCATCTGCAGGCGCATGCCGCCCTGGTCTGACCAGAACCACGCGACCGCATCGTGCGCGCGTGCCTCGCCGGTGAGCGTGGCGACCGCGGTGCGCGCCTGGTCGTTCGCGTTCTGCACCGACTCGAGCCGCAGCGCACGGCCCGCGCGGCGATCGGGAAAGCGCGTGCAGTCGCCCACCGCGAGCACGTCGGCCGCGCTGGTGCGCATGTGCTCGTCCACCACGATGCCGTCCGCGCACTCGATGCCGGCCGCCTGAGCGAGCGCGGTCTCGGGCACTGCGCCGATGCCCAGCAGCAGCAGGTCGACCGGCTGCTTCGCGCCGTTGACCTGCAGCGACACCAGCCGGTCGCCCTCGACCTCGAAGGCGCCGGTCTGCGCGCCGAGCACGATGTCGATGCCCGACGCGCGATGCGTGGCCAGCACGTGCGCCGACAGCTCGGGCGACACGGCGCGGCCCAGCAGGCGCGGCGCGCTCTCGATGACCTGCACCGTCTTGCCGAGCGCCTTGGCGGTCGCCGCCACTTCGAGCCCGATGAAGCCGCCGCCGAGCACCGTCACCTTCTCTGCCGCAGCGAGCCGCGTGCGCAGGCGATGCGCCTCGTCGGCCGCGCGCAGGCTGGCGACGTTCTCCAGGCCCGGCTTGAGGTCGGGCATCTGGCGCGCGCGCGTACCGGTGGCGATCACCAGCTGCTGCCACGGCAGGATCGCGCCCGAACGCAGCGTGACGGTGTGCGCCTCGCGGTCGATGGTCACGGCCGCATCGCCCAGGTGCAGCGTGATGCCGGCTTCGCGGTACCAGTCGGCGGCCTTGTGCGGCTGCGTGGTCTCTTCGGCGCTCTTCAAGAAGGCCTTGGACAGCGGAGGACGGTGATAAGGCTCGCAGGCCTCCTCGCAGACCAGGTGGACGCGCGCGCCCTGCCCGGCTTCGGCAAGCCCCGCACAGAGCTGGGCCGCGGCGTGGCCGCCGCCGATGATGACGATGGAATTCATGATGGAAGAAGCGTCTTTCGGAAATCGTTGCTCGTGTGTCTGGCCGGCGATCATTCGCCTCTATTGCGCATCCAGTCAGCGGTCTTGAAGAAGGAGTCGCGCAGCCTCGCACGCAAGTCCTCGGGCACGCCCGTCTCGCCCATCGCCTGGTCCATGCAGGCGAGCCACTGGTCACGCTCCTTGATGCCGATGGTGTGGCCACCGATGCTCTGCGGCAGGTGGCGCGCGCGCAGCATCGGGTGGCCGAAGCGGTCGGTGTAGTACTGGGGGCCGCCGAGCCAGCCGCAGAGGAACCAGAACAGGCGCTGGCGCGCGTTGTCGAGGCTGGTGCCGTGCACTGCACGCAGCTGCGCATAGGCAGGCTCGAGGTCCATCAGGTCGTAGAAGCGCTCGACCAGCGCCTCCACCTTGGCCTCGCCGCCGATCCAGTCGAAGGGCGTGCCGGCGGGTGGCTTTTCTTGAATCTGCATGGGCGGGAGTATCCCCTCAAGGGCCTGCTAGAGCTGCACGATGCCCGGAATGCCCACGTCGGGGTTCACGTCGGCGTCGTAGTCCACACCCTCCACCGCGAAGCCGAAGAGCCGCAGGAACTCGGTCTTGTAGCCGGCGAAATCGGTGAGCTCGCCGAGGTTGGCGTCGTTCACCTGGGGCCATAGCGCCAGCACGCGCGACTGCACCTGCGGTGCCAGCTCCTTGTAGTCGGCGCGCAGGCGGCCTTCCTCGTCGATGTGCGGCGCGGCGCCGTAGAGGCTGTCGGCATAGAGACCGTGCACCTGCTCGATGCAGCCCTCGTGCGTGCCCTCTTCCTTCATCACCTTGAACAGCAGCGACAGGTACAGCGGCATCATCGGAATGGCCGAGCTGGCCTGCGTGACCACCGCCTTCAGCACCGACACGCGTGCGTCGCCGCCCTTGGCCGCGAGCTGCGCGCGGATGCCCAGCACCTTCTGGTCGAGGTCCTTCTTGGCCGCGCCGATGGAGCCGTTCCAGTAGATGTCGTGCGTGATCTTCTCGCCCAGGTAGGTGAAGGCCGTGGTCTTGGCGCCGTCGGCCAGCACGCCGGCCTGCTGCAGCGCGTCGATCCACATCTGCCAGTCCTCGCCGCCCATCACGGCCACGGTGTTGTCGATCTCCTCCTGCGTGGCGGGCTCGAGCACCGATTCCTTCACCGTCCCGCTGTCGGTATCGAGGCCGCGCAAGGTCACCGCCTTGCCCACGGGCTTGAGCACCGAGTTGAAGACCTGGCCGGTCTTCGGATGCGTGCGCCGCGGTGCGGCCAGGCTGTAGACGACGAGGTCGACCTGCCCCAGGTCGGCGCGGATGGTGTCGATGACCTGCTGCTTCATCGCGTCGGAAAAACCGTCGCCGTTGATGCTCTTCGCATAGAGGCCCTCGGCATGCGCGGCGCGCTCGAAGGCGGCGGTGTTGTACCAGCCGGGCGAGCCGGGCCTGGTCTCGCTGCCCGGGCGTTCGAAGAAGACGCCCAGCGTGCCGGCGCCGCAGCCGAAGGCGGCGGTGATGCGCGCGGCGAGGCCGTAGCCGGTCGATGCGCCGATCACCAGCACCTTCTTCGGGCCGCCTTCGATGGCGGGCTTCGCCTTGACGTATTCGATCTGCTGGCGGACGTTGGCTTCGCAGCCGGCGGGATGGGTGGTGACGCAGATGAAGCCGCGCACGCGGGGTTTGATGATCATGAGGATCTCGCTCGAAGAGATGCTGAGGGAGGCGAAACAAAGGCGCCCGAAGCGCGTTTTTGCGCCGCGAATTTAACCCAGCCCGGAAAAGCGGCCTTCGGGCTGCCCTATATGCATATGTCGATTGACGATTTAATAATCAGAGGTTTTATTGATATGGTCCTGCCCCTTCCGTTTCCACCAAGGAGAAGAACATGCGCATGAAACTGATTGCAGCCGCGGCCCTCGCCGCTTCGACCTTCCTGCTCGGGACCGCCGCCCATGCGGACCAGCTGGCCGACATCAAGAAGAAGGGCGAGCTGGTCGTCGGCGTGCTCGGCACGGACGAGCCCGCGACCTTCGTCGACCCCAAGACGCGCCAGATCGTCGGCTACGAGGTGGACCTGGTGAACGCCATCGCCAAGAAGATCGGCGTGAAGCCGGTGCTCAAGCAGATCGCGGTGGCCGCGCGCATTCCCGAGCTGCAGCAGGGCCACGTCGACCTGGTGGCCGCCGGCCTCACGCACAACAAGGAGCGCGAGGCGCAGATCGACTTCTCGCTCACCACCTTCGTCACCGGCCAGAAGGCGCTCGTGAAGAAGGACAGCGGCATCACCGAGGTGCCGCAGCTCGCCGGCAAGAAGGTGCTGACCATCCGCGGCGGCACGCAGGAGCCGAACATCCGCAAGGCCGTGCCCAACGTCGAGGTCGTGACCTTCGATACGAGCCAGCAGGCCTTCCAGGCCCTGCAGCAGGGCAAGGGCGTGGGCTACGTGGACGACGAGGCGGCGCTGCTGCGCAGCTACGCCAAGCTCGGCCCGCAGAAGGCCCAGTACGTGGTGCTCAAGCAGAACCTGAGCACCGAGGCGCTGGCCATCGGCATCAAGAAGGGCGAGAGCGGCCTGAAGGCCGTGGTGGACGACACGCTGCGCGAGCTCGAGAAGTCGGGCGACGCAGAGAAGATCTTCGTCAAGTGGTACGGCCCGAACACGGCATCGGGCTTCCAGTCGCGCGACTTCAAGCTCGAGAGCGACAAGATCGACTGAGCCCGGCCTCAGGTCTTTCTCCTTCCCCCGCTGGGGGAAGGCCGGGATGGGGGCAAGCGGCCTGCACATGACCGCCGCGTCTTTCCAGACGCCGCCGCACCCCCACCCCAACCCTCCCCCAGCGGGGGAGGGAGCCACATCCCTCCGCGGCGGTGATACTGTCGCCCGCCATGCCCCTGTTCGACTATTCCTTGCTGCTGACCGGCAAGTACCACGACATGCTCGTCGCGGGCCTGCTGCTGTCGCTGCAGCTGCTCGCGGCCTCGCTGGTGCTGGCGCTGCCCATCGCGGTGGTGGTGGCGCTGCTGCGGCTGTCGCCCTTAGCGCCGCTGCGCTGGCTCGGCTTTGCGTACGTGGAATCGATCCGCAACATTCCGCTGCTCGCGCACATGCTCTTCTGGTACTTCGGCGCGCCCGAGCTGCTGCCGGAGGACATCAAGCAATGGCTCTACGCGGGGCACATCGAGGCCTACAGCGCCATCATCGCGCTGGCGCTCTACACGGCCGCCTTCATGGCGGAAGACATCCGAAGCGGCATCCGCGCGATCCCCGCCGTGCAGTTCGAGGCCGGCCGGGCAATGGGCTTCAGCTACCTTGCCACCATGCGCCGCATAGTGCTGCCGCAGGCGCTGCGCGTGACCATCCCGCCGCTCATCTCGCAGACGCTGAGCCTGTGGAAGAACACTTCCATCGCCACCGTGATCGGCGTGGCCGAGCTGATGTACCAGGCCGGCCAGGTCGAGAGCGCGACCTTCCGCAGCTTCGAGTCCTTCGCGTTCGCGAGCGCGGCCTACCTCACTGTTTCGCTGGCCATCACGGGCCTGGCGAGCTGGTACCACCACCGTTACCCGGTGCGGACGATATGACGCACTCCCCCAGGCTGCGCGCACTGCGTGTCGCTTCTCCTCCCCCCTCGCCGGGGGCAACACCGGCAGCCCGGCAAAGCCGGTTCCGCGGTGTTTCCGGCCTTGGCCGTGCCGGTGCCGTGCATCGCGAGCCACGTGAAGCGGGAGCTGAGCGCTGATGCTTCAGATCATCAACGACTACTGGGTCTACTTCCTCATCGGCCAGTACCCGAACGGGCCGCTCGGCGGGCTGGTGCTCACGCTGATCCTCGCCTCCTGCGGCCTGGTGCTGGCGCTGCCTCTGGGCATCGTGCTCGGGCTGGCGCGGGTGAGCCCTTGGCGCTGGCTGCGCTGGCCGGTCACTGGCTTCGTGTACGTGGTGCGCGGGCTGCCTCTGCTGATGGTGATCTTCTGGGCCTACTTCTTCCTGCCCAGCGTCACGGGCGTGAAGACCGACCAGTTCACCACCATGCTGATCGCGCTGGTGGTGTTCGACGCCGCCTACCTGGCGGAGATCGTGCGCGCCGGCATCCAGGGACTGCCGCGCGGGCAGATGGAAACGGCCCGTGCGCTGGGCCTGGGCTACGGCGCCGCGATGCGCCTCGTGGTACTGCCGCAGGCGCTGCGCAGCATGCTGCCCTCGCTGGTGAACCAGTTCGTCTCGACCATCAAGGAGACCTCGCTGGGCTACATCATCGGGCTGGCCGAGGTGTCGTTCATCGCGACGCAGATCAACACGCAGGTGTTCACCAAGCCCGCTCAGATCTACCTGATCTTGGGCGGGACGTACTTCATCCTGTGCTTCGGCCTCTCGCGCTTCGCCTACTGGCTCGAACGCCGGCTCGCACGCCGCGGCATCTCCACCGCCGCCACCAAGGTGTCCGCATGATCGAACTCGAAAAAGTCAACAAGTGGTACGGCAGCTACCACGCGCTGGTCGACGTGACCGAAACCATCCACAAGGGCGAGGTCGTCGTGGTGTGCGGGCCCTCCGGCTCGGGCAAGTCGACGCTGATCCGCACCTTCAACCGGCTGGAGCCGATCCAGTCGGGCCGCATCGTGGTGAACGGCCAGGACATTCATGCTCCGGGGCTGGACGTGAACGAATTCCGTTCGCGCATCGGCTTCGTGTTCCAGCAGTTCAACCTGTTCCCGCACCTCACGGTGCTGCAGAACTGCACGATGGCGCCGATGCAGCTGCGCGGCCTCACCCGCAAGCAGGCCGACGAGCGCGCGATGGCGCTGCTGCACCGCGTGGGCCTGTCGAACAAGGCCAACGCATGGCCCAGCGAGCTCTCGGGCGGCCAGCAACAGCGCGTGGCGATCGCCCGCGCGCTCGCGATGCAGCCGCCGCTGATGCTGTTCGACGAGCCCACCAGCGCGCTCGACCCCGAGATGGTCGGCGAGGTGCTGCTGGTGATGCGCGACCTCACGCGCGACGGCATGACCATGGTCTGCGTCACGCACGAGATGGGCTTCGCGCGCGAGGTGGCCGACCGCGTGCTCTTCATGGACGAAGGCAAGGTGCTGGAGCGCGCCACGCCCGACGACTTCTTCAACCGGCCGCAGCATCCGCGCGCGCAGCAGTTCCTGGCCGACATCCGCTCCCCCTTCGCGAGAGACGCATGACCGCTTCAGCCCTCCCCCTCATCGACGTTTCCGCGCTCGTCGCCGGCACCGCCGCACGCGATGCCGTGGCCGCGCAGATCGGCGCCGCCTGCCGCGCCCACGGCTTCTTCTACGTGACCGGCCACGGCGTCGACCCGGCGCTGGTGAAGCGGCTCGAAGACCTGAGCCACCGCTTCTTCGACCTGCCCGAGGAAACCAAGATGCAGTGGCGCATGGCCCTGGGCGGCCGCGCATGGCGCGGCTACTTTCCGCTCGGCGGCGAGCTGACCTCCGGCCGGCCCGACTGGAAGGAAGGCCTCTACCTCGGCACGGAGCTGCCCGCCACGCATCCGCTGGTGCAGGCGAAGACGCCGGTGCACGGGCCCAACCTGTTCCCTGACGTGCCGGGCTTTCGCGAGACCATCCTCGAATACATGGCCGCCGTCACGCAACTGGGCCACCGGCTGATGGAAGGCATCGCGCTGAGCCTGGGCCTCGACGCGGGCTACTTCGCGAAGCGCTACACGGCCGATCCGCTGATCCTGTTCCGCCTCTTCAACTACCCCTCGCAGCCGGTGCCCGAAGGCCTCGACGTGCAATGGGGCGTGGGCGAGCACACCGACTACGGGCTGCTGACGATCCTGCACCAGGACCACATCGGCGGCCTCGCGGTGCACACGCCGGGCGGCTGGATCGACGCGCCGCCGGTGGCGGGCTCCTTCGTCTGCAACATCGGCGACATGCTCGACCGCATGACCGGCGGGCTCTACAAGTCGACGCCGCACCGCGTGAAGCGCAACACCTCGGGGCATGACCGGCTGTCGTTTCCGCTCTTCTTCGACCCGAACTTCGAGGCACGCGTGCAGCGCATCGAGGGCCTCGCGGGCGCGGAGGCCCGCGACGACAGTGCCGAACGCTGGGACCGCGCCAACGTGCACGCCTTCAACGGGCGCTACGGCGACTACCTGCTCGCGAAGGTGTCGAAGGTGTTTCCGCAGCTGCGCGACGAAGTGCTCTGAGGGGCAGGAGCCGGCGCCGGCAGGAGGCCGGGCTCTTCGAGGAAGGCGTCCTCCCAGTGCTCGATGCGGGCGTCGGGGTCGGAGATGGGCACGAGCTTGTCGCTGCGGCAGTAGAAGGTCCAGCCCTCGAACAGCACGTCGTAGTAGGTGCCGGGCAGGTAGCGCTCGCTCGGCGCTTCATAGGGCGCGGACACCACCTCCACGATCCGGCCCACGGCCCGCTCCGTGAAGGGCGACGCCAGGCAGCTGTCGACCACATGGCAGAGCGTGCCGATCTTGATCATGCCGTTACACCTTCTGCATGGCCTGTTGCGGGAACCAGCGCGGCAGGTGCGCCAGCGCGTCGTGCAGCGAATCGAGCACGTGGAAAGCCCGTTCGACGACCGATGCAGGCGGATGCTTGAGGTCGGGCACGACCACCACCCGAAGGCCCGCCGCCAGTGCCGCCTTGGCGCCGTTCTCGCTGTCCTCGAACGCGATGCATTCGGCCGGGTCCACGCCCAGGCGCTCGGCCGCGAGCAGGTAGAGGGCCGGATCGGGCTTGGCGCGCGCGACCTCGTCGCCGCCCGCGAAGGCAGAGAAATGCTCCAGCACGCCCAGGCTGCCGAGACAGGCCTGGATCTGCGCGCTCGTGGATGACGACGCCACGGCGCAACGCGTGCCGCGCTCGCGCAACGCCGACAGTATCTCGGCCGCGCCGGACTTGATCGGAAAGAGCGGCGTCCCGTCGGAGCGCTCCAGCTGCAGGCGCTGGCGCACGAGGCCCACGGCGTGGGTGTAGGCCGCCGATCCGCCCAGCAGCGAGGCAAGCACGACTTCGGACTCCACCGTGGACAGCCCCACCACCTGCATGTACTGGCTGTGCGAAAGCTCGATGCCGAGCGTGCGGGCGACCTCGATCCAGGCGGCCATGATGGGGCGCTCGGAGTCGATCAGCAGCCCGTCCATGTCGAAGATTGCAGCGGCGAACATCGGGGCATCGTAATGAAAAACGAAAAAGGGGCCATGGAGGCCCCTTTTTCGTGGTTGCGCGAAAGACTCAGTCCCGCGCCAGCGCCCGGTTCAGGCCGAGGGCCGCCAGCGTGGCAACGGCGCCCGACAGCAGGTAGACGCTCACGTAGGCCAGGCCGAAGTGGGCCGAGAGACCCAGGGCCACCAGCGGGGCGAAGGCCGCGCCGATCAGCCAGGCCACGTCGGCCGTGAGCGCCGCACCGACGTAGCGGTACTTGGGCGCGAAGTTGGAGGTCACGGCGCCGGCCGCCTGGCCGTACGACAGGCCGAGGATCACGAAGCCCAGCAGGATGAAGATGTCCTGGCCGATGCGGCCGCCGTCGAGCAGCGTGGGAGCGAAGCCGCTGAAGGCGGCGATCACCGCGGCCAGGCCGCCCAGCGTGAAGCGGCGGCCGATGCGGTCGGCCAGCAGGCCCGAGGCCACGATGCCGGCGGCGCCGAACACCGCGCCCACCATCTGGATCACCAGGAATTCGGTGACCGACTGGTCGGAATACAGCGTGATCCACGACAGCGGGAACACCGTGATCAGGTGGAACAGCGCATAGCTGGCCAGCGCGGCGAACGCGCCGATCAGGATGTTGCTGCCCTGCGAGCTGACCAGCTCGGTGACGCTGGTGGGTTCGAGTTCACGCTCTTCGAGCAGGCGCGAGTATTCGTCGGTGGCCACCAGGCGCAGGCGGGCGAAGAGCGCCACCACGTTGATCGCGAAGGCCACGTAGAAGGAATAGCGCCAGCCCCAGTCGAGGAAGTCTTCGGACGGCAGGCTGGAATACAGGTAGGCGAACAGCGCGCTGGCGATGAAGAAGCCGATGGGCGCGCCCAGCTGGCCCAGCATGGCGTACCAGCCGCGGCGGTTGGCCGGCGCGTTCAGCGCCAGCAGCGACGGCAGGCCGTCCCACGAGCCGCCCAGCGCCAGGCCCTGGCCGAAGCGGAACACCGACAGCAGCACGATGGCCGTGAAGCCCAGGCTCGAATAGCCCGGCAGGAAGGCGATGCCGGCGGTGGAGGTGCCGAGCACGAAGAGCGCCAGCGTGAGCTTGGCTTCCCGCCCGAAACGTCGCTGGATCATCATCGAGATGACAGTTCCGAACGGACGCGCGATGAAGGCGAAGGAGAAGATCAGGAACGAATAGAGAACGCCCTCGAGATGCTGCTCGAACGGGAAGAAGACCGCCGGAAACACCAGCACCGAGGCGATGCCGTAGACGAAGAAGTCGAAATATTCGGAGGCGCGGCCGATGACCACACCGACCGCGATCTCGCCGGGGGAGATGTGCGAGTGGTCGTCGCCCTGCCGGGCGCCGCCGTGATCGGCCGGGTTCGGCATCGGCTGTGCGCCTTGCGAAATGATGCTGGACGTCGTCATTGCTTGCTGTAATTCAGATGTAACGCCGCGGCGAGACACCATAGGACCATGGGAGACCCCAGAGCGTCGCACCGAATCACGTTTACCGCCATAGGACAAAACGTCCAATAGGCGAAACCCGTCTTCAGGCGTAGATTGTGGGGTCTTTTTGCGTCGCCCCCTGCGTCCCTGCATCTCTTTTCCCCGGCATGCACATCCTCAAGAACCTTCGCCGAGCACTCCTGCTGCTCCCCGCCATGCTCCTGGCGGGCTGCAACACGGTGCTGATGAACCCCTCCGGCGACATCGCCCATCAGCAGGGACGCCTGATCGTCGTCTCCACCGTGCTGATGCTGATCATCATCATTCCGGTGATCGCCCTGACCATCTTCTTTGCCTGGCGCTATCGCCAGTCCAACAAGGAGGCCACCTACAGCCCCGACTGGGACCACTCCACCCAGCTCGAGCTGGCGATCTGGGCGGCGCCGCTGCTCATCATCATCGCGCTGGGCGCCATCACCTGGATCAGCACCCACACGCTCGACCCCTACCAGCCGCTGCGCCGCCTCGACGCCCAGCGCGCCATTCCGGCCGAGACCAAGCCGCTGACGGTGGAAGTGGTCGCCCTCGACTGGAAGTGGCTGTTCATCTACCCCGAGCAGGGCATCGCCACGGTGAACGAGCTGGCCGCCCCGGTGGACCGCCCGATCAGCTTCAAGATCACGGCCTCCTCGGTCATGAACTCCTTCTTCATCCCCGCGCTGGCCGGCCAGATCTACGCCATGCCGGGCATGGAGACCAAGCTGCACGCGGTCATCAACAAGCCGGGCGAGTTCGAAGGCTTCTCCGCCAACTACAGCGGCGCGGGCTTCTCGGGCATGCGCTTCAAGTTCCACGGCCTGAGCAACGAAGATTTCGACCAGTGGGTGCAGAAGGTCAAGTCCGGCAAGGACGGCGAACTCTCCCGCGATATCTACAAGAAGCTCGAAGTGCCGAGCGAGCGCGAGCCCGTGCGCCACTACCCCACCGTTGCATCCGACCTGTACGACGCGATCCTCAACCAGTGCGTGGACCGCAACAAGATGTGCATGAAGGAAATGATGGCCATCGACGCCAGCGGCGGCATGGGCAAGCCCGGCGCCTTCAACGTTGCCACCAAGCTGGCATGGGACATCGAATCCCTCGATACGCCCAAGCGCAAGTACGTCACCGCGATGTGCACCACTGAAGAATAAGATGTTGCAGAACCTAGACCTGACGAAGCTCGTCTTCGGCCGCCTCTCCTGGGAGGCGATTCCCTTGCACGAGCCGATCCTGCTCGTGACCTTTGCCGGCGTGGTGCTGGGCGGCCTGGCCGTCCTGGGCGCACTGACCTACTTCAAGCTGTGGGGCACCCTGTGGCGCGACTGGATCACCAGCATCGACCACAAGAAGATCGGCATCATGTACATCATCCTGGGCCTGGTGATGCTGCTTCGCGGCTTCGCCGACGCGCTCATGATGCGCGCCCAGCAGGCCATCGCCTTCGGCGACAACGCGGGCTTCCTGCCGCCGCACCACTACGACCAGATCTTCACCGCCCACGGCGTGATCATGATCTTCTTCGTGGCGATGCCGCTGGTCACGGGCCTCATGAACTTCGTGGTACCGCTGCAGATCGGCGCGCGCGACGTGGCCTTCCCATTCCTGAACAACTTCAGCTTCTGGATGACCACCTTCGGCGCCGGCCTGGTGATGGCGTCGCTGTTCGTCGGCGAGTTCGCCAAGACGGGCTGGCTGGCCTATCCGCCGCTGTCGGGCATCCTCTTCAGCCCCGACGTGGGGGTCGACTACTACATATGGTCGTTGCAGATAGCGGGGGTGGGCACATTGCTGTCCGGCGTGAACCTGCTGGCCACCATCGTGAAGATGCGCGCGCCCGGCATGACCATGATGAAGATGCCCGTCTTCACCTGGACCGCCCTGTGCACCAACGTGCTGATCGTCGCCGCCTTCCCGGTGCTGACCGCCGTGCTGGCCCTGCTGTCGCTCGACCGCTACGCAGGCACCAACTTCTTCACGAACGACCTCGGCGGCAACGCCATGATGTACGTGAACCTGATCTGGATCTGGGGCCACCCCGAGGTGTACATCCTGATCCTGCCGGCCTTCGGCATCTTCTCGGAAGTGGTCTCCACCTTCTCGGGCAAGCGCCTCTTCGGCTACGCCTCGATGGTGTACGCCACGGTCGTGATCACCATCCTGTCGTACCTCGTCTGGCTGCACCACTTCTTCACCATGGGCTCCGGCGCCAGCGTGAACTCGTTCTTCGGCATCACGACGATGATCATCTCGATCCCGACGGGCGCGAAGATCTTCAACTGGCTGTTCACCATGTACCGCGGCCGCATCCGCTTCGAGCTGCCCATGATGTGGACCATCGGCTTCATGATCACCTTCGTGATCGGCGGCATGACCGGCGTGCTGCTGGCCGTTCCCCCGGCCGACTTCGTGCTGCACAACAGCCTGTTCCTGATCGCACACTTCCACAACGTGATCATCGGCGGCGTGCTGTTCGGCATGCTGGCGGGCATCACCTACTGGTTCCCGAAGGCCTTCGGCTACAAGCTCGACCCGTTCTGGGGCAAGTGCTCGTTCTGGTTCTGGATCGTCGGCTTCTGGTTCGCCTTCATGCCGCTGTACATCCTGGGCCTGATGGGCGTCACCCGCCGCATGAACCACTTCCAGGACATGTCGCTGCAGATCTGGTTCCAGATCGCCGCCTTCGGCGCCGTGCTGATCGCCCTGGGCATCGCCTCGTTCCTGATCCAGCTGGTGGTGAGCTTCATCCGCCGCGACCAGTTGCGCGACACCACCGGTGACCCGTGGAACGGCCGCACGCTGGAATGGGCGACCTCGTCGCCGCCGCCGGCCTACAACTTCGCGTTCACGCCGCGCGTGCACGACAACGACGCCTGGTCGGACATGAAGGCCCGCGGCTACCAGCGTCCGCTGGAAGGCTTCAGCCCGATCCACATGCCCAAGAACACGGCCGCCGGCTTCATCATCGCGGGCCTGAGCGCGGTGTGCGGCTTCGCGCTGATCTGGCAGATGTGGCTGCTGGCCGGCATCGGCTTCGTCGCCATGCTCGCCGCCACGATCATCCACACCTTCAACTACAAGCGCGACTACTACATCCCCGCGGAAGAAGTCGTCCGTACCGAAGAAGCGCGCACGCGCCTGCTGGCTGCCAATGTCTAACAGTACCGCCCTCCACTCCAGCCACACGAACACCGTGGGCAACGCCGCGAGCGTGCCCACCTTCGAGGTGTTCAACGTCCGCAACGAAGACCACCACCCCGAGAACGGCACGCTGCTGGGCTTCTGGCTCTACCTGATGAGCGACTGCCTCATCTTCGCCTGCCTGTTCGCGGTGTACGGCGTGCTGGGCCGCAGCTATGCGGCCGGCCCCTCGGGCGCCGACCTGTTCGACCTGCCGCTGGTGGCGATCAACACCTCGCTGCTGCTGCTGTCTTCCATCACCTACGGCTTCGCCATGCTGCAGATGCAGCAGCGCCGCATGGGCGGCGTGCTGCTCTGGCTGGCCATCACGGGCCTGCTGGGCGCGGGCTTCATCGGCCTGGAGCTGTATGAATTCGCGCACCTGATCCACGAAGGCGCGGGCCCGCAGCGCAGCGCCTTCCTGTCGTCGTTCTTCGCGCTGGTGGGCACCCACGGTCTGCACGTGACCTTCGGCATCATCTGGCTCATCGTGCTGATGATCCAGCTGCCCAAGCACGGCTTCACCGCCGCCAACCGCCGCCGCCTGATGTGCCTGTCGATGTTCTGGCACTTCCTGGACGTGGTCTGGATCGGCGTCTTCACCTTCGTGTATCTGATGGGATCGCTGCAATGAGCGCGCACACCGAAACCGCCGGCCACGGCGCACATGGCCACGACGATCACGGGCACGGTCACGACGACGGCCCGGTGAGCCACAGCACCTTCAAGGGCTACATGACCGGCTTCGTGCTGGCCGTGATCCTCACCGCCATTCCGTTCTGGCTCGTGATGGGCAAGGTCTTCGACAAGCCCGGCACCACCGCCCTCGTCATCCTGGCCTTCGCCGTGGTGCAGATCGTGGTGCACATGGTTTACTTCCTGCACATGGACGCGAAGTCCGAAGGCGGCTGGAACATGCTGGCGCTGATCTTCACGCTCGTGCTCGTGGTCATCACGCTGGCCGGTTCGCTGTGGGTCATGTACCACATGAACACCAACATGATGCCGCACTCGGTGCACGACATGAAGAACATGCCCTGATGGCGGAGCAGGCCGTCCGCCAGCGCTCCACCGCCGCACGGGTGGCGCTGGCGGTCTGCGCCGCCCTCGCCTTCGCCGGCTTCGTCGCGCTCGGCACCTGGCAGGTCGAGCGCAGGGCCTGGAAGCTGGATCTCATCGCACGCGTCGAACAGCGCGTGCACGCCCCGGCCAGCGCGGCCCCCGGGCGGACCGAATGGCCCACGGTCAACGCGGCCAACGACGAATACCGGCATGTCCGCCTTGCCGGCACCTTCCTCCACGACAAAGAGACGCTGGTGCAGGCCAGCACCAAGCTCGGCGCCGGCTTCTGGGTGCTGACCCCGCTTCGCAGCAGCGCCGACGGCAGCATCGTGCTGGTCAACCGCGGCTTCGTGCCTCCCGAGGCGCAGAAACGCGCGGCGCGTACCGCGACCGAGCCGCAGGGCGAGACCACCGTGGACGGCCTGCTGCGCCTGACCGAGCCCAAGGGCGGCTTCCTGCGCAAGAACGATCCGGCCGGCGACCGCTGGTTCTCGCGCGACGTGCAGGCCATCGCCGCCGCGCGCGGCCTGGCCGACGTGGCGCCGTACTTCGTCGATGCGGAAGCCGCGCCTGCAAAGTCCGGCGCCACGGCCGCCGACACCCCCGCCTGGCCCGCCGGCGGCCTGACGGTCATTTCATTTCCCAACAGCCACCTCGTCTATGCCCTGACCTGGTATGGCCTGGCCCTGATGGTGCTGATCGCGGCCTGGTTCGTGCGGCGCAGCGAAAATGCGGCCCATGCCGACGCCCGCCCCGCCGACCAAGATGCCCGCCGCGACGGCTGAAGCCGCCGCGGTCGCGGGCGAACTGCACCCGCCCCGCGCCGGCGTCGCGAGCCTCGACAACGCCATCGGCCACCAGAACATGCAGCAGCTGATCCAGCTGCGCTGGTTCGCCGTGGTCGGGCAGGTTGCCACCATCCTGGTGGTGCACTACGGCTTCGAGATCCGGCTTCCGCTGGACCACATGCTGCAGGTGCTGGCCTGCCTCGCCCTCTTCAACATGGTGAGCCTGCTGCGCTCGCGCAGCCATCGGCGCGTGACCAACGGCGAGCTGTTCGTCGCGCTGCTGGTGGACGTGGCCACGCTCACTGCGCAGCTCTACCTGAGCGGCGGCGCGACCAACCCCTTCGTGTTCCTCTTCCTGCTGCAGGTGACGCTCGGCGCGGTGCTGCTGAAGGCCTGGTCGACCTGGACCATGGTGGTCATCACCAGCATCTGCTTCGCCGGGCTGGCGCTGTTCTCGCGCCCGCTCGCGCTGCCGCTGGACCACGACCGGGGCCTGTGGAGCCCGTACATCCAGGGCATGCTGGTGTGCTTCGCGCTGAATGCGGCGCTGCTGGTCATCTTCATCACCCGCATCAGCCGCAACCTGCGCGCGCGCGACGCGCGTCTGGCCGACCTGCGGCAGCGCGCCTCGGAGGAAGAGCACATCGTGCGCATGGGCCTGCTGGCCTCGGGCGCGGCGCACGAGCTGGGCACGCCGCTTGCCACGCTCGCGGTGATCCTCGGCGACTGGCGCCGGCTGCCGCATTTCAGTTCCGACCCCGAGCTGCTGACCGAAGTGGCCGAGATGGAACTGCAGATCCAGCGCTGCAAGAGCATCGTGAGCGGCATCCTGCTGTCGGCCGGCGAGGCGCGCGGCGAGTCTTCGGAGGAAACCACCGTCAGCACCTTCCTCGACGACCTGGTCGAGGAATGGCGCACCACCCGCCCGGTGGAGGATTTCGAGTACGACAACCGCTTCGGCCGCGACCTGCCCATGGTTTCCGACTCGGCCCTCAAGCAGATGATCTGCAACGTGCTCGACAATGCGCTGGAGGCGTCGCCCCACTGGCTGCGCCTCGAGGCGGCGCACGACGCCGACGCGCTGACGATCACCGTCACCGACGCAGGCCCCGGCTTCCTGCCGGCCATCCTCAAGGAGTTCGGCAAGCCCTACCAGTCGAGCAAGGGCCGCGCTGGCGGCGGGCTGGGGTTGTTCCTGGTGGTGAACGTGGCGCGCACCGTGGGCGGCCGCGTCGCGGCGGCCAACCGGCCCGAGGGCGGCGCCGTCGTGAAGATCACGCTGCCGCTCGCGGCCATCGTGCTCGAGGAAGAAGAGACGGAAGTGGGCGACGACGCGGACGACGAGGAAGCCCTCGCGGCCGCCGGCAGGACCATCGGAATGGAAGGCAATGAGCGAAACCGGAGCTGAAGCGCAGCGCCAGCTGCTGATCGTCGAGGACGACGGCGCCTTCGCGCGCGCGCTCGGGCGCTCGTTCGAGCGCCGCGGCTATGCGGTGGCGCACGCGAGCAACCTGGCCGAGGTCGAGGCGCTGCTGGCCACCGCCACGCCCGGCTACGCGGTGGTCGACCTCAAGCTCAACGGCGAGGCCTCGGGCCTGGCCTGCGTGCAGATGCTGCACCGGCACAACCCGAAGATGCTGATCGTGGTGCTCACGGGCTTCGCGAGCATCGCCACCGCGGTGGAAGCCATCAAGCTCGGCGCCTGCCACTACCTGGCCAAGCCCTCGAACACCGACGACATCGAGGCCGCCTTCGGCCGCGCCGTCGGCACCACCGAGGTGGAGCTGACCAACCGCTCCACCTCGATCAAGACGCTCGAATGGGAGCGCATCCACGAGACGCTGGCCGAGACCGGCTTCAACATCTCGGAGACCGCGCGCAGGCTCGGCATGCACCGGCGCACGCTGGCGCGCAAGCTGGGCAAGCAGCAGGTCAAGTAGGCAGGCACTCTCGGCTCCCGCCCCGACACACTCATTGCGCACGGACAGACGATGACCTTTTCGACACCCTCTCCCCCGCCCCCGCAACGCAGCAAGACCGCCGTCCTCGCCGCACGCGACCAGACGGCGATGGAGGAGCTCTTCAACGCACTGAGCCATGGCCTGGGCCTTGCGCTCGCGATCGCCTCGCTGCCGATCCTGGTCTACAGCGCCGCACAGAAGGGCCAGGCCGCGGCCGTGGTCGGTGCCAGCCTCTTCGCGGGCACGGCCATCGTGCTGTACCTGATCTCAACGCTCTACCACGCGCTGCCGATCGGCCGCGCCAAGGCGTGGTTCAACCGGCTGGATCACGCAGCCATCTACCTCTTCATCGCGGGCAGCTACATGCCCTTCCTGTTCGGCGTGCTGCGCGGCCCGCTGGGCTGGACGCTGTTCGGCGCGATCTGCGCGGCGGCGGCGCTGGGCGTGGGCGCCAAGCTGTTCAACCGGCTGAAGCATCCGCTGTGGTCCACCGGCCTGTACGTGGCGATGGGCTGGATGGCGCTGATGGCCGCCGTGCCGCTGTACGAGCGCATGTCGGCCGCAGGCCTGGGCTGGCTGGTGGCCGGCGGGCTCTTCTACACGGCCGGTGCGGTGGTGTTCCTGTTCGACAACAAGGTGCGCTTCGCCCATTCGGTGTGGCACCTGTTCGTGCTTGCCGGCAGCACCTGCCACTTCTTCGCCGTGCTCTGGCATGCGCATGGCTGACCGCTGATTCCAGGAACACCATGGAACCGGCTTTGCCGGGCCATCGGTGTTGCCCCCGGCGAGGGGGTTGGCGCAGCGACACGAAGTGCGCGAAGCCTGGGGGGTGTCAATAGTGCGGTGGGAGTTCGTCCCGCGGGTTGCGCGCGGCGCCGTCCTGGCCTGAGCTCTGCATCTGCTCCTTCAGTTGAGTGACCTGCAGGATCAGCCGGTCGATCTGCTGCTGTTGGCGGTAGATCGTCATGTTGAGCTGGTCGAGCAGGTCTTCGGCGTAGCTCGACTTGATCTCGAGTTCGGTCACGCGTTCGGCAATGAGGTCGTGGGACGGGTTTTCCATGCCGCTATTGGACAGGAAGACCGCCCTGCTCTTCGTGACGCCTTGTTCAGCGGCGCACCTTGGCCTCCAGCAGGTCGGCCATGCCGATGCGCCTGGCGAACTCGATGCGCACGCGCTCCGACACCTCGAAGACCTCCGCCGCACCGTCGCCGACGAAGTCGACCACCGACCGCATCGGCCGCGTGCCGGCGGGCATGCCCACGATGCGCACGATCTCGTCGGCCACGGCCTGCGGGTCGGCGCCGTCGGGCGTCAGCGCCGAGAGGCGCGCGCCGATCTGGTCCATGAGTCCGTCGTAGCGGGCATAGGCTGCGGCGATGGCGGCATCCGCTGGCCTGCCCGCGCTCGGGAAGTGGTCGGTGCCCTTGGTGAAGGCGCCCGGCACGACGATGGAAGTCTCGATGCCGAAGCGCGCGATCTCGTAGGCCAGCGTGACGGCCAGCGAATCCATCGCAGCCTTCGCCGCGCCGTACGGCCCCATGAACGGCGGAAAGCCGCCCTTTGTGGTCGTGCTGCTGATCCACAGCATCAGACCCGATTCCTGCGCCCGCAGGTACGGCAGCACCGCACGGTTCACGCGCTGCGCACCGAGCACGTTGGTGTCGAACACCTTCGCGATCTCTTGCGGCGTGAAGGCCTCCGTGGGCCCGACCACGAGATGGCCGGCGTTCTGCATCACCACGTCGAGATGGCCCTGCTCGCGCACGATGGTCGCTGCGGCGGCATCGGCCGACTCCTGCGAGAGCACGTCGAGTTCGAGCGGATGCAGCTGCAGCTTCTTCTGCGCGGCCAGCGCGCGCAGTTCGGCGGCGCGGGCGTTGTTGCGTCCGGCGATGTCGCGCATCGATGCGTAGACGACGTGGCCCGCCTCGGCGAGCGACAGTGCTGTGAGCTTTCCGATCCCGCTGCCGGCACCGGTGACGAGGACGATCTGCTTCTTCATGGCGTGTTTCTCCTTCGGCTTGTTTCGCTTGGAGTCCGCCGCTCAGGCGAGTCCGCCGTTGGCGCGCAGGATCTGTCCGTTGACCCAGCCCGCGTCGGGCCCGGCAAGGAAGGACACCACCGATGCGATGTCCTCGGGCTGGCCCAGGCGCTGCAGCGGCGGCATCTTCGCGAAGGCCTGGATCTGCTCCTCGGTCTTGCCGTCGAGGAAGAGCGAGGTGGCGATCGGGCCCGGCGCCACGGCGTTCACCGTGATGCTGCGGCCGCGCAGTTCCTTGGCGAACACGTGCGTGAAGGCCTCGACCGCCGCCTTGGTGGCGTTGTAGATCGCGTAGCCGGGCATGTTCAGCGCGAGCGTGGTGCTGGAGAAGTTGACGATGCGCCCGCCCTCGTTCAGGCGGGCGGCGGCCTCGCGCAGCGTGTTGAAGGTGCCGCGCACGTTGATGTCGAAGCTCTGGTCGTACTGCGCGTCGCTGTGCTCGGCCAGCGGCAGGGTCTTGAGCACGCCGGCGTTGTTGACCAGCACCTCGACCTTGCCGAGTTGCGCCTCGACGACGTCGAACATGGCGCGCACTTCGTCGGCGCGGGCCACGTCGGCCTTGACGGCGATGGCTCTGCCGCCAGCGGCCGTCAGCTCGGCGACGAGGGCGTCGGCCTGCGCAGGGCTCGATGCGTAGTTGACGGCGACGGCGAAGCCGTCCCTGGCGAGGCGCTGCGCGACAGCGGCGCCGATGCCGCGCGATGCGCCGGTGACGATGGCGACCTTGGGGGTGGATGAGCGGGTCATGGCTGGTGTCCTTTGCGGTGGAGGTTGGTTGGTGAGGCGAATCTTCGATCGTTCCGCCCAAAAGATAATCAGCACCTGATCGCCATTAATATTCCATCCACTTCAACAATAGACCGGCAAGCCGCCCGTGGACCGCTTCCAGGAAATGCAGGCCTTCGTGCGCATCGCAGAGCGCCAGAGCTTCACGCAGGCGTCCGAAGACCTGCGGATTCCCCGTGCGACCGTCACCAATCTGATCAAGCGCGTGGAGCAGCGCATCGGCACCCGGCTGCTGGAGCGCACCACCCGCACCGTGCGCCTCACGCAGGACGGCGAGGCCTACTACCGCCGCTGCGTGCGGCTGCTGGCCGACGTGGAGGAAGCCGAGGGCCTGTTCCGCGACGCCGCGCCCAAGGGATTGCTGCGCGTGAACCTGCAGGGCACGCTGGCGCGGCATTTCGTGGTGCCGGCGCTGCCGGGCTTCCTGGCGCGCTACCCCGAGCTCGAGCTGCACATCGGCGAGGACGACCGCCTCGTCGACCTGGTGCGCGAAGGCGTCGATTGCGTGCTGCGCGCCGGCACGCTGCAGGACTCCTCGATGATCGGGCGGCGCGTGGCGCTGCTGCCGCAGGTCACGGTCGCGAGCCCCGCCTATCTGGAGGCGCATGGCGAGCCCCGCAGCCTGGAGGAGCTGGCCTCGCACCGCGCCATCCACTACGTTTCCAGCGCCACGGGCAAGGCCCTCCCGCTCGAATTCACCGTCGACGGGCGGGTGACGAGCGTGCAGCTCGGCGGCATCGTCTCGGTGACCGGTGCCGACCTGTACACCGGCTCGGCCGTCGCGGGACTGGGCTTGGTGCAGGTGCCGCGCTACCGCGTGGCGGGCGAACTGGCGCAGGGGCGGCTGAAGGTGCTGTTGCCCGAGTTCGCGCCGCCGCCGATGCCCGTCTCGGTGCTCTACGCGCAGAACCGGCAGCTGTCCTCGCGCGTGCGCGTGTTCACGCAGTGGCTGCGCGACATCTTCGAGGCCGCCGAAGCAGCCTGATTCAGCAGGCCGTCGACTCCAGCGCCACGGCGCCGGCCTCGGCGTGCGTCTCGCCGCGCAGGAAAGCGAACACGACGAGCGCCGTCAGCACCGTCACCCCCGCCAGCACGCACAGCAGCGTGCCGAACGCCGCGCCATACGCGTGCAGCAAGGCCGCGCGGTCCATGCCGGGCAGCAGCGCCAGCGCCTGCGCGAGGTTGCCGGTGGTCACGCGCTGCGCCGCCTGCGATGCGCCGGCGACTTGCCCCAGATGCGCCGTCACCAGCGCGGTCAGGCCCGCTCCGACGAGTGCCAGCGCGATGCCCTCCCCCGCCACCCGCACCGTGTTGAAGATGCCCGAGGCCATGCCTGCGCGCTCGCGCGGCACCACGCTCACGGCCAGCCCGTCCATCAGGCCCCAGGGCAGCCCGATGCCGGCGCCGATGAGCAGCAGCGGCCACGCCATCCCGGCGAGCGGCGTGCCCGGCGCGCAGCGGCTGAGCCAGAAGAGGCCTGCAGCGCACACCAGCAGCCCGACGGCCGAGATCGCGCCGGCCGAGAACCGGTGCGCCAGCGATGCCGCCAGCGTCGGAACCACGAGGATCGGCCCCGAGAGCGCGAACATGAAGGCGCCCGCCTCGATCGCGCTGCGCCCTTCGAGTCCCACGAAGCGGATCGGCAGCAGCACCAGCAGCACGACGAAGCCGTAGGCCGGCGCGGCCGCCAGCAGCTGCACCCCGACGAAGCGCGGAAAGCGGAACAGCGACAGGTCGAGCATCGGATGCGGCACGCGCCTTTCGATGGCGACGAAGACCGCGCCCATCGCCGCAGCGCCCGCCAGCGCACCGAGCACCCAGGGGCTGCCCCAGCCGCTGTCGGGCGCCTGCAGCACGCCCAGGGTCAGCAGGCTCAGCGCGGCGGTGAAGCTCAGCGTGCCCGGCACGTCGAGCCCCATCGCCTGCGGGTTGCGCGATTCGCGCATCGCCAGCGAAGCAATGCACAGCGCCGCGAGGCTCACCGCGCCGGGGCTCAGCATCACCGCCTGCCACCCGAAGCGCTCCGCGAGCCAGCCCGACACGATGGAGCCGCAAGACAGCCCCACGCCGAACGAGGTGCCGATCAGGCTGAAGGCCCGCGTGCGCGCCGCACCGTCGAACACCTGTGCCAGCGCGGCCGTGCCTGCCGCGAAGGCTGCGGCCGAGCCCAGCCCCTGCAGCGCGCGCGCCAGGTCGAAGGCCACGATGCCCGGCGCCAGGGTCAGCAGCGAGGCGCTGAGCGCCACCACCGCGAGCCCCAGCAGGAAGACGCGCTTGCGCCCGTATGCATCGGCCAGCGCCCCGGCGGCCATCAGCGTGGCGCCGAAGCTCAGCATGAAGGCGTTGGTCACCCAGTTGAGCTGCACCGGGCTGCCGCCCAGCGCATCGCGCACGGCGGGCAGCACCACCGCCGGGCCTGTGAAGCTCAGCGGCATGCCCAGCGCCGCGAGGCAAACGGCGGCCAGGAGCCAGTTCCTGGAGGAAGAAGAAGCGGACATCGGAACGTGCTTTCGCGGAAGGTAAAAAGGAAGGCACGAAGATAGAAAGGAATCAATGCACTGAGAATCGCCTCATTGCTCCACACACTCCCAACCAAAGGTTGCCAATCCATGGACAGCTTCAGCGGACTCGAATCCTTCGTGCGGGCGGCCGACCTGTCGAGCTTTGCCAGGGCCGGCCGGCTCCTGGGCATCTCGGCCTCGGCCGTGGGCAAGAACGTCGCGCGGCTCGAGGAGCAGCTCGGCGTGCGCCTTTTCAACCGCACCACGCGCCACATGCGGCTGACGCAGGAAGGCGCCCTCTTCCACGAGCGCTGCCGCCGCATCCTCGACGAACTGGACGACGCGCGGTCCATGATGCAGGACGCCGTGGCCGCGCCGCGCGGCCGCCTGCGCGTGAGCCTGCCGACCATCGGCTACCGCTTCCTGCTGCCGATCCTGCCTGCCTTCAGGCAGCGCTACCCCGAGATCGAGCTCGACCTCGACTTCAACGACCGGCTGGTCGACGTGATCGCCGAGGGCGTCGACGTGGCGATCCGCAGCGGCGAGCTGGTCGACTCGCAACTGGTGGCGCGCCGGCTCGGCCCGTTCCGCTTCGTGCTCGTCGCCTCGCCGGCCTACCTCGAGCGCCACGGCGTGCCGCAGACGCCGGCCGACCTCGCGCGGCACGCCTGCCTTCGCTACAAGTTCGCCACCGGCGGAAAGATCGAGGACTGGGACCTGCCCGGCCTGCCCGCGCAGCTGCCGCCCGGCCTGCTGTGCAACAACATGGAAGCCATGCTCAGCGCGGCAGTCGCCGGCCTCGGCGTGGCCTACATGCCCGACTTCCTCGCGCGCGACTCGCTGTGCCGCGGCGAACTTCAGCGCGTGCTGGCCACGCACCTCGTGCGCCAGGGCCAGTTCACGGCGCTGTGGCCGTCGAGCCGTCAGCTGTCGCCGAAGGTGCGGGCGTTCGTGGACTTCGCGGGGGAGCACATGTTCAGGGAGGAAGCGATGGCGCCATGAACCGAGGAAAAGCCTGCACATGCGGCGCATGGTTGGCGCCGCATGAGTTGACAGGCCTGCCCGTCAGGCGACTTCTGCCGGCTGCTCCGCTTGCTGACCGATGGCGGCGACCGGCTCCTCGACGCTTTGCGCCACGGGGGTCTCCGCGGACATGGCAGCCACGGCGACCGGCGCCGCCGCGACGGGCTCGACTGGCTTGGTGCTCTCGACGACCGGCGGCTTCGTCGATTCGGGCGTCGCAGGCGTAACGGCCGGCGCAGCGACTGCGACAGGTGCTGCTTGTGCCGGCTTGGCGCTTTCCACGACGACCGGCTCTACCGCTTCGGGCTTGGCTGCATCGATCTTCGCGGGAGCGGCAGCCTTCGCCGCCTCAGCCATCGCGGGCGCAGGCGCGGCCACCGCGACAAGTGCCGCTTCCACCGGCTTCGCGCTTTCCACGACAACGGGCTTGGCGAGTTCTGGCTTCACAGGCTCCGGCTTGGCCGTCTCGGCGGACTTTGCCGACTTCGCAGGCCTGGCGGGCGCGGGCTTCACCGGTTCCTGCGTCGCAGCCAGCGGCTTCGCCGCGTCCTGCGTCACCGGCTCGCTCGCCATCCGGCTCAGCGCCAGCGCGGCCTTGAGCGGAAACAGCGTGCGCTCGTCGCCCTCGGCGGTGTTGCTCACAGTGGTGCCCGCCGTTTCGCTCAGGCTCGCGGTGCGCACGGCGTCGAGGCGGTGGGCGGGCACCATGAACGGCGAATGCGTGGTGTAGATGACCTGGTTGCCGGCGAAGTCCTTTTCGAGGTGCGCCAGCAGGTCGGCCTGCGAATGGGGGTGCAGGTGCAGGCCGGGTTCGTCCAGCAGCAGCACGGCGTCCTCGGCCCGGCCGCCGCGGGTGTCGGCGAAGAAGGCGACGTAGAACGAGAAGAACCACTGGAAGCCGCGGCTGCGCTCCTGCAGGTTCACCTCGACTTCGTAGGCGGCGTTCGGGTCGGACACCAGCGTGTCGAGGTACTGGCCGTCGAGGTTGAAGCGCACCTTCAGCGCACGGTCCTTCCAGAGGCGGCGGATCTCGGCGGTCACCACCGAGCCGGCGCGGTTGACGAGCTGGTTGCGCGTGGCCTGGTCGTTCTTCTCGAGCAGGGCCTGCAGCTGCCGCAGGTCGAGCCCCGCGACCTTGCACAGCCTGCCGAAGCTCTGCTGCTCGGGCGTGAGCTGGCCCCAGCCCTCGCGCCCCAGGTATTCGGCGATGTTCTGGCGCCCGGGCAGCGCCGGGTATTCGTCGACGTAGACGAAGCGCGGCAGCTTGCCGACGACCCATTCCCGCGCGCGCTCCAGCGCGGGCGCGTCGTTGGCGATGGCCAGGGCCATGTCTTCCAGCTCGCCGAGCATCTGCTCCTGCTTGTCGCTGAGCTCGGCGCCGGCCACGGCCAGCGCCTTGCGCAGGGCCTGCGCCGCCTTGACCGCGCCGGCCGACCACCTGATGTAGTCGGGGCTCATGATCATCGCGGCGTCGAAGAGGTCGGCTTCCTGGTCCAGCGCGGCCTTCGCCTCGTCTGCGACCTTCTCGGCCGCGGCCTTGACTGCCGGCACGATCTTGCGGACCTTGCCCTTGATCTCGCTCACGTCCAGCGACAGGGCACCGAGTCCTTCGAACCCGGCCGTGCGGACGGCGGCATAGCCGCGGCTCGCGGTGACGTGGCGCACGCCTGCCGCGCGCGGCAGGATCGCGGCCAGCTCGGCCTGCTCGCTCTCGTCGAGGCTCCAGCGCGTGAACACGACGGGCGTGTCGCCCGTGCACTCTTCCAGGCGGCGATGGCGCGGGAAGTCCTTGATGGGGCTGAGTTCGGCGATGCCTTCGGCGGGGTTCAGGCTGTGCAGCGCGCGCAGCAGGTTCGATTTGCCGCTGTCATTCCGGCCGAGGATCGTGGTGATCTGCGTGGAGTCGATGAGGCCGCTGTCGTTGATCGAGCGAAAGTTGGTGATCTGGAATGACGCCAGGCGCATGCGGGAATTTCTCTCTTCTTGAAATGGATACGGGGCCGGGGAATGTATTGCATCCCCGGCCTCGTCTTGCTTCGCATCGCCACGAAGAAAAGAAAAAAATTACTCCGCCGCGCGCCGCAAGGTGTCGACCACCGGCCGGCGCAGCACCTCGCGCAGGCCCCACCATCCGGCGCCGAGCGCCAGCACCGCCCCGGCCAGCGCGCCGGCGACCGGCACCAGCGGCGAGGCGGTCCAGGTGAACTCGAACACGAAGCGCGCGAGCCCCCAGCCGATGAGCGCGGCCACGATGCTCGCGAGGAAACCCGCGAGCAGGCCCACGCCCGCGAGCTCGGCGCGCTGTACCTGCCGCAGCAGGCTGGCACGCGCGCCCACCGCGCGCATCACCGCGAACTCGCGCGCGCGTTCCTCGCGGGTGGCCGTCACCGCGGCGAAGAGCACCACGAGACCGGCCGCGAGCGTGAAGCCGAACAGGAACTCGACCGCGCGGATCACCTGATCGAGCACGCGCTGCACCTGGTTGATGGTCGCGCTCATGTCGACGTTGGTCACGTTCGGATAGCTGCGCACCAGCGCGTTGTCGAAGCCGCGCGTCTCGGGCGCGCGGAAGGCGCCCATGTAGGTGGTGGGCACGTCGGCGAGCGAGGCCACCGTGTACATCACGAAGAAGTTGGCGTGCATCGAGCCCCAGTCGACCTTGCGCAGCGAGGTGATGCGCGCATCGTTCTGCATGCCGCCGATGTCGAAGCGCAGCACATCGCCCATCTTCAGGCCCAGCGTCTCGGCCAGGCCCTCTTCCACGCTCACCTCGCCGGACGCGCCGGGTGTCCACTTGCCGGAGGTGATGCTGTTGTGCGGCGGCGCCTCCAGGCTGTTGCTGAGGTTGAATTCGCGGTCGACCAGTCGCTTGGCACGGTCCTCGGTGTAGTCGTCGGGCGAGACCGGCTTGTCGTTGATGGCCACGAGCCGGCCGCGGATCATCGGGTACCAGTCGAACTTGCTCACGCCTGCATCGCGCAGCGACTTCTGGAAAGCCTCGCTCTGGTCGGGCATGACGTTGATGACGAAGCGGTTCGGCGCGTCGGGCGGCGTGGCCTGGCGCCAGCTCGCGACGAGGTCGGTGCGAAGCAGCACCAGCAGCACCAGCGCCAGCAGCCCCACCGAGAGCGCGCTGACCTGCACCACCGCATAGGCCGGCCGCGCCGAGATCTGCCGCGTCGCCAGCACCAGCCAGCGCGGCGCGGTCGTTTCGTTGACGCTGCGGCGCAGCACCTTCACTGCCAGCCAGCTCAAGAGCGCGAACACCGCCACCGCCCCCGCGAAGCCGCCGACGGCGATGAGCCCCAGCTTGATGTCGCTGCTGGCCGCCATCAGCAGGGCCGCGAAGCCCGCGACGCCGACGCCCAGCACCGCGAGCGACGCGGGCTTGAGCCCGCCCACGTCGCGCCGGATCACGCGAAGCGGCGGGACGCGCGCCAGCTGCAGCACCGGCGGCAGGCCGAAGGCGAAGAGCAGCGTGAGCCCCATGCCGAGCCCGAAGGCCACGGGCCACAGCGTGGCCGCGGGCAGCGCGGTCTCGACCAGCCCCGCCAGCAGCAGCACGAACACGTAGTGCACCGCGAAGCCGATGGCCACGCCCAGTGCGCTGGCCACGATGCCGATCACCGCGAACTCGAAGGCATAGGCCACAGCGATGGTGCGCTGGCTCTGGCCGAGCACGCGCAGCATCGCGCAGTCGTCGAGGTGGCTGGCCGCGAAGCCGCGCGCGGCCAGCGCTACCGCCACAGCCGACAGCAGCGCAGCCAGCAGCGCGACGAGGCTCAGGAATTTCTCGGCGCGATCGAGCGTCTGGCGCATCTCGGGCCGGCCGCTTTCGAAGGAATCGAGCCGAACGCCGCGAAGTTCGCCCTTCTTGATGGTGGCGTCGGCCCAGTCGGTGAAGCGCTTGACCGCGGCGTCGCTGCCGGCCACGGCATATCGGTAGCCCACGCGGCTGGCCGGCTGCACGAGCCCGGTGCGGGCCACGTCGGCCTGGTTGAGCATCACGCGCGGCGAGAAGCTCATGAAGCCGGCGCCGCGATCGGGCTCCAGCGTGATGACGCGGCCCACGCGCAGGCCGGTGTCGCCGAGCAGCAACGTGTCGCCGACCTTCAGGCCCAGCGAGTCGAGCAGCGAGGCATCGACCCAGGTCTCGCCCGGCGGCGGGATGTCGCGCGTGACGGCACCCGCGCCATCGATGGTGGTGGAGGTCTGCAGGCTGCCGCGCAGCGGGTAGCCCGTGGTCACCGCCTTCAGCGCCACCAGCTTGCTGGCGCCGCCCTGCGCGTCCTCGGCGCGGGCCATGGTCGGGAAGCCGTACGTAGAGGAGCCCTGCAGCCCCAGCGACTTGGCCTGCGCCACGAAAGCCTCGGGCGTCGGGTTGTCGCTGACGATCACCGCGTCGCCGCCCAGCAGCTGCCGCGCGTCTCGCTTGAGCCCGCCCTGCAGCCGGTCGGCGAAGAAGCCGACGGCCGTGAGCGCGGCCACGGCCAGGAGCACGGCGACGATCAACAGGCGCAGCTCGCCGGCACGCAGGTCGCGCCAGAGCGTGCGCCAACCCAGGCGAAGGGAGGCATTCATGGCCGCGACGATAGCCGAGAGGCTCGCTCGCAGCCGGATTCGAGGGTTATTGCCGGTTTTGGCCTACTTGCCCGCACACCGGCCCTGCCGCATGATGCGACTCAAACACCCCTTCGCTCCGATCAGACATTCTTTGGCGGCGGCGACGAGGCAAATAAAAACATTCCACTATCTGGCGATCCTTTCCCCGAAGGAGTGTCGATGTTGCAATCTCAGCGCCTGCGAACCCTGGGTCTGTGCCTGGCCCTCGGCGTGCTCTCGAGCGCCTGCGATCCCAAACCCCCCGCCCCCAAGGCCAGCGCCGGCACGACCGGCGCCAGCCCCACCGGCATCACGCCTGCCGAGTCCGGCGACAAGGTCGAGTCCACCACGTCCCACAACGGGCCGTCCGAAGGCGGCGCAGCCGTCGGCGGCATGAGCGGCCCGGGCGGCGCCGGCTCGTCCGGCGGCGCGGCGCCCGCGCCCAGCGCTGGCGACGGTTCGGCGCCGAAGTAGCGCGGCTTGCCAGCTTTCGTTCGAGTTACCCGCAAGAAGAAAAGAAGACCACGATGAAACGACCCCCCACTTCACCGCCGCAGGAGGTTCCGTCATGGACATGAACCGCCGGCAATTCTTCCGCGTCAGCAGCGCGGGGCTGGTCGGCTCCAGCATCGCCGCGCTCGGCTTCTCGCCGACCGCCGCGCTGGCCGAGGCCCGCAACTTCAAGCTCGCGCGCACCACCGAGACACGTAACACCTGCCCGTACTGCTCGGTGGGCTGCGGCCTCATCATGTACAGCCTTGGCGACAAGGCGAAGAACGTGGTGTCCGACATCCTCCACATCGAGGGCGATGCCGACCACCCCGTCAACCGCGGCACGCTGTGCCCCAAGGGCGCCGGCCTGCTCGACTTCGTGCACAGCCCCATGCGCCTGAAATACCCCGAGGTGCGCGAACCCGGCGCCACGGAGTGGAAGCGCATCGGCTGGGACGAGGCGCTCGACCGCATCGCCAAGCTGCTGAAGGCCGACCGCGACGCCAACTTCCAGACCACCAACGCTGACGGCAAGACCGTGAACCGCTGGACCAGCTCCGGCATGCTCTGCGCCTCGGCCTCGTCCAACGAAACCGGATACATCACGCACAAGGCATTCCGCTCGACCGGAATGCTGGTGTTCGACAACCAGGCACGCGTCTGACACGGACCTACGGTGGCCAGTCTGGCCCCGACGTTCGGCAGAGGCGCGATGACCAACCACTGGCAGGACATCCAGAACGCGGATGTCGTGCTGATCATGGGCGGCAACGCCGCGGAGGCGCATCCGTGCGGCTTCAAGTGGGTCATCGAAGCCAAGAAACAGAACAAGGCCCGCCTGGTGGTGGTCGACCCGCGCTTCACGCGCTCGGCCGCCATGGCCGACTACTACGCGCCGATCCGCGCGGGGTCGGACATCGCCTTCCTGGCGGGGGTCATCAACTACCTGCTGAGCAACGACAGGATCCAGACCGAGTACGTCCGCAACTACACCAACGCGACCTTCATCGTCGGCCCCGACTACAAGTTCGAGGACGGCCTGTTCAGCGGCTACAACGCCGAGAAGCGCAACTACGACCCCAAGTCGTGGGGCTACGCACTCGACGAGCAGGGCATGGCCAAGGTCGACATGAGCATGCAGGACCCGAACTGCGTGCTTCAGGTGATGAAGCGGCACTATTCGCGCTACACGCCCGACATGGTGAGCCGCATCACAGGCACGCCGAAGGACAAGTTCCTGAAGGTGTGCGAGTACATCGCGAGCACCAGCACCTCCCAGCGCACCATGACCATCATGTACGCGCTGGGCTGGACGCAGCACAGCCAGGGCTCGCAGATGATCCGCACCGGCGCCATCGTGCAGCTGCTGCTGGGCAACATCGGCGTGCCGGGCGGCGGCATGAACGCGCTGCGCGGCCACAGCAACATCCAGGGCCTGACCGACCTGGGGCTGCTGTCGAACTCCCTGCCGGGCTACATGTCGCTGGCGCGTGACAGCGAGCAGACGCTGGAGGACTACTACAAGACCCGCGCGCTCAAGCCCCTGCGGCCCAACCAGATGAGCTACTGGCAGAACTACCCGAAGTTCTTCGTCAGCATGCAGAAGTCGTGGTGGGGCGACGCGGCCACGGCGGAGAACGAGTGGGCCTTCCACTACCTGCCTAAGATCGACAGGCTCTACGACGTGCTGCAGGCCTTCGAGCTCATGAACCAGGGCAAGCTCAACGGCTACATCTGCCAGGGCTTCAACCCGGTGGGCTCCTTCCCCGACAAGAAGAAGATCGTCGACGGGCTCTCGAAGCTCAAGTTCCTGGTCACCATCGATCCGCTGCAGACCGAGACCAGCGAGTTCTGGCGCAACTTCGGCGAGTTCAACGACGTCAAGAGCGCCGACATCCAGACCACGGTGTTCCGCCTGCCTTCCACCTGCTTCGCGGAGGAGGACGGCTCGCTCACCAACTCCAGCCGCTGGCTGCAGTGGCACTGGAAGGGCGCGGAGCCGCCGGGCGAGGCCAAGGGCGACATCGAGATCGTCGCCGGCATCTTCAACCGGCTGCGCGCCGCCTACGCGAAGGACGGCGGCGCCTTCCCCGATCCGATCGTCAAGCTCACCTGGCCCTACAAGATTCCGCACTCGCCCTCCGCGCAGGAACTGGCGATGGAATACAACGGCCGCGCGCTCGCCGACCTGACCGATCCGAAGGACCCGACCAAGCCCCCGCTGGCCAAGGCCGGCGAACAGCTCTCGGGCTTCGGCCTGCTGCGCGACGACGGCAGCACCGCCAGCGGCTGCTGGATCTACTCGGGCGCATGGACGCAGGCCGGCAACCAGATGGCGCGGCGCGACAACGCCGACCCGTACGGCATCGGCATGGTGCAGAACTGGGCGTGGGCTTGGCCGGCGAACCGGCGCATCCTCTACAACGGCGCGTCCACCGACCCCGCCACCGGCAAGCCATGGATCGCCAGGCGCGGCCTGATCGCGTGGAACGGCAAGCAGTGGGCAGGTTCGGACATTCCCGACATCCGGCCCGACGCCAACCCGACGGAAGCCGACGCGGTGCGCCCCTTCATCATGACCGCCGAGGGCGTGGCGCGCCTGTTCGCGCCCACCGGCATGGCCGAAGGACCGCTGCCCGAGCACTACGAGCCGTTCGAGTCGCCGCTGGTCAACAACCTGATGCACCCGAACAACGAGAAGGCGCGCGCCAACCCCGCGGCACGCATCTTCAAGGGCGACCTCGAGAGGCTCGGCGTGCCGAAGGACTTCCCGTACGTGGCGACCAGCTACCGGCTCACCGAGCACTTCCACTACTGGACCAAGAACGTGCGTACCTCGGCCATCATCCAACCGCAGCAGTTCGTCGAGATCGGCGAAGAGCTCGCGAAGGAGAAGGGCATCGGCCACGGCGACATGGTCAAGGTGTCGAGCAAGCGCGGCTACATCAAGGCCGTGGCCGTGGTCACCAAGCGCATCGTGGGACTTCAGGTGGACGGGCGCACGGTCCATACCGTAGGACTGCCGAACCACTGGGGCTTCGTGGGCATCGCCAAGCCCGGCTATCTGGTGAACACGCTGACGCCGTTCGTGGGCGACGCGAACACGCAGACGCCGGAGTACAAGTCCTTCACCGTAAACATCGAGAAGGCCTGAACGATGTCATCTCTTCAAACCCTAGACATCGCCGCCCGCTCGGCCACGACCACGCCGTCGCCCGAGATCCGCCATCGGCCGCAGATCCAGCCGGTCGCGAAGCTGATCGACGTGTCGGCCTGCATCGGCTGCAAGGCCTGCCAGGTCGCATGCATGCAGTGGAACGACCTGCGCGACGAAGTCGGCACCACGCACGGCACCTACGACAACCCGGTCGACCTCACGCCCGCCTCCTGGACGGTGATGAAGTTCTCCGAGGTCGAGCCCGAAGCCGGCAAGCTCGAATGGCTGATCCGCAAGGACGGCTGCATGCACTGCGAAGACCCCGGCTGCCTGAAGTCGTGCCCCTCGCCGGGTGCCATCGTCAAGTACGCCAACGGCATCGTCGACTTCATCAGCGAGCATTGCGTGGGCTGCGGCAACTGCGTCACCGGCTGTCCCTTCGACGTGCCGCGCATCAGCAAGGTCGACAACAAGGCCTACAAGTGCTCGCTGTGCTCCGACCGCGTGGGCGTGGGCCTGGAGCCGGCCTGCGTGAAGGCCTGCCCCACCGGCGCGCTGCACTTCGGCACCAAGGAGGACATGCACGAGTACGCCTCGGAGCGCATCGTCGACCTGAAGGAGCGCGGCTTCGCCAACGCCGGCGTCTACGACCCGGCGGGCGTGGGCGGCACTCACGTGATGTACGTGCTGCAGCACGCCGACCGGCCGCAGCTGTACGCCGACCTTCCGAAGGACCCGCACATCAGCCCGCTGGTGTCGCTGTGGAAGGGCGTCGCCAAGCCGCTCGCCGTGGTCGCCATGATCGGCGCCGTGGTGGGCAGCTTCTTCCACTACATGAAGACCGGCCCCATCGAGCCCAAGGACGACCATCCCGACGCCGGCCGCGACGGCAGGCCCGACGACGTGGTGGTGATCGAGCAGCCGCCGGCCTCGGCCTCTTCGACGCCGCCCACCGCACCCCGCGCATGAGGAGAAGAACGCGATGACACGCTACTACCTTCGCCGCTACCGCGACGCCACGCGCATGAACCACTGGTTCGTCGCGATCATGTTCTTCGCCGCGGCGCTCTCGGGCCTGGCCTTCTTCCACCCGAGCCTGTTCTTCCTGAGCGCGCTCTTCGGCGGCGGGCCCTGGACGCGCATCCTGCATCCCTTCATGGGGCTGCTGATGGTGCTGGGCTTCGTGTTCCTGTTCTTCACGATGTGGCGCGAGAACATCCTCGACAAGGGCGACCGCGATTGGATCGCCAATGCGCCGAAGATGCTCAAGGGCGACAAGTCGAGCATGCCGCCGGTGGGCAAATACAACGCCGGCCAGAAGCTGGTGTTCTGGGCCTTCGGTATCAGCCTGCTGCTGTTGCTGGTGACAGGCTTCATGTTCTGGAGCCCGTGGTTCGTGGGCTTCTTCCCGATCATCCTGCGGCGCATCGCGGTGGTGGTGCACGCGGCCTCGGCCGTGGTGCTGATCCTCTCGGTCATCACGCACATCTACGCGGCCATCTGGGTCAAGGGCACGCTGCGCGCGATGACGCGCGGCACGGTCACCGAAGGCTGGGCCAAGCTCAACCATCCGCTGTGGCACCGCAAGATGACCCGGGGGGAATGAACTGGTTCTCTCCAGGCTGCGCGCACTTCGTGTGGCGCGCGCCTTCCCCCTTCCGGGGGCGATACCTCCGGCCCGGCAACGGCGGTTCAGCGGCATCCTGCGAACAAACCCGGGCCGCCCTGCGGGGACTCGGGGCGATCGCGTATCGCAAATCGTGCGAATGGCTGTAGAGTCGTCCGGATGAGCAGTTCCAACGGCAATCCACCGCCGATCCGGACCACCCGCGTCCTCGAGCCGGAGCAGATCGCCATGCAGGCCGGGCGGCAGATGCCGTTCCTGCGCCTGCCGGTGCGCTCCCTCGCCTTCTCCGACCGCCAGCTCAGGCTGCGGCAGCTCGCGGCATCGCATCCGATGCGCGAGTACCTGATCTTCATCGCCGACCTCGCCCAGGCGCAGCACCAGGTGCTGCAGGACTACCCGCCTGTCGAGCTGCCCGGATCCGAAGCGCTCGAGGCCGCCGCGAAGGTGCTCAAGCCGCCGATGCCCGCCTTCGGCTGGACGCGCGATCCGGTCTGGCTGAATGAACTGCGCCGGCTGCTCGCACTCTTTCGCGCAAGGCTGCCCGAAGGCCCCGCACGCGACACGCTCGACCGCGTGGCGGCCGCCGACGACGCATGGATCGACGCGCAGGCCGACCGGCTCTCGCGCCGCATCATGTTCGGCCTCGACCTTGCCGCGGCGCCGCTGATCGCCGCCGGGCTGCAGGCCTACTGGACGCACCTGGTGCTGCAGGTGGCCGAGAGCGCAGGCGAGAACATCTACGGCCGCACCGACCCCGGCAACGAATGCCCCTGCTGCGGCAGCGCACCCACAGCGAGCATCACGCGCATCGGCGCCGACGAGGCGGGCTTTCGCTACCTGCACTGCTCGCTGTGCGGCACCGAGTGGCACTACGTGCGCATCAAGTGCACGCACTGCGAGAGCACCAAGGGCATCCACTTCGAGTCGCTGGCGCCGCAGCCCGGCGTGGAACTTCCGGCCACCGGCGCGCGCGAAGGCGCGGTGAAGGCCGAGTGCTGCGACAGCTGCGGCCACTACCTCAAGCAGGTCGTGATGGAGAAGGACCCCGAGGTCGAACCCGTTGCAGACGACCTGGCGAGCGTCACGCTGGATCTGCTCGTGTCCGAAGGCGGCCACCAGCGCAGCGGCCACAACCTGATGCTGCTGTTCAGCGACCCCGAAATACCAGACGACGGCGGAGGCGGCTGATGGCGATGCCCGAAGAGTCCGTGGTCCACGGCTCGACGGCAAGGCCCCAGGATCTGCCTTCTGTCGATCAATTGCTGCGCCTCGCCGTGCCGGGTGCATTGCTGGCCGAGAACGGCCACACGCTCGTGGTGAAAGAGGCGCGCGCGCTGCTCGAAGGGCTTCGCGCACAAGCCGTCGCAGGCAAACTCGCCGCTGCCGACGTGCGGCCCGATGCGCTCGGCGACGCGCTCGCCGCGCGCATCCAGTCGCGCCTCGCGCCGCGCATGAAGGCGGTGCTGAACCTCACGGGCACCGTCATCCACACCAACCTGGGCCGCGCCTTGCTGGCCGATGCGGCGCTGCAGCGGCTGCTGGCGGTGATGACGTCGCCCAACAACCTCGAGTACGACCTCGCCACCGGCAGCCGAGGCGACCGCGACTCGCTGGTCGAAGAGCTTCTGTGCACCATCACCGGCGCCGAGGCCGCCACGGTGGTCAACAACAACGCCGCCGCGGTGCTGCTCACCATCGCGGCGCTGGCGCGCGAACGCGAGGTGATCGTCTCGCGCGGGGAGCTGGTGGAGATCGGCGGCGCCTTCCGCATGCCCGACGTGATGGCCAGCGCGGGCGCGCGCATGGTCGAGGTCGGCACCACCAACCGCACGCATCCGCAGGACTACGAGCGCGCCATCAACGATCGCACCGCGCTCGTGATGAAGGTGCACACCAGCAACTACGCCGTGCAGGGCTTCACCTCGGCCGTCGACGAGGCCACGCTCGCCGGCATCGCGCATGCGCGCGGCGTGCCGCTGGCCACCGACCTGGGCAGCGGCTCGCTGGTCGACCTCGCGCGCTACGGCCTGCCGCGCGAGCCGCTGCCGCAGGAGATGCTCGCGGCCGGCTGCGACGTGGTCACCTTCTCGGGCGACAAGCTGCTCGGCGGACCGCAGGCCGGCCTCATCGTGGGCAGCAAGGAAGCCGTGGGCCGCATCCGCAAGTTCCCGATGAAGCGCGCGCTGCGCATGAGCAAGCTGCCGCTGGCCGCGCTCGAGGCGACGCTGTCGCTCTACCTGCGGCCCGAGCGCCTCGCGCAGGACCTGCCGACGCTGCGGCTGCTCACCCGGCCCGCCGATGCGATCCGCGAGATGGCCGAGGCGTTGCGCGAGCCTGTGCAGGCGGCCGTGGCACCGCGCTTCACGGTCGAGGTGGTGCCGCTGCTCGGGCAGATCGGCTCCGGCTCGCTGCCGGTGGAGCGCCTGCCCTCCGCGGGCCTCGCGCTTGCGCCGGCCGGCACCTCGAAGAAGGGCATCGGCACCGCGCTGGACGCCCTCGCCACCGCGCTGCGCGGCCTGCCGCTGCCGGTGATCGGACGCATCGCCGAAGACCGCCTGCTGCTCGACCTGCGCTGCCTGGAAGACAGCATGCCCTTCACGGGCCAGCTCGCCACCCTGCGCGAGCGGCTGCTGTAGCGCCCCCTTTCCCTCAACCACCTGTCTGGAGAAAGCGATGAGTCCCCTCGAAGTGCTCGCCGGTATCGAAACGCAAACGCTGAAGCCCCTGGCCCAGCGCACCGACGCCGAGGGACGCTTTCCACGAGAGACGATCTCGGCGCTGGGCGAGTCCGGCCTGCTCGGGCTGGTCTCGGCCGCGTCGGTCGGCGGACAGGGCCTGGGCCTGAAGGAGGCCGCGCAGGTGGTCTCGCGCATCGCGCAGACCTGCCCCTCCACCGCGATGATCGTGTGCATGCACTACTGCGCCACGGCCGTGCTCGAACAGTTCGGCCCCGAGGACACGCGCCGCGCCGTCGCCAGGGGCAAGCACCTGAGCACGCTGGCCTTTTCCGAGGCCGATTCGCGCAGCCACTTCTGGGCGCCCACCGGCACCGCGCGCGCGGACGGCAGCAGCGTGGTGCTCGACGCCCGCAAGAGCTGGGTCACCTCCGCCTTCGAGGCCGACAGCTACGTGTGGTCGAGCAAGCCGCTCGCGGCCGAAGGCGCCAGCACGCTGTGGCTGGTCGACGCGAAATCCGACGGGCTGAGCCAGCCCGGCCGCTTCAACGGGCTGGGGCTGCGCGGCAACGCCTCCACGCCGATCACCGCGAGCAACGTGCGCGTTCCCGCGAGCGCCAGGCTCGGCGAGGACGGCAAGGGCTTCGACACCATGATGGGCGTGGTGCTGCCGTGGTTCTCGGTGCTCAGCGCGGCCTGCTCGACCGGCCTGATGGAAGGTGCGCTGCAAGGCGCCATCGGCCACGTGGGCCAGACGCGTCACGTGCACCTCGGCTCATCGCTGGCCGACCTGCCCACCATCCGCGCCTACCTTGCGAAGGGGCGCATCAAGGCCGACATGGCGCAGGCGCTGCTGGCCGACACCATCGAAGCCATCGGCGCGGGCCGCGCCGACACCATGCTGCGCGTGCTCGAAGTGAAGGCGGCCGCCGCCGAGACCGCGCTCGAAGTCACCGACATCGCGATGCGCGTGTGCGGCGGCGCGGCCTTCCGCAAGGAGGCGGGCATCGAGCGGCTGTTCCGCGACGCCCGCGCGTCGAGCGTGATGGCGCCGACCTCCGACGTGCTCTACGACTTCATCGGCAAGGCCGTCACCGGCCTGCCGCTGTTCTGAGGAAGGATCGATTCCATGCCTGAACCCACGCTGATCATGGGCGCGGTGGCTTACGCGCCCAAGGTCGTCACCATCTGGGAGGGCTTCAAGGCCTTCTTCGCGAAGAACGGCCTGGCCTTCGACTACGTGCTGTATTCGAACTACGAAAGCCAGGTCGAGGCGCAGTTCGACGGCACGCTGCACCTCGCGTGGAACTCGCCGCTGGCCTGGGTACGCGCCGAGCGCATCGCGCGCAGCCGGGGCCTGAAGGTGCAAGCCGTGGCCATGCGCGACACCGATTGCGACCTGCGCTCCGCCATCGTCGTGCGCGCCGACGGCCCGGTGCAGTCGCTGGCCGACCTGCGCGGCAGGACCATCGGGTTCGGCGCGCTCGATTCGCCGCAGGCCACGCTGATTCCGCTCGACCACCTGCGCAGCGAAGGCCTGGTGAAGCAGCGCGACTTCCAGGCGCGCTACTTCGACGTGCTCGGCGGCAAGCACGGCGACCACATCGGCGGCGAGCGCGATGCGGCGCTCGCGCTGATGGCCGGCGAGATCGACGCCTGCTGCCTGATCGACGGCAACCACCTGGCCTTCGGCCTCGACGGCACGCTGCCGCCGGGCGCCACGCGCGTGTTGGCGCGCACCGGCGCCTACGACCACTGCAACTTCACCACCAGCCCCGGCGCGCCGGCCGGGCTGGTCGACCGCTTCGTCTCGCTGCTGATGGCGATGCGCTGGGACGACCCGCAGGTGCGCCCGCTGCTCGAACTCGAAGGATTGCGCGAATGGCGCGCCGGCCGCACCAGCGGCTATGCGCTGCTCGAACGTGCGGTGGACGACGAAGCCTTCTACGACGGCGATGGCCGCATCACCAACCCCGACTATCGATATTGAGTCGCTGGGCCTCGACCAGGGCGCCCTGCTGCTCATTCGCCGCGCGCTGGCCGAACGGCCGGTGGGCGGCGAGCTGCGCGTGCGCGGGCGCTCGCCGGACTGGCGCATGCACCTGGAGGCCTGGTGCCGCAGCCAGGGTCATGCGCTGCGCTTCGATGCCGGGCAGGATGAAGCGGCCATCACGCGCGGCCCGCATGCCGAGGGCCGCTGGCTGGGCGCTCAATCGACAGGCGACGCCGGCGATGCCCCGGCCCCGGACGCCCCGCCCGGCTGGGGCCTGGCCGCGCGCGGCGCCACGGTGGAAGCCGGCAGCCCGCCCTTTTTCTTCGCGCTGCACCGCCGCGACGAGCTCTGGGCCGCCACGGCCGGCGAGCTCTATCGGCAGGCGGCCGCAGCCCAGTGGGACCCGGCCACCGCCATCGACTGGGACGCACCCTTCGAGCTGCCGGACGCCGTCGAAGCCGCCGTGGTGCAGGTGATGACCTACCTGATCGAGAACGAGAACGCCGCGCTGCTGGTGCCGGCGCGCCACCTCGGGCAGATCCACCCGCACTTCCGCGAGGTGCTGCAGCTGCTGGCGCTGCAGTGCGCGGACGAGGCGCGGCACGTGGAGGTGTTCACGCGCCGCGCCACGCTGCGCGGCCACCGGCCGGCGCTGTCGACGGCGGGCGGGCAGGCCTCGCTGCGCACGCTGTTCGATGCGCCCGATTTCTCCATTGCCACCTTCCTGCTGGCGGTGCTCGGCGAAGGCAGCTTCGTGAACCTGCTCAATTTCCTGCATGCGCACGCGCCCGACCCGGTGACCCGGCAGATCGCGCGGCTCGCGGCGCGCGACGAAGCGCGCCATGTCGCCTTCGGCATGGCGCACCTGGAATACCGGCTCTCGGTGCAGCCCGACTACCAGGTGCGGCTGCGCAACGCCATCGAGCTGCGCTACGACACGCTGGCCGGCACGGCGGGCCTCAACGAGGAGGTGTTCGACTCACTGGTGCTGCTGGCGGCCGGCGAACTCTCGCCCGCTGCCGTCGCGCGCGGGCACGCGGCCGTGCAGCAGCTGCAGCGCGACATGGCGGCCGGGCGCCGGGCGCGGCTCTCGCGGCTGGGCTTCGGGCACCACGAGGCTCAGCGCCTCGCCGAACTGCACACCCGCAACTTCATGTGACGGCATACCCACGATGATCATCGGCACCGCAGGCCACATCGACCACGGCAAGACCACGCTGGTTCGCGCGCTCACCGGCGTCGACACCGACCGGCTGCCCGAGGAAAAACGACGCGGAATTTCCATCGAGCTCGGCTATGCGTACCTGCACGCGCCAGACGGGGTGTCGCTGGGCTTCGTCGACGTGCCGGGCCACGAGCGGCTGCTGCACACCATGCTCGCCGGCGCGACCGGCATCGACCACGCGCTGCTGGTGGTGGCGGCCGACGACGGCGTGATGCCGCAGACACGCGAGCACTTCGCGGTGGTGGCGCTGCTCGGCGTGCGCGAGGCGACGGTGGCCATCACCAAGATCGACCGCATCGACGAGGTCGTTCGCGAATCGCGTCTGGCCGAGGTGCGGGCCGGCATCTCCGCCCTGCTCGCGCCCACGCCGCTGGCCGGGGCGCCCATGCTGGCGGTGTCGGCCACCACGGGCGAAGGCATCGACGCGCTGCGCGAGCGGTTGCTGGAGGTCGCCCGTCAGGAACATTCACGCGAGGAAGGCCTGGCCTTCCGCCTCGCGGTGGACCGGTCGTTCAGCCTCTCCGGCGTGGGCACCGTCGTCACCGGCACGGTCTTCAGCGGCACGGTGCGCATCGGCGACGAGCTGCGCATCGCGCCGGGCAGCCGCACGGTGCGCGTGCGCGGCATCCATGCGCAGAACCAGCAGGCCGAGTCGGCGCACGCGGGGCAGCGCTGTGCGCTCGCACTGGCCGGCGTCGGCAAGGACGAGGTGCATCGCGGCGAGTGGGTCTGCACGCCGTCGGTTGCGCTCGCCTCGGCGCGCATCGACATCCTGCTCACGCTGTGGCCCGACGAGGCGAAGCCGCTGCCCTCGGGCGCGACGGTGCATGCGCACCTGGGCGCGAGCGACGTGATGGCGTCGGTCGCGCTGCTCGACCGCGATGCCCTCGCGCCCGGAGAGACCGCCCTTGCCCAGTTGGTGCTGCGCGAGCCTGCAGGCGCATGGCACGGCGACCGCGGCGTGCTGCGCGATGCCTCGGCCACGCGCACGGTGGCGGGCGTGCGCGTGCTCGATCCGTTCGCGCCGGTGCGCTATCGCCGCACGCCCGAGCGGCTGCGCACGCTGGCGGCGTGGGCCATCGACGAACGGGCTGCCCGCGTGGCCGCGCTGCTGCACAACGCGCCGCTGGGCATCGACACCGCACAGGCGGCGCGTGCGCTCTCGCTGGCCGACGAAGAGGCTCTTCCGCTGCCGGCCGACGCGGTGCGCATCGGCCACACGGCCATCGCTCGGTCGCACCTGGGCGTGCTCGAGGAACAGATCGCGGAGCGCCTCGCGGATTTCCATCGCACCGCACCAGACGAAGTCGGCCCCGATGCGCGCCGCCTCAAGCGCCTTGCCGGCCCACGCACGGACGACGCGCTCTGGCGCCATGCGCTCGACGAGCTGGTCGCGCGGGGCACGCTGGTGCGCAGCGGCACCTGGCTGCACCTGCCCGACCATGCCGCGCGCCTCAACGAGGCGGAGCAGAAGCTCGCGCAGAAGCTGCTGCCCAGGCTGGCCGACCGCGGCTTCGACCCGCCGTGGGTGCGCGACCTGGCCAAGGACTGCGCGGCGAGCGAAGCGATGGTGCGGCAGACGCTCGCGAGCCTCGCGCGCCGCGGCGAGACCTTCCAGGTGGTGAAGGACCTGTACTATCCATTGGCGACGGTGGAGCGCCTTGCGGCGATCGCGCGCGATTGCCTCGACGGGCCTGCGGGCCTTGAGGCCGCGAGCTTCAGGGACGCAACCGGGCTGGGGCGCAAGCGCGCAATCCAGCTGCTGGAATTCTTCGATCGTGTGGGCTACACGCGGCGCGTGAAAGACACGCACCTGCTGCGGCCGGATACGTCGTTGTTCGGGGCAAGGCCTTGAACGACGAATCGGATCATGGAGGGAGATCGCCCCTGGTGGGGCGGCCGGGCTTCAAACCCGGTTGGTGGCGCCAGCCGTCGCCGGGAAGGTTCGACTCCTTCCTCCCTCCGCCGTCGAGCGGGCATTCGACGAGTCGGCGTAGAACTGCTTCTTCAGGGCACCACGTGCAGCGACGGCTCGCCGGCTTCCACGCGGCCGATGACTGCGGCGCGCGCGAAGCCCTCGTCGCGGAAGACCTTCAGCACCGCATCGACCGCATTGGGCGCGCAGCTCACGAGCAGTCCGCCCGAGGTCTGCGGATCGCTCAGCAGGTTCTGCGTGGTGGCGTGCAGGCCGGGGACGAGTTTCACGTCGGCGCCGTAGCCGGCCCAGTTGCGGCCGGACGCGCCGGTGACCATGCCTTCGGCGGCCATCACCACCACGTTCTCGAGCAGCGGCACCCTCGACCACTCGATGACGGCCCTGAGCTTTGCGCCGCGCGCCAGCTCGAGCGCGTGGCCGGCCAGGCCGAAGCCGGTGACGTCCGTGAGCGCATGCACGCCGTCGAGAGCCGACAGCGCGATGCCGGGGGTGTTGAGCTTCGTCGTGTTCTCGATGAGCTGGCGGTAGCCGGTCTCGGAGAGCTGTTCCTTCTTGAGCGCGGCGGAGAGCACGCCCACGCCCAGCGGCTTGCCCAGCACGAGCACGTCGCCGGCCTTCGCGTCGGCGTTGCGGCGTACGCGCTCGGGGTGCACCAGGCCCATGGCGACGAGGCCGTAGATGGGCTCGACCGAATCGATGGTATGGCCGCCCGCAATGGGGATGCCGGCCGCGCGGCACACGTCCTGTCCGCCGCGCACGATCTCGGCGATGACTTCCACCGGCAGCTGATTGATCGGCATGGCGACGAGCGCCAGCGCCATGATCGGGCGCCCGCCCATCGCGTACACGTCGCTGATCGCGTTGGTCGCGGCGATGCGGCCGAACTCGTACGGGTCGTCGACGATGGGCATGAAGAAGTCGGTGGTCGCGATCAGCGCCTGCTGGTCGTTGAGCCGGTAGACGGCTGCGTCGTCGGCGGTCTCGATGCCCACCATGAGCTCGGGCGGGATCAGCCCGCCGGCCTGGTTCTTCAGGATCTGCGACAGCACGCCGGGCGCGATCTTGCAGCCGCAGCCGCCTCCATGCGAAAAACTCGTGAGGCGCAGCGGCGCGAGCGGGTTCATGAGAGTCGGGTTCATGGCGCGATTATCGAATCGGGCCCGCTTTCTACAATCCCGTCCCTTCCTATCCCGCACGTCCCAGAGGCGCATCCATGAAAAAGACTCTCACCCGACTGGCCCTTGGCCTGACCTTCTCCGCCGCGAGCCTCGGCGCCTTCGCGCAGGGCGTGCTGCGCGTGTCGGCCATTCCCGACGAGGCGCCCACCGAGCTGCAGCGCAAGTTCACGCCGCTGGGCGACTACCTCAAGAAGGAAACCGGCATGGACGTGCAGTTCACGCCCGTGACCGACTACGCCGCCGTGGTCGAGGGCCTGGCCACCAACAAGATCGACCTGGCCTGGCTCGGCGGCTTCACCTACGTGCAGGCGCGCATCCGCACCAACGGCGGCGCGGTGCCCATCGTGCAGCGCGCGGAGGACGAGGTGTTCACCAGCAAGTTCATCGTGCCGGTGGACAGCACCGCCAAGACGCTGGCCGACCTGAAGGGCAAGACCTTCGCCTTCGGCGCGCCCTCCTCCACCTCGGGCAGCCTGATGCCGCGCTACTTCCTGCTGCAGGCGGGCATCAATCCCGAGAAGGACTTCAAGACCGTCGCGTTCTCGGGCGCGCACGACGCCACCGTGGCCTTCGTGGCCGCCTCGCGCGCCGAGGCCGGCGTGCTCAACGCCTCGGTGTGGGACAAGCTGGTCGAGGCCAAGAACCCCAACGCCGCCAAGGTGCGCGTGCTGGCCACCACGCCGACCTACTACGACTACAACTGGACCGTGCGCCCCGGCCTCGATCCCGCGGTCACGAAGAAGCTGACCGACGCCTTCCTCAAGCTCGACCCGGCCAATCCGGCGCACAAGGAAATCATGGCGCTGCAGCGCGCGAGCAAGTTCATCCCGACCAAGTCGTCGAACTACGACGGGATCGAGACGGCGGGCAAGTCGGCTGGCCTGATCAAGTGAGCCTGCGCGGATGAGTTTTTCGCTGGAAGGCGCGGGCGTCGTCCATCCCAACGGCCAGCGTGCGCTGGCCGGCGTGACGCTGTCCGCGCGCGATGGCGAACGCATCGCCGTCATCGGCCCTTCGGGGGCAGGCAAGACCACGCTGCTGCGCGTGCTCGGCGCGTCGCTGCGGCCCGGCGAAGGCGAGGTGCAGGCGCTCGACGCCAGGCCGTGGCAGCTGCCCGCGGCGGCGCTGAAGAAGCTGCGCGCCCGCATCGGCACCGTGCACCAGTCGCCGCCCATCGCGCCGAGGCTGCGCGTGGTCACTGCCGTGCTTGCAGGGCGGCTCGGCGAATGGTCGATGCTGCGCGCGCTGGGCTCGCTGCTGCATCCCTCGGACATCGCCGGTGCGCACGAGGTGCTCTCGCGCCTTGCGCTGGAAGACCGCCTGTTCGAGCGCTGCGACAGGCTCTCCGGCGGCCAGCTGCAGCGCGTGGGCATCGCACGCGTGCTCTACCAGCGCCCCGCCCTGCTGCTGGCCGACGAGCCGGTGTCCGCACTCGACCCCACGCTGGCCGACGCGGCCATCGGCCAGCTCGTCGCGCAGAGCGAATCGACCGGCGCGACGCTGATGGCATCGCTGCATGCGGTGGACCTCGCGCTGCGCTGGTTTCCGCGCGTCGTCGGCATGCGCGCCGGGACGGTGATGTTCGACCTGCCGGCATCTCAGGTCACGCCAGAGATGCTCGATGCGCTCTACGCGAGCGAAGGCGGCATCGCGACGCAACGGCCGCTGCCGGCGGGTGCGACGACAGCGGCGGCGGTGGAGGCGGCCTTCCATCGGCCCGACTGCCCTTGAGCACGAACGTCGCTTCCCCGTCCATGCGCGACCCGCACGCCGCGCGGCGGCTGGCCGCCTGCGCCGCCGCGCTCGTCATCGCGTGGCCGATGCTGGCGCTGTCCGAATTCAAGCCGTGGGCGCTCTTCACCGACGGCAATCTGGCGGTCATCGGCGGCTTCCTGGCGGGTTTCTTCCCGCCCGACGGCTCGCCGGCCTTTCTCGCCCTGCTGCTCAAGGCCACGCTGGAGACGCTGGCCATGGCCACGGCCGGCACCGCGCTCGCGTTGCTGATCGGCGCTCCGCTGGGCTTCGTGACGACCCGCGCGCTGTCCATCTCGCGCATCGGGCCGGGGCCGGGCCGGGTGCAGGCCGGCATCGTGCGGCAGGCGGCGCGCTGGCTGCTGATGGTGCTGCGGGCGATTCCGGAGATCGTCTGGGCGCTGCTGTTCGTGCGCGCACTGGGGCTCGGCCCGGCCTCGGGCGTGCTGGCGCTGGCCATCACCTACGGCGGCATGCTGGGCAAGGTCTACGCGGAGATCCTCGAATCGGCCGACACGCGCCCGGCCCGCGCGCTGCTCGAAGGCGGCAGCGGGCGGCTGGCTGCGCTGTGCTACGGCCTGCTGCCGAACACGGCGCAGGAGCTGGCCTCCTACACCGTCTACCGCTGGGAATGCGCGGTGCGCGCGTCGGTGGTGATGGGCTTCGTCGGCGCGGGCGGACTTGGGCAGTTGATGGACCAGTCGATGAAGATGCTCAACGGCGGCGAGGCCAGCAGCATCCTGCTGGTGTTCCTGGCGCTGGTGCTGCTGGCCGATCTGCTGAGCAGCGCGCTGCGGAGGCTGCTGGCATGACGACGAAGACGCTGCCTCCGCGCCCGCCGCCGTGCTGGCGATGCCGCATCGCGCTGCTGCTGATCGGCGCGGCCGTGGTGGCGAGCTTCGTCTACCTCGGCATCGACTACCGGGCACTGGGCTCGGCGGAATCGCTCAAGCTCATGGGCAGGTTCGTCGCCGAGTTCTTCCCGCCCGACATGTCGCCGGACTTTCTCGCCAAGGTCGGGCATGGGGCATTGCAGACGCTGGCGGTGTCGGCCCTCGGTACCGTGCTGGCGGCGCTTGCGGGCGCGGTGCTGGCCTTGCCTGCCTCCGGTCGCGCCGGCTGGATGCCTCGCCATGTGGCGCGATTTGCCCTCAACTTCCTGCGCAGCGTGCCCGAACTCGTCTGGGCCGCGCTGATGGTGCTGGCCGCCGGCATCGGGCCGTTCGCGGGCGCGCTGGCGCTGTCGCTGCACACCACGGGCGTGCTGGGGCGCCTGTTCGCCGAGGCGCTCGAGAACGCCCCGCGGGAGCCCGAGCACGCGCTGACGCTCTCGGGCGCCGGCCCCGTCGCCGCCTTCAGCTACGCCAGCCTGCCCATCGTGCTGCCGCAGTGGGTGGCCTACACGCTCTACCGCTGGGAAATGAACATCCGCATGGCGGCCGTGCTGGGCTTCGTGGGCGGCGGCGGACTGGGGCAGCTGCTGTACTTCCACCTGTCGATCTTCCAGCAGCAGCAGGCGATGACGGTGCTGATCGCGATGTTCGTGCTGGTCACGCTCGTCGACTTTGCGAGCGCTCGCTTGCGCAAGGGACTCGGGCCGGCCTACGCCTGAGCGCCCCGGTCGCCGACAATCGGGGGCATGAGGTTCCTTCTGCCATGAGTCATCGCCAGCCCGTGCGGGTGGCCGACCGCCACGCCTTCGACACGCTGATCGACGCCCGCTCGCCGGCCGAGTTCGCGCTCGACCACATTCCCGGCGCCATCAACTGCCCGGTGCTGAACGACGAGGAGCGCCACATCGTCGGCACCGTCTACGTGCAGACGGGAGCATTCGAGGCGCGGCGCATCGGCGGTGCGATGGTGGCCGCCAACATCGCGCGGCACCTGCGCGAGACGCTGGCCGACCGGCCCGAGAACTGGAAGCCGCTGGTCTACTGCTGGCGCGGCGGCATGCGCAGCGGCTCGATGGTCACCTGGCTGCGCCTGGTCGGCTGGGACGCGCAGCAGCTCGCGGGCGGCTACAAGAGCTTTCGCCGGCACGTGATCTCGCAGATCGACATGCTGACGCCCAGGCTCGACCTGCGCGTGATCTGCGGCGCCACCGGCAGCGCCAAGACGCGCGTGCTGCACGCGCTGGCCGCGCGCGGTGCGCAGGTGCTCGACCTGGAAGATTTCGCCTGCCACAAGGGATCGCTGCTCGGTTCGCTGCCGGGCGTGGCGCAGCCCTCGCAGAAGCACTTCGAGACGCGCATCGCGGCGGTGCTCGAAACCCTCGACCTCTCGCGTCCGCTGTACGTGGAGGGCGAGAGCATCCGCATCGGCCGCCTGTCGCTGCCATTGCCGCTGGTGGCACGGATGCGCGCCGCGCCGTGCATCGAGGTGTCGGCTACGCCCGAGGCACGGCTGGCCTATCTGCTGCGCGACTACGCCTACCTTGGCGACGACCGCGACGCGCTGGCCGACAGGCTCGGCGCGCTCAAGGAATTGCAGGGCAAGGAGACCGTCTCTCGCTGGCAGCAGTGGGCGCACGAGGCCGACCTGCCGCATCTGTTCTCGGAGCTGATGTCGCTGCACTACGACCCGCATTACCAGAAGTCGCAGGAGCTGCATTTCCGCGCCTGGGCGCAACGCCAGCGCTTGACGGCGGGCGATCTCTCGGATCAGGGCATCGAGGCCGTGGCCGATGCGGTGCTGGCGCTCGAAAGAGCCGCGCCGCCGAGCCCGTCGGCATAGAGCACGCCCCGCGGCGCGCGGCACAGCCCCCAGAACCGCAGGCCGCACAACTCGGCCATGCGCACGCCCATGGCAGTGGGCGCGGAGATGGTCGCCATCGCCGCGATGCCCACGCGCGCGCACTTGCGCACGAGTTCGTGGCTGCCGCGGCTGGACATCAGCACGAAGCCCGGCTCCTGCAGGCGGCCCGCCTGCGCGAGGCTGCCGATGAGCTTGTCGAGCGCGTTGTGGCGGCCGACGTCTTCCATGAGATCGGTGAGTTCGCCGTCGACGGTGGCCCATGCGGCTGCATGGATCGCACCGGCTTCGGCGTTGAAGACCTGGCGCGGCGGCATGGCGGCGAAGGCGCGCAGCACGGTCGCGAGGTCGATGCGTTCGATCCAGTCGCGCCGGGGCACGGGCTGCGGAGAGAGGTCGAGCCCCGCGAAGCTCTCGACGCCGCACACGCCGCAGCCGGTGCGGCCCGCGAGGCTGCGGCGGCGGTCCTTCAGGCGCTCGAAGCTGCGCGTGGAGATCTCGAGCTGCACCTCGATGCCGGGCATGCCTTCGGGCAGGCCGGCTTCGGTCGCATCGACGGTGCGCACGTCGATGCCGCGGCAGTCGGCGGCGGTGTCGAGGATGCCCTCGCTCAACGCGAAGCCGAGCGCGAAGGCTTCCATGTCCTGCGGGGTGGCCATCATCACCGCGTGCGAGACGCCGTTGAACACGAGCGCCACCGGCACCTCGGCCGCGAGCGTGTCGTCGCGCAGTTCGCCTTCCGGAGCGACGCCGCGCTCGCCGAACACGCGCACGGCATGCCGCGACAGCGGCGGCAGGGTGTCTTCGGAATCGTCGTGATCTGGCTTCGACATGTGGGCTCCGGCTGGGCGAGCCATTGTCGGCTCAGTCGCGGTTTTCGTCTTCGGGAGGCAGTGTTCTCACCTGCGCCCGCCCGGCTTCGAGCAGGTGCGCGACCCAGCGGTCGTCGTGCTGCACCACCCGCACCCAGCCCGGGCCGCGCACGCCGCCGATGGCGGCATCGCCCATCATCGTGAGCCGGCGCATCAGCACGCTGGCACCCTGGCCGAGCCGCTTGCCCAGCCGCGGCAGCGAGACGCCGGTGCCTTCGGGCTCCTGCGCGAGCATGCGCAGGATGGCGACCGACAGGCTGTCCTGCAGCAGGGCGCTCACGGCGTGCCTCCGCCCCGGCGTGCTGCGATGCGAGCCCTCTTCGAAGCGGCCGTGCAGGGGCTCACGCGGCCACCACGCCGCCGGCCTCGTCCTCCGCCAGCTTCTGGATCGGCAGCTCGTGCGGCACCAGCACCACGGGAATGGACTTGGAAGTCGGCGTGCCAGCGTTTTCCGCCACGGCCGACAACGGCACCAGCGGATTGGTCTCGGGGTAGTAGGCCGCGAGGTTGCCGCGCGGGATGTCGTAGGCCACCAGCTTGAAGCGGTCGGCACGGCGCTCCTGGCCGTCGTTCCACACGGTCTGGATGTCGACCCAGTCGCCGTCCTTCATGCCCAGGGCGCGGATGTCCTCCTTGTGGATGAAGACCACGCGGCGCTGGCCGAAGACGCCGCGATAGCGGTCGTCCATGCCGTAGATGGTGGTGTTGTACTGGTCGTGCGAACGCGTGGTCAGCAGCGTGAAGACGATGGTGTCGCCCTTCTTGGCGCCGTTCTTGGCGAAGCGCGCGCGGGCGCGGTGCGAAGGCGTGTCCAGCGGCACAGCGTGCGTGAAGAACACGGCCTTCCTCGAGGCGGTGTTCCACACCCGCTCGCTCGCGGTGTTGCGCAGGCGGAAGCCGCCGGGGTGCGCCACGCGGACGTTGAAGTCCTTGAAGTCGTCGAACACGGCTTCGATCTTGTCGCGGATGCGCGAATAGTCCTCGATGAGCCAGAGCCACGGCGTCTTGCTGCGCGCGCCCAGCGTGGCCGCCGCGAGCCGCGCCACGATGGCCGGCTCGGACAGCAGGTGCTCCGACGCGGGCGGGTTGATGCCCATCGAGATGTGCACCATGCTCATCGAGTCTTCCACCGTCACGCCCTGCTGGCCGCCGGCCTGCATGTCGATCTCGGTGCGGCCCAGGCACGGCAGGATCAGCGCCTCGCGCCCGTGGATCACATGGCTGCGGTTGAGCTTGGTGGTCACGTGCACCGTGAGCTCGCACTGCTTCAGCGCCTTCCAGGTCTGGTAGGTGTCGGGCGTGGCGGCAGCGAAGTTGCCGCCGAGCGCAAAGAACACCTTGCCCTTGCCGTCGAGCATCGACTGGATGGCCTCGACCGTATCGACGCCGTTGCGTCGCGGCGGCTCGAATCCGAACACCTGCTGCAGGCGGTCGAGCAGCGCGGCGGGCGGTTTCTCCCAGATGCCCATGGTGCGGTCGCCCTGCACGTTGCTGTGGCCGCGCACCGGGCAGGCGCCCGCGCCTTCGCGGCCCATGTTGCCGCGCATCATCAGCAGGTTGCCGATCATCTGGATCGTGGCCACCGAATGCTGGTGCTGGGTGATGCCCATGCCCCAGCAGGCGATGACGCTCTTCGCGCCCAGGTACACGTCGGCCGCGGCGCGGATCTGTTCCTCGCTCAGGCCCGATTCGCGCACGAGTACGTCCCACTGCTCGGCGCGCAGGTCGGCAGCCAGCGCCTCGAAGCCGGTGGTGTGCTCGACGATGAATGCATGGTCGAGCACCGAGGGCTCGCCGCGCGCCACGGCCTCGTCCTCGCGCTCGAGGACGTGCTTCATCATCCCCTTGATGGCGGCGAAGTCGCCGCCCACGCGCAGCTGGAAGTAGTGCGTGCTGATGGGCGTGGAGCCCAGGGTCGCCATCTCCAGCTTGTCCTGCGGATCGGCGAACCGCTCCAGGCCGCGCTCGCGCAGCGGGTTGAAGCTCACGATGCGCGCGCCGCGCTTCGATGCCGCGCGCAGCTCGCCGAGCATGCGCGGATGGTTGGTGCCGGGGTTCTGACCGAAGATGAAGATCGCATCGGCCTTCTCGAAGTCGTCGAGGGTGACCGTTCCCTTGCCCACGCCGAGCTGCGGGCGCATGCCGCTGCCGCTGGGCTCGTGGCACATGTTGGAGCAGTCGGGAAAATTGTTGGTGCCGTACTCGCGCACGAAGAGCTGGTACAGGAAGGCTGCTTCGTTGCTGGCCCGGCCCGAGGTGTAGAAGATGGCTTGGTCGGGGTCGGGCAGCGCGTTCAGGTGGCGGGCGATGCGCGCGAAGGCGTCGTCCCACTCGATCGGCACGTACTTGTCGCTCGCCGCGTCGTAGGCCATGGGGTGGGTGAGCCGGCCCTGGTCCTCGAGCCAGAAGTCGCTCTGCTCGGCCAGCTCGGCCACCGTGTGCTTCGCGAACAGCTCCGGGCCGGCGCGGCGTGCAGTGGCCTCGGCGGCCACCGCCTTCACGCCGTTCTCGCAGAACTCGAAGGTGGAGGCGTGGTTGCGGTCGGGCCAGGCGCAGCCCGGGCAGTCGAAACCGTCAGGCTGGTTGGCCGACAGCAGCGTCTTCGCGCCCTTGATCGGAATGTCCTGCCGCAGCAGCGCGTTCGTCACGCTGCGCAATGCGCCCCAGCCGCCCGCCGGGCCCTTGTAAAACTCGATCTTCTGCTCGCTGCTCATGCGAGCGAGTGTTCGCCGCGGGCCGGCGGAGCGTCAAATTGAATCGGGACATGCGGCGATTCAAAAAGGAAATGAACGGGCCGCCTCAGGCTCCCCGCGTGTCCCGCATCAGCAGCCCCCTCAACTTGCGCCGCAACGGCGTGTCTTCCACGAGGCGGGCACCGGCCGCCTCGTGCAGCGCGAAATCGCGGCTCTCGGCGTTGTGCAGGTCGATCTCGCGCACCACCCGGCCTTCGCTGTAGACGAAAGCCACGTCGGCCAGCGCGAGGACGTCCTCGATGTCGTGCGTGATCATCAGCACCGGAATGCCCCACTGCCTGCGCACCTCGGCGAGTTCCTCGCGCAGTTCGGCGCGCAGCATGGGGTTGAGGGCGGCGAAGGGCTCGTCGAGCAGCAGCACCTGGGGTTCGCAGGCCAGGGCGCGGGCGAGCGCCACGCGCTGCCGCTGGCCGCCCGAGAGGGTCTGCGGACGGCTCTCGGCCAGGGCGGCGAGGCCGAAGTTCTCGAGCAGTGCGTGGACGCGCTCGGCATCCTTCGCGGCGGGCTTGGGGCGGTGCCATGCGGTCAGGCCGAAAGCCACGTTCTCGCGCACGCTCAGGTGCGGGAACAGCGCGTAGTCCTGGAAGAGGTAGCCGATGCGCCGCGCCGGCGCGGGCACGTCGATGCCCTGCGCCGAGTCGTACAGCGTGCGGCCGTCTAGCCTCACGTGGCCCGAACTGGGATGCAACAGGCCGGCGATGGCCTGCAGGGTGAGCGACTTGCCCGCGCCCGACGGGCCGTAGAGCGCGGCAAAGGGCACGTCCGTCGCGAAACGCACCGCGAGATCGAAGCGCCGGCGGCCGTCGGCCACCGTGAGCTTCAGATCGACGTCGATCATGGCTTGCCGAATCCGTAGCGCGCGAGCACTTCCTGCGCGGCGGGCGTCGCCAGGAAGGCGATGAAGTCGCCGGCCAGCGCCTTCTGCCTGCTCTCGGCGACCACGGCGATCGGATAGCTCACGGGCGTGTGGCCGGTGGGCGTGAAGGCGATCCTGACCTTGTCGCCGGCGATGGCCGCGTCAGTGCGATAGACGAAGCCGGCCTCGGCCTCGCCGCGGCTCACGTAGTCGAGCACCTGACGCACGCTGTCGGCCTGCACGAACTTGGGCTCGAGCGTGGTCCAGAGGTTGGCGCCGTCGAGCACCTGCCTGGTGTAGCGGCCGACCGGCACGGTCGCGACCTTGCCGACGGCGATCTTCTTGACATTGGCACCGCTGAGGTCCTGCAGCGATTTCAGGCCCACGCCTTCCCTGGCGGGCTCGATGAGCACCAGGCTGTTGGTCACGAAGTCCTTGCGCGTGGCGGCATCGATGGCCTTTTGCTCGACGCCGCGGTTCATCGTTTCCTGGTCGGCGCTGGCGAACACGTCCACCGGCGCGCCCTGCCCGATCTGCTGCAGCAGCACGCCCGAGGCCGCGAAGTTGAAGCGCACCGACGCGCCCGCCTTGGCGGCCTCGAACTTCGGTCCGATCTCCTTGAACGCGTCGGTCAGGCTCGCGGCGGCGGACACGGTGATCTGCTGCGCGGCGGCAGCCAGCGGCAAGCCCAAGGCAACGACGAAGGACAAAAGACGCAACGGACGCATGATGATCTCCAGGAATTGATAGGGAGCCGAGGATTGAAAAGAGACCCCTTCCCCTTCGGGGAACACCGCGGAACCGGCTTTGCCGGGCCGCAGGTGTTGCCCCCTGCAAGGGGGTTGGCGTAGCGACACGAAGTGCGCGAAGCCTGGGGGTGTGCTCATTTCAGCGAAAAGAAGCGGTTCGACAGCACCAGCACGGTGATCGACAGCAGCGAGGTCACGACGACCAGCAGCAGCGCGAGGTCGTCGTGCCCGGCCTGCACCGCGTCGTAGATAGCCATCGACAGCGTCTGGGTCTGCTTCGGAATGGAGCCGGCCACCATCAGCGAGGCGCCGAACTCGCCCATGGCGCGTGCGAAGGCGAGCAGCGTGCCGGCCAGGATGCCGGGCCATGCCAGCGGCAGCGTGACGCGCAGGAACACCGAGAACGGCGACTGCCGCAGCGTGCTGGCCGCGGCTTCGAGCGAGCGGTCCACGCCCGCGAAGGCCGCGCTGGCCGACTTGAGCACCAGCGGCAGCGCCACCACGGCCGAGGCGACCACGGCGCCGTGCCAGCTGAAGATGATGGTGTAGTCGAAGTGCTCGCGCAGCCAGGCGCCCAGCGGGCTGCGGCGGCCGGCCGCAACGAGGATGGCGTAGCCGATCACCGTGGGCGGCAGCACCAGCGGCAGCATGAATACGGCTTCGAGGACGTTGCTGCCGAAGAATTTCTTGCGCGCGAACACCCAGCCCAGCGCCACGCCCACGATCAGCGCCAGCACGGTCGCCACGGCGGCGACCTTGAGCGACAGCACCAGCGGGAACCAGTCGGTCGAGGCGATGAGCGAATTCGTCGTGTTCATGGAAATACGGCGCGATTGTTACACGGAGACGCCTCAGGTTCCCACGAGGATGCGCAATCCGATGAGTCTTCATATACTGCGGGATACAGCGTAGGAGACCACAGCCCATGCGCACTTCCGCCCACGACGCCGTCGTCCGTTCGATCTCGGGCCGGCTGGAGCTTCGCCATCGCGTGACACAGGTACGGGAATGGCGCATCGAACGCACCATGGACGCCGCCGGCTTCGTGCTGTCCATCACGGGCGCGGACGGCGCGAGCCAGTCGTTCTTCGTGGGCGCCACCGATGCGGGCGACATCGGCGAGGTGCTGCGCCGCGAAGCGGCATGGGCCGACGCCGGCACGTCGGCCATCAAGGAGCAATGACACCATGTGGCGGCACATGACAGGCGCGGAGCGCATTCTCGAAGTCCTGCTGACGCGCAGGTCTGTATCGCCGCGCCGGCTGGAGCAGCCCGGCCCGAATCCGGACGAGCTCGACGCGATCATCCAGGCCGGCCTGCGTGCGCCCGACCACGGCGGCCTGCATCCGTGGCGCGTCATCGAGTTCCGCCACCAGAACCGGGAGGCTCTGGCATGGTGCTTCGAGCAGGAAAAGCTCCGGCGCGATCCGCTGGCCAGCCCAGCCGACCTCCGGCGCGCGCGCGAGCACGCCACGCGACCACCGTTGTTGCTGGGCTTCGTCGTGTCGCCACAAGAGCGCAGCAAGATCCCGGCGCGCGAGCAATGGCTGGGTGCAGGCGCCGCACTGGGAAACCTGCTGAGCGCCGCGCACCAACTGGGTTACGGCGCCATCGTCCTGAGCGGTGAGCGCTGCTTCGACGAGACGCTGGCGCGTCAGGTGGGCGTGCTGCCGGGCGAGTACCTGGCAGGCTTCATCAGCGTGGGCAGCATCCGAGAGGCGCCGCCAGAGGCGCGCGAGGTGCTGTCGCAGAGCGTGTGGTCATGCTGGCAAGGCTGGCAGGAGCGGCCACCGGGCCCGGACAACGACGCAGATCCGGGCGCTCAGCCCATCCTGCCGTCGGAGCGGGTGCGCGGCAGCTGATCGAGCCTGTCGCCGAACCAGCCGACGCGCGTGGTCTGCCTCGCATCGAACTTCGGCACGTAGGGCTTGATGTCGAGCACGGGCGTACCGTCCATCATGTCGTTGCCGCTGAAGTGCAGCGTCGTGCCTTGCACCGACGTGAGCCGAACGATCGACAGGCCCAGCCGGTTCGGCCGGGCCGGCGCGCGGGTCGCGAAGACGCCGTGCGACGCATTGCCCTGCTCCAGGAAGGGCACCACCTCGAGCCGCTCGTGCGCGCACTGGTGCAGGTGCGTGACCAGGATCAGGTAGTCGAAGCCCTCGATGTCGCGCAGGCCCGGCGCGAATTCGGCGAAGACCTCGACGCGCCCCGCTTCATCGGGCGCACCGGCGGTCTGGATCGGCATGCCGGTGGCTTCGGTGAAGCGGCTTCGCACGACGCCGACCGGGCGGCAGACCACGTCGGCATGGGCTTCGGAGCTCATGGCGCCAACAGCCGCGTCAGCGCCCGGATGTCGGCCGCGGCGGCAAGGCGCGCGGCGTTCTCGATGGCCCGGTAGTGCTTGACGATCTCTTCGCCGACCGGCGTGAGCGCCGTGCCGCCGCCGCGCGAGCCGCCTGCCGCCGTATTCACGGCCGGCGATGCCAGCGACTGGTTCATCTCGTCGATCAGCATCCAGGCCCGGCGGTACGACATGCCCAGCAGCCGGGCGGCCGCCGAGATCGAGCCGGTCTCGGCCACGGCTTCGAGCACCGCGATCTTGCCGGGGCCGATGGCGATGGCGTCGTCCCGGTAGACGCGCAGGCGGAACTGGACTTTGGATTTCATGTGGGCGCCAAGCGTAAACCAATGCTGGGCGCCATTGTCCGCCTGCAGCGGCTTGCAGCCGGGGCGCACCGCTGGCGCCGCCGCCTGCCGCCGCCGGCCGTCAGTTGAAGAACTTGGCGGCGCTCACCAGCGTCTTGTAGACGCCCCAGGCCAGCGGAATGCCCACCGCCAGCCAGGCCAGCGCGACGACCGCCGGGCTCACCGTGTCGGCGCGGCCCGAGCCGCTGCCCACTTCGGCGGCCGAGGCCTTCTCGTGCGCCAGCTTCTTCTCGACGGCCAGTTCCTCGTCGCTCATGAAGTGCTTGTCGGCCACCGGGCGCACCAGCAGGTTGGCGATGAAGCCGATCACCAGCATGCCCACGAGGATGTACATGGTCTGGTTGTAGACCTGCTCGCGCGGCAGGCCCAGGCCCAGCTGGTACTCGCGCATGTAGTTCACCACCACCGGACCGAGGATGCCGGCCGTGGCCCACGCCGTCAGCAGGCGGCCATGGATGGCGCCCACGAACTGCGTGCCGAACAGGTCGGCCAGATAGGCCGGCACGGTGGCGAAGCCGCCGCCATACATCGACACGATCACGCAGCACGCGCCCACGAAGAGCAGCTTGCTGCCCGCGCCGGCGGAAGAGGGAATGCTCGCGTACAGGATGCCGCCGAGCACGAAGAACACCGTGTAGGTGAGCTTGCGGCCCAGCTTGTCCGACATGCTCGCCCACACGAAGCGCCCGCCGATGTTGAAGAGCGACAGCAGCGCGGTGAAGCCGCCCGCCACCGCCGCGATGGCTGCGAGCTGGGTCTTGTCGAGCTCGCCGTACCTGGCCGGCAGCTCGATCAGCGCGCCGCCGAACACTTCCTGCAGCATGGGCGAGGCCATGCCGATCACGCCGATGCCCGCGCTCACGTTCATGCACAGCACCAGCCACACGAGCCAGAACTGCGGAATGCCCCAGACCTTCTTCACGTGCACGTGGCGCTGCGTGATCATGGCGTTGCTCGTCTGCGCCGGCGGCGGCGTCCAGCCTTCGGGCTTCCAGCCCGATGGCGGCACGCGGTAGCCCAGCGCGCCGGCCATCATGAAGACGAAGTAGCCGATGGCCATGACCACGAAGGTCTGCATCACGCCCACGTCGGTGGCGGTGGAGAAGCGCTTCATCAGGTCGACCGCCAGCGGCGAGCCGATCATCGCGCCGCCGCCGAAGCCCATGATGGCCATGCCGGTGGCCATGCCGCGGCGGTCCGGGAACCACTTGATCAGCGTGCTCACCGGAGAGATGTAGCCCAGGCCCAGGCCGATGCCGCCGATCACGCCCGAGCCGAGGATCATCAGCCAGAACTGGTGCAGGTGGATGCCCAGTGCCGACAGCAGCATGCCGCCGCACCAGCACAGCGCCGACACCACGCCGGCCTTGCGCGGGCCCGCGCGTTCGAGCCAGCCGCCCCACAGGGCCGCCGAGCAGCCGAGGAAGACGAAGAACAGGGTGTACATCCAGCCGAGGGTGGCCACGCGCCAGTCGCAGGTGGTGGCGAAGAGCTCGGCGAAGAAGCTCATGTCCTTGGCGCAGGCCTGGGCGCCGGTGCCGGCGGTGCCCAGCGCCTTCGACAGCGGCAGCCAGAACACCGAGAAGCCGTAGGCCATGCCGATGCACAGGTGGATGGCCAGTGCGGCCGGTGGAACGAGCCAGCGGTTGAAGCCGGGGCCCGCGATGATGCGTTCTTTTTCGAGGAAGCCGGGTTGCGTCTGCGCCCCTCCTCCGACCACGCGTTCTCCATCGAGAACGCCTGCAGATGAACCTGCCATATTTCTCCTTGTTCGCCGGATGTGTAAGTTTTTGCTAATCCGGGGCGCGGAGTGTCTGCGAACGGTTTAAGCGCCGTCAAATTCGATCAGGGCATGGCCTGATTCAATAACTAAATGAGAAGGGCCCTGGCTGGCCCTCGGGGCCCTGCCGCGATCAATCGCCCAGCGAGCCCTCGTGCGCCTGCAGATGCGCTTGCCACTCGGTCGCCTGCATGAACGCCAGCGCAGCTTCGAGGGCCCGCGAGGCACGAACGCCGTCCTGCGTCATGAAGCCGATGGGCGTGCGCACGTCCGGCCCCACAAGCGGCAGCGCCTCCAATTCGCGGTGGGTGCGCACGGCATCCACCATGCCGCCGGGCAGCACGCTGCAGACCTTGCCCGCGCTCACTGCGAGTGCGAGTGCGAGCACCGAGTTGGTCTCGATGGCCGGATTCACCGGCGCGCCCGCCTCGCGCAGCGCCTGGTCGACGATGGCGCGGTTGTGCATGTCGGAGGTCAGCAGGCACAGCGGCAGCTTGCCCGCTTCGGCCCACGACATCGGCTGGCCGATGCGCAGCTGGTCGGACGAAGGCTTCTTCGCGCGGCGCAGCAGGAAGTAGTGCTCCACGCTCTGCGGCCACGCGGCGAGCTTGATGCCCGGAAGATGCATGCGCTCGGTGTAGCCCAGCGCGAGATCGATGGAGAGGTTCTCCAGGCCCGTCTCCAGGTCCTGCGAGCTCATCGAGAGCACGGCCGGCACGATGCCCGGGTGCCGCTCCTGCAGCATCGCCGCAAAGCGCGAGAGCATCGGGATCGCGGTGGGCACGGCCGCCATGCGCAGGCTGCCGTGCGGGTTGTCCGCGTCGCTGCGCAGCTCCTGCAGCAGCACCTCGTTGTCGCGCAGCATGCGCTGCGCCGTGGCCAGCACGCGCTCGCCCTCGTGCGTGAGGCCCACGTACACGCGGGCCCGCTTGACGATGACGACGCCGAACTCGGTCTCCAGCGCGCGCAGCGCATTTGACAGCGCCGGCTGCGTGATGTGGCAGGCCTGGGCCGCGCGGCCGAAGTGCTTGTGCTCGTTCAGCGCCACCAGGTAGCGCATCGAGGCGAGCAGGTTCATCGGGAAAGGCCGTTCTTCAGGTGTTCTTGCTGATCGAGATCGTCGGGAACTTCGCGGAGAAGTCCTTCGCCTTCTCGGCGATGCCCACCGCCACGCGGCGTGCGACCGCCTTGTAGATGCCGGCGGCCTCGCTGTCAGGGGAGGACACCACGGTGGGCGCGCCGCTGTCGGCCTGCAGGCGGATGTTGATGTCCAGCGGCAGCGCGCCCAGGTAGTCCATCTGGTATTCGGCCGCCATCTTCTTGCCGCCATCGGCGCCGAAGATGTGCTCGGCATGGCCGCAGTTCGAGCACACGTGCACAGCCATGTTCTCGACGATGCCCAGGATCGGCACGCCGACCTTCTCGAACATCTTGATGCCCTTCTTCGCGTCGAGCAGCGCGATGTCCTGCGGCGTGGTGACGATCACCGCGCCCGTCATCGGCACGCGCTGGCTCAGCGTGAGCTGGATGTCGCCGGTGCCCGGGGGCATGTCGACGACGAGGTAGTCGAGGTCCTTCCAGTTGGTCTGGCGCAGCAGCTGCTCCAGCGCCTGCGTGGCCATGGGGCCGCGCCAGATCATGGCCTGGTCCTGGTCGACCAGGAAGCCGATCGACATGACCTGCACGCCGTGGCGCTCCATGGGCTCCATGGTCTTGCCGTCGGCGCTGTCGGGGCGGCCTTCGATGCCCATCATCATGGGCTGGCTGGGGCCGTAGATGTCGGCGTCGAGCAGGCCGACGGTGGCGCCCTCGGAGGCCAGCGCCAGCGCCAGGTTGGCGGCGGTGGTGCTCTTGCCCACGCCGCCCTTGCCCGAGGCCACCGCGATGATGTTCCTGACGTTGGGCATCAGCTGCACGCCGCGCTGCACGGCATGGCTGATGACCTTGGTGACGATGTTCACCGACACGTTCTCCACGCCCGGCAGCGCCTTGGCGGCTGCCACCAGCTCCCTGCGGATGGCCGCATGCTGGCTCTTGGCCGGGTAGCCGAGTTCGAGGTCGAACGAGACGTCGCCCTCCGAGACCTGGAGGTTCTTGAGCGAGCGGGTCGCCGCGAAAGGCTTGCCGGTGTTAGGGTCCTGGACGGCCTTGAGCGCCTCCATGAGCCCTTCTGGGGTGAGTGCCATTGATCAAACTCCTGAATGGCCGGTAGTCTAAGGCGCTCGCCAAGCCGGCACCCCGAGCCCATCCAATAGCCCGACAACGAACAAAATGCCCGACACCAGCCCCGTCACCGGCCTTCTGCTCACCGGGGGCGGCGCCCGGGCCGCCTACCAGGTCGGCGTGCTGGAAGCCATCGCCGCGATCCGCCGAGCGGCCGGCACGGCAATCACCGGCACCGCCAACCCCTTTCAGGTCATCACCGGCACCTCGGCCGGTGCCATCAACGCGGCGGCGCTGGCTTGCGGCTGCGACGACTTCGACTACGTGGTCGGCCACATCGCCGACGTCTGGAGCCGGTTTCGCGCCGAGCAGGTGTACCGCGCCGATTCGCTCTCGGTGATCGGCAGCGGCACGCGCTGGCGCATGCTGCTGGGCTTCGGGCGCTTCGCGGCCAACTGGATGCGCATCAAGCCGAAGTCGCTGCTCGACAACACGCCGCTTTCCGAACTGCTGCAGCGCATGGTGCTGCTCGAGCGCCTGCCGCAGCTCATGCAGGAAGGTCACCTGCAGGCCCTGGCCGTGACCGCGTCGAGCTACAGCTCGGGCGAGCACGTCACCTTCTTCGAGGCGGCGGTTCCCATGGAGCCATGGGTGCGTTCGCAGCGCCTGTCGGTGCGCGACCGCATCACGCATGCGCACCTGCTGGCTTCGTCGGCCATTCCCTTCGTGTTCCCGGCCACTGCCCTGCCGATGCAGGGCCACACCGAATACTTCGGCGACGGCTCGATGCGGCAGTCGGCGCCGATCGCGGCGGCCATCCACCTCGGCGCACAGCGCATCGTGGTGATCGGCGCGGGCCGCATGCACGAGCCGCGCGACGCCACCGCGCCCAACACCCACAGCGGCTATCCGACCATGGCGCAGATCGCGGGCCATGCGCTGTCCAGCATCTTCCTCGACGCGCTGGCGGTGGACATCGAACGCCTGCGCCGCATCAACCACACGCTCGGGCTCATTCCAGAGGAGGCGCGCGCGGCGAGCACGCTGCGCCCGCTCGACCTACTGGTGATCTCGCCTTCGGAGCGCCTCGACGTGATCGCGGCGCGCCACGTGGATGCCCTGCCCGGCGCGGTGCGGCATCTGCTGGGTGGTTCGAAGGTCGCCGCCGACGTGAAGGGCGGCGCGCTCGCGAGCTACCTGCTGTTCGAATCGGGCTACACGCGCGAGCTGATGGCGCTGGGGCGCGCCGACACGATGAAGCAGCGCGACGAGGTGCTGCGTTTCTTCGGCTGGAACGCGGCGTAGCGGCAGGTGCGACGCCCGGCGCTTGCGCACGCCGGTCGCGATGGACCCGCCGAAGATCAGTCTGAACGTGCCGATGTCCGGGAGCCGGGCTCTGCCCCCGCGGATGGCACCGGCATCATCGAGCGCAACAGCAGAGCTACCGCGCAGACGATCGGCGCCAGCGCAAGCAGGCGCCCGGGCTCGAAGGCCAGCCCTGCCGCCACGCCGACGGCGCAGCCGATCCTGATCCAGGGTGCGACAGCCTCCCAGCCGCGCCGATGCGTGAAGGCAAAGCCGACGAGCGCTATCCAGCCGTAGAGGCCACCCAGAACGGAGAAGACCCAGCTCAGCAGGTAGTAGACGGTATCGAGGTCACGGAACACGATCGCCGTGCCCAGGCTCTGCCAGGTGTGGCGCCAGCCGTCGAAGAGGAAGAAGCCGGTGGCCGAAGCAGCCCACCAGAAGAAGGCATACAGGCTCGCAATGCCGGCCAGCGCGGCGAGCCATGCGAGCGCACGGCGCGTGATGTCGTCGAAGGGCGTGTGGTCGCGCCAGGCGATGGTGTGTCCGTTGTCCATTCGGGGCTCCAGTGGTTTTCGCAATGGAGGCCGAAGTTAGGCACCGGATGTGCGGGCTGCGTGAAGCCCGTGTGAAATGAGGTGAGCAGAGGATGCTGTTGCGCGAACGCTGCCTTGCCATCTCTCCCGACGTCAGTGCTAACGGAAAAGCGCGATGAACGCGCAGGCGCCGGCAACGAACCAGCCAGCCCTTGCCGCATTGCCCGCGCTTTCCCGGGAGATCGGATACAGCTTCGCGCGCCTCCAGGCCAGCACGTTGAAGGCCGCCACGAGCACCACCCCGCTCGCGAACAGAAGCCCCGAATGCAGCACCAGCGCGCCGATCAACGAGCCCATGAAGATCACGATACCGGCTATCCAGATGCCGCTGTTGGTGCTTGCCAGCACATGCGAAAGACCGCCGCAGACCGAGCATTCGGCCGGGGTCGCACGGCCGGACCAGCGCTTGGCGAGACTTTTGATGCCGGGAGCCTTGCAGTGCGGGCAGACGTGTTTCACGCGTGGAGCAGCGCGATGGCGAGGCCGACAACGATGACGACCATGGCCAGAAGTATTTGGAAGTGGGCGATGCAGAACATCACCGCTTCGGGCACGTAGCTGGAAAACAAACGAAGGCGATCCGCCACGCGATTGCCTCGCGGAAGCACTGCGGCGATCAACAGAGGCACCACGGTGAACACGAGACCCAGCGCGACCAATAGCGCCGCGGCCTTGAGCAGAAAGGGCAGCGGGATCTTCATCGACGCAAGACGTCAGCCGAATGGTGAATGCACTGGACGCTCACCCCGCCTCCGAAATCCCCAGCTCCGCGCACACCCGCCCCAGCAGCGCCTTCAGCGACGCCACCTCGGCCTCGAGACGCGCCACGTTGGCCTTGAGCGCCGCGACCTCGCCCAGCGACACGTCGTGCGCCGCCTGGGCAGCATCCGGCGCCGCGCCGGCGCCTCGCATGCTTTCCTCGGGCGGCGGGCCGCTCAGCAGATGCGCCCAGCGGCTCTCGCGCGCGCCGGGCAGGCGCGGCAGCTTCACCACCAGCGCGCCGGCCGGGCGCTCGGCGAGTTCGTCGAGGAAGCCCTCGACCGAGGAGATGTCGGCGAAGTTGTGCATGCGGTCGCAGGCGATGCGCAGTTCGCCTGCGGTCTGCGGGCCGCGCAGCATCAGCACGGTGAGCAGGATCACCGACTGCGACGGAATGCGCAGCACTCGGTCGATGTTGTGCTCGTAGCGGAAGGCGCGCCCGCCGCTGGTCTCGGCCACGAGGCTGTAACCGCGCAGGCTGTCGATGGCGGCCTGCACCTGCGACTCGGTGAGTTCGAGCACAGGGTTGCGGCTGGTCTTCTGGTTGCAGCCCGACACCAGCGAGTTGAGCGTGAGCGGATAGCTGTCGGGCACGGTGCGCTGCTTTTCGGCGAGCACGCCGAGCACGCGGGTTTCGACCAGGGAAAGGACTGGAAGTGCTGTCGATGACATGGAAGCTCGGAAAGAACGACGAGGACGGCGCGGCTCAGGCGCCCTTGATGCGGCTGACCAGCGCCTTGGTGAACGCCTCGGTGCCCGCCGTGCCGCCCAGGTCGCCGGTGCGCACCTTGTCGATGTTCAGGGTCTCGTCGATGGCGGTGCGCAGGCGCGTGGCCAGTTCGGGCAGCCTGACGTGGTCGAGCATGAGCGCGGCGGCCAGCAGCAGCGCGGTCGGATTGGCGATGCCCTTGCCGGCGATGTCGGGCGCGGAGCCGTGCACGGCCTCGAAGATCGCCGCGTCGGTGCCGATGTTGGCGCCGGGCGCCATGCCCAGGCCGCCGACCAGGCCGGCCACCAGGTCGGACAGGATGTCGCCGAACAGGTTGGTCGTGACCAGCATGTCGAACTGCCAGGGGTTGAGCACCAGCTTCATCGCGCAGGCGTCGATGATGACCGTGTCGAGCTCGAATCTGCCCTTGTATTTCTTCTCGTAGAGGTCCAGGCCGGTCTCCAGGAAGATGCCCGTGAGCGCCTTCATGATGTTGGCCTTGTGCACGAGCGTGACCTTTTTGCGGCCGGTGGCGATGGCGGTCTCGAAGGCGTACTCGAGCAGCCGGCGGCTGCCCTGGCGGGTGTTGATGCCGGTGGCCATCGCCACGGCATGCGGGTCGCCGTCGATGGGCACGTAGTGCTCGTGGCCGATGTAGAGGCCCTCGAGGTTCTCGCGCACCACCGTCAGGTCGATCTTGTCGAAGCGGCCGCCCGGGATGATGGTGCGCGCGGGTCGCAAGTTCGCGTACAGCTGGAATTCCTCGCGCAGCCGCACGTTCGACGAGCGGTAGCCGCCGCCCGAGGGCGTCTCCAGCGGCCCCTTCAGGGCCAGCCGGGTCTTGCGGATGCTGTCGAGCGTGGCCTGCGGCAGCGGATCGCCCGAAGCCTTGACGCCGCCCAGGCCGGCGATCTGCGTGTCCCAGGCGAAGGGCGCCTTCAATGCGTCGAGCGCGGCCAGCGTGGCGTCGACGATCTCGGGGCCGATGCCGTCGCCGGGGATCAGGGTTGCGGGAATGGGAGTGGTCATGGTTGGGCGCTCAGGTCGATTGCAGGAATGCTTGCGGAAACCGCCGCCCGGCCACGTGCACATCGCTTGCCATCGGATGCGGCACGCCCGCCGGGCGATCTCCGGCGGGAATCATCCCACGGCAAGGTGCCGCGGCGTAACCAAGGCCTTATTCCCGGTCGGCCTCCCGCCGGCCGCTCAACGCTCTTCCAGGCCGTCGAGTTCGTAGCTGAAGAGCGGCTCGCCCTTGGAGGTCTTCACCTGCATCTTGATGACGCCGTACTCCGGCGCATACCAGGAGTCGACCGAGTTGTCCGACCCGCGCGAGCTCAGGTGGCAGACGTTCTCGAAGGTGCGGGGGTTGTAGTTCGGCTTCAGTTCCAGGTTCTCGAAGCCGACGAAGACATGCTCGGACTGGTACCTCCTGCCGAAGTCGAAGGCCTCGCTGCCCTCCTTCGTCGTCCTGGTGCCCTTGCCCGTCAGCTTGAAGGTGCCGCCCGGCCTGGCATCGGCCGGGACCTCGGGGAACGGCGCGGCGAAGATTTCCTTGATGACGACCTTGCTGGCGTCGCCGCCCAGGCCCGCGATGCCGTACTGCTCTGAACCCAGCCGCTGGCGGCCGGTCTCGTCGAAGTACTTCACGCTCTTGACGCCCTCGTCGATGCTCACCACGCCGATCGCGGCCTTGCCCGCGAACTGGCCCTTGACGATCCGGACCTTCGAGCGGTCGCTCAGCGTGTAGGCCACGCCGGGCTTGAGCCTGAAGCAATCGGCGAAAGACGGTGCTGCGGCCAAGGCGCTGCCGCTTGCTGCGGCAGCGAATGCCGCGCCCACGATCGCCTTGAAAACGAATGACTTGCTGCTGTGCATGGGTTCCTCCCTGTTTTTGGAGGGCGGATGATGCCACGCACGCCGGGCGGGTTCGTCTGCTCAGCGCGCGGCGTCCGGCGCCTCCTGGTCGAGCAGCGAAGCGCGACCGACCACGGTGGCGGGCCGCAGCAGCGCCCCGGGCGCGATCACCGCATTGGCCCCGATGCGCGCCCCATCCCCGATCAGCGCACCGAACTTCTCGCAGCCCGTGCCCTGCAGCGCCCCGCCCTCGCCGCTGCGAGCGAGGATCTGCTTGTCCGCCCGCTCGTTGCGGTGGTTGCAGACGATGCTGCCGGCTTCCAGGTTCACGCCCGCGCCCACCACCGAGTCGCCGACGAAGTTGAAGTGCGCGAGCGCGGTGCCGGCGAAGACGAAGGACGACTTCAGCTCCACGCCAGGCCCGATGCTGCAGCGGGCGTCGATCCAGTTGCCGCCGCGCAGGTAGGCGCCCGCCGCCACGAAGCAGCCCGCGCCGAGGATCAGCGGCCCCTTGAGCACCGCGCCCGGCTCGACCCGGGCGTCGCGGTGGATGGCGATATCGCCCTCGATGGCGTAGTCGCCGGCGGGCAGCCCGGCCAGCAGCCGCCGCACGATCTCGGGGGCGCGCGGCGGCAGTTCCCAGGGCAGCGAGGCGCGCCATGGCGCCAGGGGCGAGCCGGCGAATCCGGCGATGTAGTCGGCGAGGTCGATGGCGTGGGGCATGGGGTCGATGCTGCCACCGAAGGCACCCGAAAGCCGCGCGACCTAAAATGCCCGGTTCCCCCGTCAGCCACTTCCGAAAGCGCCCTCCCCGATGTCCGCCCCGCGCAAGCTCTTCGTCACCACCGCCCTGCCGTACGCCAACGGCAAGTTCCACATCGGCCACATGATGGAGTACATCCAGGCCGACATCTGGGTGCGGAACCAGCGAATGAACGGTGCCGACGTCAACTTCGTGTGCGCCGACGACGCCCACGGCGCGGCCATCACCATCGCGGCCGACAAGGCCGGCGTGACGCCGCAGGCCTTCGTGGCGGAGATCGCGGCGGGCCGCAAGCCCTACCTCGACGGCTACTACATCTCCTTCGACAACTGGCACTCGACCGACGCGCCCGAGAACCACCAGCTCGCGCAGGACATCTACCGCGACCTGCGCGCCAACGGCCTCATCAGCACCAAGAGCGTCGAGCAGTTCTACGACCCTGAAAAGGGCATGTTCCTGGCCGACCGCTTCATCAAGGGCGAGTGCCCCAACTGCCATTCGAAGGACCAGTACGGCGACAACTGCGAGGTGTGCGGCGCCGTGTATGCGCCCACCGAGCTGATCAACCCCTACTCGGCCCTCTCGGGCGCCAAGCCAGAGCTGCGCAGCTCCGAGCACTTCTTCTTCAAGCTGTCGGACCCGCGCTGCGAGGCCTACCTGAAGGAATGGACCGCCGCCCCCGGCCACGTGCAGCCCGAGGTGCAGAACAAGATCCGCGAGTGGCTCTACAAGGACGACGAGGGCAAGGGCGGCCTCGGCGACTGGGACATCAGCCGCGACGCGCCCTACTTCGGCATCGAGATCCCCGATGCGCCGGGCAAGTACTTCTACGTGTGGCTCGACGCCCCCGTGGGCTACCTGGCCTCGCTGAAGAACCTGCTGGACAAGCGCTGCATCGAGCTGGGCGGCGACGGCATCTCGTACACCGAGTACATGGCCGACCCCGACCTGGAGCAGGTGCATTTCATCGGCAAGGACATCATCACCTTCCACACGCTGTTCTGGCCCGCGATGCTGCACTTCAGCGGCCGCAAGGCGCCCGACGCGGTGTACGTGCACGGCCACCTCACGGTGAGCGGCGAGAAGATGAGCAAGAGCCGCGGCACCGGCATCGACCCGCTCAAGTACCTGTCGATCGGGCTCGATCCCGAATGGCTGCGCTACTACATCGCCGCCAAGCTCAACGGCCGCAATGAAGACATCGACTTCAACCCCGAGGACTTCGTCGCGCGCGTCAACAGCGACCTCGTGGGCAAGTACATCAACATCGCCAGCCGCGCCGCGGGCTTCATCGGCAAGCGCTTCGGCGGCAAGCTGGGCGAGGTCTCGGCCGACGGCGATGCGCTGCTGTTCACGCTGCGCGACGCGGCGGCGCAGCTGCATTCGCTCTACGACGGCCGCGACTACGCACGCGCGCTGCGCGAGGTGATGGCGCTGGCCGACAAGGTCAACGAATACGTCGACCAGAACAAGCCCTGGGAGCTGGCCAAGAAGGAAGGCGCCGAGGCGCGCCTGCACGACGTGTGCACCGTGTGCATCGAAGCCTTCCGCCTGCTCACGCTGTACCTGAAGCCGGTGCTGCCGGCGCTGGCCGTGAACGTCGAGGCCTTCCTGAAGATCCAGCCGCTGTCGTGGGCCGACGCCGCGCAGCCGCTGCCCGTGGGCCACGCCATCGGCGAGTACAAGCACCTGATGCAGCGCGCCGACGCCAAGCTGGTGGACAAGCTCTTCGACGCGCCCGAGCCCGCCGCCGCAGCAGCCCCTGCCGCGGCACAGGAGGCCGCGGAGCTGCCGGGCGGCGAGGCCATCGCGCCCACCATCACCATCGACGACTTCGCGAAGATCGACCTGCGCATCGCGAAGATCGTGGCCTGCGAGAAGGTCGAGGGCTCCACCAAGCTGCTGCGCCTGACGCTGGACGCGGGCGAAGGCAAGACCCGCAACGTGTTCAGCGGCATCGCCTCGGCCTACCAGCCCGAGCAGCTGGTGGGCAAGCTCACGGTGCTGGTCGCCAACCTCGCGCCGCGCAAGATGAAGTTCGGCGTGAGCGAAGGCATGGTGCTGGCCGCCAGCCACGGCGACGAGAAGGCACACCCGGGCATCCACGTGCTCGAACCCTGGCCGGGCGCGACGCCGGGCATGCGGGTCCGCTGAGCGGATTCGGGAAAAAGGAACCGCCATGACCGCACTGCTGCGCCGACCACTGCTGCGCCGCCTCCTCCTGCTTGCGTCGCTACCGGCCCTGCTGGGCGGCTGCGCGGTGGTGACGGTGGCCAGCACGGCGGTGAGCGTCGGCGCCGGCGCGGTCGGGCTCGCGGCGGATGCGGCGATCGGCACCGCGCGCATCACGGGCAAGGCCGTGGGCGCGGCGGCCGATGCGGTGATTCCCGACAGCCAGTGAGCCGGCAAGGCTCTCGGTAGATTCAGTCCGCCAGGCCCAGCCGGGCAATGTGCGGCGGCGTGTTCGACGCCTTCTCCTTTCGCACGAACGCCGACCTGAGCCCTGCATGCGGCTCGCGCGCGTCGAAGAAGTTACGGCGCATGTGGACGAGCTCCTCGTCGCGGTAGCGCTGCAGCGGCTTGATCGACTCGTCCTGCCCGCGCATCGCCTTCTTGCGCTCGATGCGATCGGCCAGCTCCGGCGATGCGGCCAGCTCCGCCGCCAGCCGGGCCACTTCGACCCCCAGCTCCTCGGGCGCGGCCTGCAGCACGCGCTCCGCCATGCCGAGCTCGACGGCGCGCGTGGCGCTCACCGGCAGCGCCGACTGCGTGAGACGCAGCGCCTCGCTCTCGCCCACGCGGCGCGGGAGGATGTAGGTCCAGTATTCCGAGCCGTGCAGCCCCATCAGCCGGTAGTGCGGGTTGAGCACGGCGCCGTCGCGGCACCAGACCTCGTCGGCCGCCAGCGCGAGCATCACGCCGCCGGCAGCGGCGTTGCCGCCGAGCGCCGACACGGTGAGCCGGTCGGTGGTGGTGAGCACCGCCTCGACGAGATCGTTCATCGCATGGATGTTGGCCCACGACTCCTCCGACGGATCTTCGGCCGCCTCGATCACGTTGAGATGGATGCCGTTGGAGAAGAAGTCGCGCATGCCGCCCAGCACCAGCACCGAGGTCGGCCGGGTGCGGGCGAAGCGATACGCCTCCAGCAGCCGCCGGCACTGTGCGGTGCTCATCGCGCCGCCCGGGAAGCTGAAGTTCAGAACGCCGACCGCACCCTGCTCCACGTAGCGGATGTCGGCCCAGGTGCGGCGCCCCGCCGGCAGCTGCAGCGGCGCCGGCACCTCGGGCACCTCGAAGGGCAGCAGATCGCCGAGCGCCTCGACGGCCGGCAGCTTGTAGCTCGGCAGGCGAGAGCCGGTCTCGCGCCAGGGCCGCAGCTGCAGGATCCACACCGCCCCGTCGACGGTCGCGCGGCAGATGGCGCCGGCGCGGGTGGCGATCAGCTCGCCGGGCCGGCCGCGCAGTTCGTCCTCGGGATGGCCGCCGTGCAGGTACCAGCGCGCGCCCAGCAGTTCGTCGAGCACGCCGGGCTGCGAATCGGCCGCGCGAAGCTTGCGCAGTACCGTCTCGGTGGTGTCGCAGGCCCAGTCGATGCGCCGCTGCTCCTGCTTCATGAAGGGCCGCCAGCCGGCGGCGAGCGCCTCGGCCTCCTGCCTCTGCGGCTTGTGCCTGCCCGAGGCGAAGCGCTCGACGGCGAGCAGCACCGCGTCGAGCGCCGCGTCGGCCACCTCGCCGCGGTAGAGATCGCTCTTGCCGGCCAGCGGCGGCAGCCTCAGCGGCGACCACGCCCAGACATCGCCCGCGTCCATCTCGGCCACGGCCTCGAGCACGGTCACGCCCCAGCTCTCGGCGCCGCCCTGCAGCGTCCAGTCCAGCGACGAGGGCCCCCGGTCGCCCGGCGGGCCGGGATGCACGATCAGGCAGGTGTGGGCGCGCCAGATGTCCTCGGGGATCGCGGTGGTCAGCATCGGCGCCAGGATGAGCTGCGGCGCATGCACGCGCACCGCCTCGCGCAGCGCGCCGTCGTTGCCGAGGGCCAGCGTCACGCCGACGGTGTGCCCGCGGTCCTGCAGCTCGGCCAGAACCCGTTGCGTCAGGCTGTTGAACGCGCTCGCGACAAGCAGGATGTGCATCGACGGCCCCCGGTAATGTCGGTGACGAAATGTCAACGAATGTCAAAAATGTATCTGCAAGCCTCCTTCCGGATAAGTTGACTGAAAGTTCGCACGCGGGCCCGGCAACACACTCACTCGACGTACGAGAGCGGCAGCGCGGTGGTGAACTTGATCTCCTCCATCGCGAAGCTGGAGCTCACGTCCGACAGGTCGGTGTCGGCGGTCAGGCGCTTGTAGACCTTGTCGTAGGCGGCGATGTCGGGCACGACCACGCGCAGCAGGTAGTCGATGTCGCCGCTCATCCGGTAGAACTCGACCACCTCGGGAATCACGTCGACCACCGCCTTGAAGTGGTCGAACCACGCCTGCGAATGCGTGCGGGTGCGCACGGCGACGAAGACGGTGACGCCCACGTTCACCTTCTGCGGGTCGACCAGCGTCACGCTGCGGGTGATCACGCCGGCCTCCTTCAGGCGCTGGATGCGCCGCCAGCATGGCGTCTGCGAAAGGCCGACCCGTGCGGCCAGTTCTGCGACCTGCCATTCGGCGTTCTGCTGCAGCAGTTCGAGGATCTTTCGATCCATGGAATCTATTTTTATCTTCTTCATATTTCTGAGACCAGGATTCTCAAATACTGAAGATATGGAGCCTGGAACGCAAGCCTTTTCCTGCCGATGGTTTGCAGAATCGTCGTCATGGAAATCTATCTGGACGCCAACGCCACCACCCCCGTTCTGCCCCAGGCACGCGCCGCAGCGCTCGCCGCCATGGCCGGCGACTTCGGCAACCCGAGCAGCATCCACACCACCGGCCTGAAGGCCCGGGCGCTGATGGACACCGTGCGCGCCCGCGCCCGCCGGGCGATCGGCGCGCCCTCGGGGCAGCTGCTGTTCCTCAGCGGCGCGACCGAAGGCATCCAGACCGCCGTGCTCTCGGCCCTGAGCGCGCTGCGCGCCCGACGCCAGGCCGGCGATGCGGCCGCCGAGCTGCTGCTGTACGGCGCGACGGAGCACAAGGCCGTGCCCGAGGCGCTCAGGCACTGGAACACGCTGCTGGGCCTGGACCTGCAGGTGCTGGCCATTCCCGTGGGCCTCGACGGCCGCCACGACCTGGGCTGGCTGCGCGCTCATGCGTCGCGCGCCGGCATGGTCTGCACGATGGCCGCCAACAACGAGACCGGGGTGGTGAGCGACCTCGACGGCATCGCCGCTGCGCTGGCGAACAGCCCGGCGCTGTGGATGGTCGACAGCGTCCAGGCCCTCGGCAAGCTGCCGCTGTGGCTGGGCGAACGGCCCATCGACTACGCGCCCTTCTCCGGCCACAAGCTCTACGCGCCCAAGGGCATCGGCATGCTGTACGTGCGCCAGGGCGCTCCCTTCACGCCGCTGATGGCCGGCGGCGGCCAGGAAGACTCGCTGCGCTCGGGCACCGAGAACATGTCGGGCATCGCGGCGCTGGGCGCCGTGCTGGAGGCGCTCGAAGAGGGCCGGACCTTCCAGGACCACTGCACGCTCGCTTCCTATCGCGACCGGCTTGCCGCCGCATTGCAGGACGCGTTTCCGGGGCTGGTGTTCAACGCACCGCCCGAGCTGGCCCTGCCGACCACCCTGAACTTCTCGGTGCCCGGACTGAGCTCGAAGCTGCTGCTGGACCTGTTCGATGCCGCCGACGTGCGCATGAGCGGCGGCTCGGCCTGCGGCGCGTCGAAGGCCCGGCCGAGCTACGTGCTGGAAGCCATGGGGCTGCCGGCGTGGCGCACCGCCTCGGCGGTGCGGCTTTCCTTCGGCCCGGCCGCGGACGACGGCTTCATCGACGAGGCCTGCGCCCGCATCGCGGCATGCGGTGAATCGCTGCGCGAGAGCTGCCTGGGCACCGCGCCGCAGAGCCACGCGCTGCCGCCCGACCGGCTGACCCGCTTCGTGGTGGACGGCGCCTGCTGCTACCTGCTGGCCGACGCCGCCAGCCGCCGCTGCGTGGTGGTCGATCCGCTGCCCGAACTCACCGGCCAGCTCACGCAATGGCTCGGCTGCCACCGCTACACGCTGGCCGCCGTGCTCGACACGCACAGCCACGGCGACCATGCCTCGTCGCGGCCCGAGCTGCTCGCCGCAGTGCCCCCATCGCAACGCGAGGCCGGCCCCGTGGACGCGCTCGGATGGCCGCAGGGCGCGCAGCAGATCGAGCTCGGCAGCCAGCGGCTCACGCGGCTGGCGCTGCCCGGCCACACCGCCGACTCCACCGCCTACCTGCTGCACGACGCCGGCGGCCTGCGCCTGGCCTTCGTCGGCGACACCGTGATGCCCGGCGCGCTCGGCCGCAGCGACTTCGCACAGAGCGAGCCGCTGGCCTACGGCCCCTCGCTGCTGCAGCTGCAGCAGGCGCTGCGGCCCGATACGCTGATGCTGCCGGGCCACGACTACGACGACCGCTTCGCCGCCACGCTGGACACCGAATGCGCGGCCCAGCCGCTGCTCAGGCAGCTTCTCTGCGGCGCCCTCGACGCGGCCGGCTTCGCAAGCGCCAAGGAAACACTGGAGCGCGGCCTGGCGCTCACGGCGTACCAGACCATGGCCTGCGGCGCCCGGGTCGACACCTGCACCGCAGGCCCCGCCGTCGACCTGAAGCCCGAGGCTCTGGCAGCCCTGCAGCAGGCGCACCCCGGCCTGGTGCTGGTCGACGTGCGCGAGCCCTACGAGCAGCGCGTCGGCCACGCTCCGGTGCTGGATGCGGCGGCCCAAACGCAGGCAGTGCCGCTGTCGAGGCTGCCCGATGCCCTGCCAGGCTGGCTCGCGCTGCCCGAGGAGACGCCGGTGGTGTTCTTCTGTCGCAGCGGCAACCGCAGCGCGCAGGCCGCCAGGGCGCTGCGCAGGCTGGGACATTCACAGGCCTGGAGCCTGTCGGGCGGGCTCGCGCTGTGGCCGCGGGAGCCGTCGGCCGAAGACCTCCTGCACGCGCAGGCGGCCTGATCCTCGATGGCGAGGCGCGATCGGACGGGTCGCTAGGGCGCCTCGGTGCCCCTGTCGGGCGAGGAGCCGCTGCGCACCACGCGCTGGTCGTCGTCGAGCGTGGCGGTGAAGACCATCGGCGAATTCGGCGGCTGCACCCATCGCCATTCCCATTCAGTCTCGCGCCGCAGCGCGTAGGGCGTGACCTTCGCGGGCTTGCCCAGCATCTTGCGCAGGTCTTCCATCATCATGCCGGGGTGCACCTTCGCGAAGTTCTCGGGCGTGAGCACCTGGCGCAGGGCGCTCATCTTTCCGTCGGTGCCGATGGTGATCATGTAGTTCTTCTGGCCCGCGGGCTGGCGGTTGTACTCGAACACGCGGGCGCCGCCCGCGCCGTCCCAGATGTTCTCGGGCTGGCCGAAACGGGCCCGCACGTCGGCCTCGGTGGAGACGCCTTCCTCCAGCTCGCTGATGTTCTTCGAGTCGCACGCGGCGAGCCCGATCGCCGCCGCCAGGCATCCGATTGCCATGCCGATCCGCCATCCTCGAATTTGCTTCATGCCGTCCCCGGTAAAATTCGCGCCAACAAAGGTCCAGTCTATGTCCATCTTCCGCCGCCCCCACTACACCTCCGAGATCACGAACTTCATCGAGGAGATGAAGGAAAAGAAGCCGACGCTGGAGGCCGAACAGCGCGCCGGCCGCGCCCTGCTGTGGGACAAGCACCTCGACCGCAGCCTGCTGCAGGAGTACAGCGAAGCCCGCGTGCCCCAGCAGCCCTACGTCTACCAGACCCGCACCAAGTAACCTATCAGCCGATGCCGAACTGGCAGCAAATCCCCGTCCGCATTGCGTCGGCCGCTATTGAAACGGTAGCGCCGGCACGATGAACAGCGACGAGGACAACGGCACCCTGGTGGTCGACATGCCCGAGGTGGTCGACCAGGTCGCGCTCGCGAGGCTCTACGGAGAGCCGCTCTTCGCGATGCCGAAGGACCTGTACATCCCGCCCGAGGCGCTGCAGGTGTTCCTGGAGGCCTTCGAGGGCCCCCTCGACCTGCTGCTCTACCTGATCCGCAAGCAGAACTTCAACATCCTCGACATCCCGATGGCGGGGCTCACGCGGCAGTACCTGAGCTACGTCGACGAGATCCGCCAGAGCAATCTTGAGCTCGCGGCCGAGTACCTGCTGATGGCCGCGATGCTGATCGAGATCAAGTCGCGCATGCTGCTGCCGCCCAAGAAGGTGGCCGACGGCGAAGAGGCCGAAGACCCGCGCGCCGAACTCGTGCGCCGCCTGCTCGAGTACGAGCAGACCAAGCTGCAGGCCGCCGCCATCAGCGCCATGCCGCAGTACGGGCGCGACTTCTGGAAGGCGCAGGTCTACATCGAGCAGTCGCTGAAGCCGCGCTTTCCCGACGTGGACGTGATCGAGCTGCGCGACGCGTGGGCCGACATCATGAAGCGCGCCAAGCTCGTGCAGCACCACAAGATCTCGCGCGAGGAGCTCAACGTGCGCGAGCACATGAGCATCGTGCTGCGCCACCTGCAGGGGCAGCGCTTCGTGGAGTTCGAGAAGCTCTTCGACGTGTCGCGCGGCGTGCCGGTGCTGATCGTCACGTTCATCGCGATGCTGGAGCTCGCGAAGGAGACGCTGATCGAGATCACGCAGGCGGAAGCCTTCGCTCCCATCTACGTCCGGCTGGCGTACTCACCTTCCTGATCCATCCCGTGCGCGACTTCGACGTCCTCATCGTCGGCAGCGGACTGGCCGGCCTTTCCGCCGCGCTGCACCTGGCGCCCACGCACCGCGTGGCCGTTCTGACCAAGCGCGCGCTGAACGATGGCTCCAGCGCCTGGGCGCAGGGCGGCATTGCGGCGGTGCTGGCGGCAGGCGACAGCTTCGATGCGCACGTCGAAGACACGCTGATTGCCGGCGCCGGCCTGTGCGACCCCGAGGCCACGCGCTTCGTGGTGGAGCACGCGCCCGAGGCCATCGGCTGGCTGCGCGAACTGGGCGTGCCTTTCTCCGAAGAGTCCGAGGAGGCTGGCGGCGGCCTGCACCTGACGCGCGAAGGCGGCCACAGCCAGCGGCGCATCGTGCACGTGACCGACGCCACCGGCGCGGCGGTGCAGCAGGTGCTGATCGAGCGCGTGCGGCGCACGCCGAACATCTCGCTCTTCGAGCACCACACGCTGGTCGACCTCATCACCGGCCCGAAGGTCGGGCTCGACGACCCCGCCTGCCTGGGCCTCTACGCGCTCGACGACCATACCGACGAGGTGCTGGCCTTCCGCGCGCCGCACACCATCCTGGCCACGGGCGGCGCGGGCAAGGTGTACCTTTACACGACCAACCCCGACACCGCCACCGGCGACGGCATCGCCGCCGCGTGGCGCGCGGGCTGCCGGGTGTCGAACATGGAGTTCATCCAGTTCCACCCGACCTGCCTGTACCACCCGCACGCGAAGTCCTTCCTGATCAGCGAGGCGGTGCGCGGCGAAGGCGGGCTCTTGAAGCTGCCCGATGGCACGCGCTTCATGCCGAAGCACGACGAGCGCGCCGAGCTCGCGCCGCGCGACGTGGTGGCCCGCGCCATCGACTTCGAGATGAAGAAGCACGGCCTGGACTGCGTCTACCTCGACATCTCGCACCAGCCGGCCGCGTTCCTCAAGGAGCACTTCCCCAACATCCTGGCGCGCTGCCTGGAACTGGGCATCGACATCACGCGCGAGCCGATTCCGGTGGTGCCGGCCGCGCACTACACCTGCGGCGGCGTGCTCAGCGACCTGAGCGGGCGCACCGACATCCCGGGCCTCTACGCCATCGGCGAGACCGCCTGCACCGGCCTGCACGGCGCGAACCGGCTGGCCAGCAACTCGCTGGTCGAATGCATGGTGTTCGCGCGCGCCGCGGCCGGGGCCATCGCCTCGGCGCCCGCGCGCGAGCTCGCCGAACTGCCAGCCTGGGACGACAGCCGCGTCACCGACGCCGACGAAGCCGTGGTCATCTCCCACAACTGGGACGAGCTGCGCCGCTTCATGTGGGACTACGTCGGCATCGTGCGCACCAACAAGCGCCTGGAGCGCGCGAGCCATCGCATCGCGCTGCTGCAGGCCGAGATCCAGGAGTTCTACGCGAACTTCCACGTCACGCGCGACCTGCTCGAGCTGCGCAACCTGGTGCAGGTGGCCGAGCTGATCGTGCGTTCCGCGCAGGCCCGCCACGAAAGCCGCGGCCTGCATTTCAGCCGCGACTACCCCTCGCTCGCCGAGCCCACCGCACCCACGGTGCTGGTGCCTCCGGCAGACCGATAACCCTCACCGTTCGTTTTTCTTCACTCAAGGATGCCCGGCCACCGACGCCCGCAGGGAGAAACCCAACCATGTCGAACACCACGCCCGCCACCGCCGCCACTGAAGCACCGCCGGCCTCGCCCTACGGCACGCTGCCGCCGGCTTCGCCGCCCGCGTCGCGCAAGCCCGTGAGCCTGCCGCGCCTGGCCGACATGCATGCGCGCGGCGAGAAGATCGCGATGCTGACGGCCTACGACGCCACCTTCGCCGCCATGGCCGACGCGGCCGGCGTCGACTGCCTGCTGGTGGGCGATTCGCTCGGCATGGTCTGCCAGGGCCTGAACAGCACGGTGGGCGTGAGCCTGGAGGCCATGCGCTATCACACCGACAGCGTCTCGCGCGGCCTGCGCCGCGTGCAGGGCACGGCCTGGCTCATCGCCGACCTGCCCTTCGGCAGCTACCAGGAGTCGCGCGAACAGGCGCTGCGCAGCGCCACCGTGCTGATGCAGGCCGGCGCGCACATGGTCAAGCTCGAAGGCGGCGGCTGGACCGCCGACACGGTGCGCTTCCTGGTCGAGCGCGGCATTCCGGTGTGCGCCCACCTCGGCCTCACGCCACAGACGGTGCACGCGCTCGGCGGCTACCGCGTGCAGGGCAAGGGCGACACGGCCGGCGCGCTGCTGAAGCAGCAGGCCCACGAGCTGCAGGGCGCGGGCGCCGCGATGCTGGTGCTCGAGATGGTTCCGGCCGCGCTGGCCGCCGAGCTCACCGGCGAGTTGAAGCACTGCGCCACCATCGGCATCGGTGCGGGCAAGGCCACCGCCGGACAGGTGCTCGTGCTGCACGACATGCTGGGCATCAACCTCGGGAAGATGCCGAAGTTCGTGCGCAACTTCATGGCCGACGCGCCGGGCGTGCTGCCCGCGCTCAAGGCCTACGTGCAGGCCGTCAAGGACGGCAGCTTCCCCGACGACCGCCTCCACGCCTGGTAGGCAGACAAGGAAAAGGAAACCAACCCATGTACATCGCGCACACCATCGACGACCTGCGCAGCCACCTGGCCGCCTTCAGGCGCCCCGCCTTCGTCCCCACCATGGGCAACCTGCACGACGGCCACCTGGCCCTGGTGAGGCAGGCGAAGCCGCTCGGCGACGTGACCGTGGCCAGCATCTTCGTGAACCGCCTGCAGTTCTTGCCCCACGAAGATTTCGACACCTACCCGCGCACCTGGGAGAGCGACTGCGAGAAGCTGCGCTCGGCCGGCTGCGACGTGCTGTTCGCGCCCGACGAGAAGGCGCTCTATCCCGAGCCCCAGACCTGCAAGGTGCACCCCGACCCGGCGCTGGCCGACATCCTCGAAGGCCACTTCCGCCCCGGCTTCTTCGTCGGCGTGTGCACGGTGGTGATGAAGCTCTTCCAGTGCGTGCAGCCGCGCGCGGCGGTGTTCGGCAAGAAGGACTACCAGCAGCTGATGATGATCCGCCACATGGTCCGGCAGTTCGCGCTGCCGATCGAGATCGTGGGCGGCGAGACCTTCCGCGCCGACGATGGCCTCGCGCTCTCGTCGCGCAACGGCTACCTGAGCGAGAGCGAGCGCGCCGAGGCCGTGCAGCTGTCGAAGGCGCTGAAGGCGATGGCCGAGGCGGTGCGCTCGGGCGAGCGCGACCTGGGTGTCATCGAGGCGCGCGCCATGCAGACGCTGGCCGCGCGCGGCTGGCAGCCCGACTACCTGGTGCTGCGCCGCCGCCGCGACCTGCAGGCGCCCGCCGCCGGCGACGCACTGGTGGCGCTGGCCGCCGCGCGCCTGGGCTCCACGCGCCTGATCGACAACCTCGAGATCGAAACGGCCGCCCCATGACCTACAGCGTCAAGGAAATCTTCTACACGCTGCAGGGCGAAGGCGGACAGGCCGGCATGCCCGCGGTGTTCTGCCGCTTCGCCGGCTGCAACCTCTGGAGCGGCCGCGAGGAAGACCGCGCCAGCGCCGTCTGCCGTTTCTGCGACACCGACTTCGTCGGCACCGACGGCACGCTGGGCGGCAAGTTCAGGACCGCCGACCTGCTCGCCGACACCATCGCCGCCCAATGGCCCGCTGCCGACGCCGACCACCGGCTGGTGGTGCTGACCGGCGGCGAGCCGCTGCTGCAGGTGGACGCTGCGCTGGTCGACGCGCTGCACGCGCGCCGCTTCCGCATCGCGGTCGAGAGCAACGGCACGGTCGAGGCGCCGGAGGGCATCGACTGGCTGTGCATCAGCCCCAAGGCCGGCGCGCAATGGGTGCAGCGGCTCGGCCAGGAGCTCAAGCTGGTGTGGCCGCAGCAGGGCATCGACCTCGACGCCATGGCGCGCACCGGCGAGTTCACGCACCGCTTCCTGCAGCCCATGGACGGACCCGACCGCGTCGCGAACACCGAGCTGTGCATCGCGGAATGCATGAAGCAGCCCGTGTGGCGGCTCAGCGTGCAGACGCACAAGATCACCGGCATCCGCTGAGGCGGGCGCCGCTTTTTTCCCGAGTTTCTCTTTCGACAATGCGATTCACCATCAGCCAACGCTTTTTCTTCGACGCCGCCCACACGCTCAAGCGCGAGATCGAAGTGGAAGGCAGCCGCCGTATCCACGGACACACCTATCACGCGGAGGTGTGGCTCACGGGCGAGCGCGACCCGGTGACGGGGATGGTGATCGACCTGGGGCTGCTGCGCCGCCGGCTGGAGGATGTGCGCGAGCAGCTCGATCATCACCTGCTGGACGACGTGGCGGGGCTGCACCCGCCGACGCTGGAGAACCTTTGCGTGTTCATCGCCGATGCGCTGCCGGACCTGCGGGCCTCGCTTGCGCGCGTGAAGGTGTGGCGGGAGGCGCTGGGGGACAGCTGTACCGTCGATTTCTAGGTTTTTATCCCTCCCCCGCTGGGGGAGGGCCGGGGTGGGGGCACGCGGCGCCACCATCGAGCGCTCTGCCTGCCCCATCCCAACCTTCCCCCAGCGGGGGAAGGAGCGAAGCGGGGTCAGGCCGCGCCGATGCCCGCCACCAGGCTCCCCGGCGCCTGGCCGTTCTTCAGCCCGGCCGTGAACGCCAGCATCCGATCGATCGGCACCCGCGCCCGCAGCCCCAGCGCCGGATCGACGTGGATTTCCCCCGCGCCCGTCTCCAGGGCATTCGCAAGCTCCACCAGCCCGTTCATCGCCATCCACGGGCAATGCGCGCAGCTCTTGCAGGTGCCGCCGTTGCCGGCCGTCGGCGCCTCGATGAAGACCTTGCCGGGGTTCAGCGTGCGCAGCTTGTGCAGCATGCCGCTGTCGGTCGCGACGATGAACTCCTTGGCGTCCATGCGCTGCGCCGCGTTCAGGATGGCCGAGGTGGAACCCACCGCGTCGGCCAGCGCGATCACGTCCGAGGGCGACTCGGGGTGCACCAGCACCTTGGCCTTCGGGTGCTCCTTCATGAGCAGCTCGAGCTCCAGCGCCTTGAACTCGTCGTGCACGATGCAGGCGCCGTTCCAGCTGACCATGTCGGCGCCGGTCTGGCGGCGGATGTAGTCGCCCAGGTGGCGATCGGGCCCCCAGAGGATTTTCTGCCCCGCCGCATGCAGCGCGTTCACCACGTCGAGCGCGCAGCTGGAGGTGACCAGCCAGTCGGCGCGCGCCTTCACGGCTGCGCTGGTGTTGGCGTAGACGACCACGGTGCGGTCGGGATGCTGGTCGCAGAAGGCGCTGAACTGGTCGACCGGGCAGCCCAGGTCGAGCGAGCAGTTCGCGTCGAGGTCGGGCATCAGCACGCGCTTGTCGGGCGAGAGGATCTTCGAGGTCTCGCCCATGAAGCGCACGCCCGACACCACCAGCGTCTGCGCGGCGTGGTCGCGGCCGAAGCGCGCCATTTCGAGCGAATCGCTCACGATGCCGCCGGTTTCCTCGGCGAGGTCCTGCAGGTCGGGGTGCACGTAGAAGTGCGACACCATCACCGCATTGCGCTCGCGCAGCAGGCGGCGGATGCGCTCCTTCAGCGCAATGCGCTCGTCGGGCGATGGCTCGGGCGGCACGCGCGCCCAGGCGTGGCGGGTGTCGCAGACGGCGCCGGCCCTGGTTTCGGCGGGCTGCTCGTAGTCGACGTCGATGACCGTGGACGACATGGGCGGATCAGCCTTCCTGGAAACGCATCGAGTAGTCGATCGCCTTGACGTCCTTGGTCAGGGCCCCGACGGAAATCCGGTCGACGCCGGTTTCGGCCAGGGCGCGCAGGCCGTCCAGCGTGACGCCGCCGGAGATCTCGAGCACTGCCTTGCGGTCTTCGCCGGCCTCGTCGTTGATGCGCACGGCCTCTCGCAGCGTGGGCAGGTCCATGTTGTCGAGCAGCACCATGCGCGCCCCGGCGTCGAGCGCCTCGCGCAGCTGGGCCAGCGTCTCGACCTCGACCTCGACGAACTCCGCCTTCGCGGCGGCAGGCGCCACCGCACGCAGGGCCGCCGCCACGCCGCCGGCTGCGGCGATGTGGTTTTCCTTGATGAGCACCGCGTCGTACAGGCCGATGCGGTGGTTCAGGCCGCCGCCGGTGCGCACGGCGTATTTCTGCGCAAGCCGCAGGCCGGGAATGGTCTTGCGGGTGTCGACGATGCGCGCGCGGGTGCCGCGCACGGCGTCGGCGTAGAGGGCGGTCTTGGTGGCGACGGCGCTCAGCAACTGCAGGAAGTTGAGCGAGGTGCGCTCCGCCGTCAGCAGCGCGCGGGCCGAGCCTTCGATCTCGAGCACGGTCTGGCCGGCCTCGCAACGCTCGCCCTCGGCGCACAGCCACTGGATGCGCACCTGCGGATCGAGCTGCCGCAGCGTGGCCTCGACCCACGGGGCGCCGCACACGACGGCGGCTTCGCGCGCCAGCACGCGGGCGCGGGCGCTGCGGGCCGGATCGACCAGCGAGGCGGTGAGGTCGCCGTCGGCGACGTCTTCCTGCAATGCGCGGGTGGCATCTGACAGGGCCAGCGCGGCCACAGCCGACGCTGAAAAATCAAAGCGAAGGCTCATGGCTCTCTTTGTCTCTGCGTTTTTCTCAGGAGGATTGACGAGGGGAAGCGGCGGCGCCCGCTTGCTGGAGCTGCACCGATTCGGGCACCGGCTCGCGGCCGACGAGGGCAGCCACGGCGTCCTGCGGGCTCACGCGGCCGTCGAGCAGCGCGACCACGCCTTCGGCGATGGGCATCTCGATGCCGAGGCCCCGGGCGCGCTGCACCACGGTGCGGGCGCAGTAGACGCCCTCGGCCACGTGGCCGAGCGAATCGACGGCCTGCGCCAGCGTGCGGCCCTGCGCGAGCAGCAGGCCGACCTTGCGGTTGCGCGACAGGTCGCCGGTGGAAGTAAGGACCAGGTCGCCCAGGCCCGAAAGGCCCATGAAGGTCTCGGCGCGCGCGCCCAGCGCGAGGCCGAAGCGCGTCATTTCGGCAAGGCCGCGGGTGATGAGCGCTGCCCGGGCGTTCAGGCCCAGCGCGAGGCCGTCGCACAGCCCGGTGGCGATGGCCAGCACGTTCTTGACCGCGCCGCCCACCTCCACGCCGACGATGTCCTCGTTGGCGTAGACGCGCAGCGCGGGGCCGTGGAAGGCGTCGACGAGCATGTCACGCACGGCGGCGTGCGGGCTGGCGGCCACCAGCGCGGTCGGCCGCCCTTCGGCGACCTCCTGCGCGAAGCTGGGGCCGCTAAGCACGCCCGCTCTCAATTCAGGAGCAACCTGGGCCCAGATCTCGTGGGCCAGCAGGCCGAAGGATGCGGGGGACGACGTGTCGAGCGCGGGCTCGACGCCCTTGCACAGCCACGCCACCGCGGCGCTGGTGCCGCGCAGCGCAACGAGCTGCGCACGCAGGGCCGCCATGGGGGTTGCCACGATGACGAGGTCGGCGCCGGCCTGCGCCTGGCCGATGTCGCCGGCGCGCACGGCCAGCGAGGCCGGCAGGGCCAGCCCGGGCAGGTAGCGGGAGTTCTCTCGCGCAGCCGACATGGCGTCGGCCTGGGCGGCATCGCGCGCCCAGAGCGTGACTTCGTGGCGGGCCGCCGCATTGACGGCGACCGCCGTGCCCCAGGCGCCGGCGCCATGAACGCAGATCTTCATCGGCGTTAGTGGCTGCTACGGCTGCAGTGCCGCGATTACTGTGCCAGCGAGGGCGCGGCCTGGCCGGCGGCCTGGGCCTGCTGCTGCTCGTACATGGCCTGGAAGTTGATCTCGGCCAGGTGCACGGGCGGGAAGCCGCCGCGCTGGATCACGTCGGCCACGTTGCCGCGCAGGTACGGGTAGACGATCTGCGGGCAGGCGATGCCGAGGATGGCGCCCATCTGCTCTTCGGGCAGGTTGCGGATCTCGAAGATGCCGGCCTGCTTGGCCTCGACCAGGAACACGGTCTTGTCGCCGATCTTGGTCTGCACGGTGGCGGCCACGGTGATCTCGAAGATGCCTTCGGCCACGGGCTGGGCGTCCACGCCGAGCTGGATGTCGACGGTGGGCTGCTCCTGCTCCAGCAGGATCGCGGGCGAATTGGGCTGCTCGAGCGACAGGTCCTTGAGGTAGACGCGCTGGATCTGGAACACGGGATCTTGGGCTTGCTGGTCGGCCATGGCTGAACTTTCGAGGATCAAAACAATGCCCGCCGGGGAGGGGCTCCCGCAGCGGGCTGCAGATGAGTGAACTGGCGATTATGGCCCGGCCGGAAGACGGCTCCGGGGCAGGGCCGGATTCAGGCGCCCTGCAGCAGCGGAACCAGGCCGCCGCGGCTGTCGAGCGCCATCAGGTCGTCGCAGCCGCCCACGTGGGTGTCGCCGATGAAGATCTGGGGCACCGTGCGGCGCTGGGTGATCTCCATCATGGTGTTGCGGGCCTGGGGGTCGGTGTCGATGCGGATCTCCTCGATCTGCTCGACGCCCTTGGATTTCAGGATCTGTTTCGCGCGGATGCAGTAAGGGCAAACGGCGGTGGTGTACATCTTGACGGCTTGCATGCGCTCTACCTTGGGGAAAGTTTCATTTATTCAACTCGCCCACCGGCCCTTGGGGGAACGCCGCGGAACCGGCTTGGCCGGAACGCATACGTTGCCCCCGGCAGGGGGTTGGCACAGCGCCACGAAGTGCGCAAAGCCTTGGGACGAGTCGATATTCAGGCTTTTTCGACAGGCAGGTTAGCGTCTTTCCAGGCTTTCAGCCCGCCGGACACCGCTTGGGCCTGTTCGTAGCCCAGCTTCTTGGCCACGGCCACCGCACGCTGGGCGCGGGCACCGGTGGCGCACACCAGCAGCAGCGGCACGTTCTTGTTCTTGACCGCGCCGGCGAGCTTTTCCTCGAGCTGGTTCAGGGGAACGTTCTTGGCGCCGATCATGTGGCCGGTGGCGAACTCCTCGGGCTCGCGCACGTCGACCAGCACCGCGCGCTCGCGGTTGATGAGCTGCACGGCGCCCTGTGCCGTGAGTGTTCCGCCGCCCGCCCCCCGCACCAGCGGCCAGGCCAGCATGGCGCCCGAGCTGAGCGCGATCAGGATCAGCATCCAGTTCGCGGTGACGAATTCGATCAATTTCACGGGGGTTCCTTGAATGGCAAACCGGGGATTTTAGAATGCGGGGTTTCGCAAGCGCAGCCAAAGGCCTCCCACATGCACAAACTGGTATTGATCCGTCACGGCGAATCGACCTGGAATCTCGAAAACCGCTTCACCGGATGGACCGACGTCGACCTGACCGAAACCGGCGTCGAACAGGCCAAGCAGGCCGGCCGGCTGCTCAAGGCCGAGGGCTACGACTTCGACGTCGCCTACACGAGCGTCCTCAAGCGCGCCACCCGCACCCTCTGGCACACCCTCGACGAACTCGACCGCACCTGGCTTCCCGTGGTGCATTCCTGGCGCCTGAACGAGCGCCACTACGGCGGCCTGCAGGGCCTGAACAAGGCCGAGACCGCCAAGAAATACGGCGACGAGCAGGTGCTGATCTGGCGCCGCAGCTACAACACGCCCCCCCCGCCGCTGGAAGCCGACGATCCGCGCAGCGAGCGCGGCGACGTGCGCTACGCCAAGCTCTCGCCCGAGCAGATCCCGCTGACCGAGTGCCTGAAGGACACGGTGGCGCGCGTGCTGCCCTTCTGGAACGAATCGATGGCGCCGGCCATCCGCACCGGCCGCCGGCTGGTGGTGGCGGCCCACGGCAACTCGATCCGCGCGCTGGTGAAGTACCTCGACGGCATCTCCGACGACGACATCGTCGGGCTGAACATCCCCAACGGCATCCCGCTGGTGTACGAGCTCGACGACGACCTCAAGCCCCTGCGCCACTACTACCTCGGCGATGCCGCGGCCGCCGAGAAGGCTGCCGCCGCGGTGGCATCGCAGGGCAAGGGCTGACAAGGCCCGCCAGGAGCGCCCAGAAAAAGCCCCGTCCGGCGCTCCACCCGTGGAACCCCGGCAAACAATTTGCTTCCAAGCTGTGTATATTGGACTGACAGCCGCCGACAAGGACAACCACTCATGATGGGCCAGAAACTCAAGATCACCGGCTGGGTCGCCGCCGGCGCCGTTGCAGGCGTCCTGACCACCGTCTCGCTGCAGACCGTCGCGCGCGGCTCGCTCGCGCCCCTGCCGCTCGAGGAATTGCAGCAGCTCGCCGCCGTCTTCGGAATGGTCAAGAGCGACTACGTGGAGCCGGTCGACGAGAAGAAGCTCATCTCCGACGCCATCTCCGGCATGGTCGCCGGCCTCGACCCCCACTCCCAGTACTTCGACAAGAAGTCCTTCAAGGAATTCAGGGAAGGCACCACGGGCCGATTCGTCGGCGTGGGCATCGAGATTTCCCAGGAAGACGGCCTCATCAAGGTCGTCTCGCCCATCGAGGGCTCCCCCGCCTTCCGCGCGGGCCTCAAGCCCAACGACCTGATCACCAAGATCGACGACACCGCCGTGCGCGGCCTGTCGCTGAACGAGGCGGTCAAGCGCATGCGCGGCGAAGCCAACACCAAGGTGCTGCTGACCATCTTCCGCAAGGACGAGAGCCGCACCTTCCCCGTGACCATCACGCGCGAGGAAATCCGCACGCAGTCGGTCCGCGGCAAGATCATCGAGCCGGGCTACGGCTGGATCCGCCTGTCGCAGTTCCAGGAACGCACCGTCGACGACTTCGTCAAGAAGATCGACGAGATGTACAAGGAAGACCCGAACCTCAAGGGTCTGGTGCTCGACCTGCGCAACGACCCGGGCGGCCTGCTCGACGCGGCCGTGGCGGTGTCGTCGGCCTTCCTGCCCGAGAACGTCACCGTGGTGACCACCGACGGCCAGCTGGCCGAGAGCAAGGCGGTCTACAAGGCTGCGCCGGAGTTCTACCAGCGCCGCTCGGGTAGCGACCCGCTGCGCAGCCTGCCGGCCGCGCTCAAGACGGTGCCGCTGGTGGTGCTCGTGAACGAAGGCTCGGCATCGGCCAGCGAGATCGTCGCCGGCGCGCTGCAGGACCACAAGCGCGCCACCATCATGGGCAGCCAGACCTTCGGCAAGGGCTCGGTGCAAACGGTTCGCCCGCTCGGCCCCGACACCGGCCTGAAGATCACCACTGCGCGCTACTACACGCCCAGCGGCACCTCGATCCAGGCCAAGGGCATCGTGCCGAACGTGCTGGTCGACGAAAGCGCCGAGGGCAGCCCCTTCGCCGCCCTGCGCATGCGCGAGGCCGACCTCGAGAAGCACCTGGCCAGCGGCCAGGGTCCCGAGGTCAAGGACCCGGAACGCGAGAAGGCCCGTGACGAGGCCCGCAAGCGCCTCGAGGAAGAGGCCAAGAAGCCGCCGCAGGACCGCAAGGTGCCTGAATTCGGCTCCGACAAGGACTTCCCGCTCGTGCAGGCGCTCAACCGCCTGAAGGGCCAGCCGGTGCTCGTGAGCAAGACGCAGGTCATCGTCGACAACAAGGAAGAGAAGAAGGAGAACTGAGCCGGGCAAGTCGGTTCAGTTCAGGAGTACCGCGGCACCGGCCTCGCCGGGCCGCCGGTATCGACCCCGGCAGGGGTGGGCGGCCGCACCGAGCGGGCCGGCCTGGGGGCGAGCATGAATGATCACCAGCTGCTGCGCTATTCGCGCCACATCCTCCTCGAAGAGTTCGGCATCGACGGGCAGGCCCGCGTCAGTGCCGGGCGCGTCCTGGTCATAGGCGCCGGCGGGCTGGGCTCGCCGGTTGCCCTTTACCTCGCGGCCGCGGGCGTGGGCCGCATCGTGCTGGTCGACGACGACGAGGTCGATCTCACCAACCTGCAGCGGCAGGTCGCCCATACGCATGCACGCGTCGGCCTGCCAAAGGTCGAATCCGCGGCGCAGGCCATGCGCGACATCAACCCCGAGATCTCCATCGAAACCCATGCGCTGCGCGCGGACGAGGCGCTGCTGTCTCGCCTCGTGGCCGAGGCCGACGTGGTGGTCGATTGCTGCGACAACTTCGCGACCCGCCAGGCCGTCAACCGCGCCTGCGTGGCGCATGCCAGGCCGCTGGTGGCGGGCGCGGCGATCCGCTTCGACGGCCAGCTGAGCGTCTACGACACCCGCGACGCAGCCTCGCCCTGCTACGCCTGCCTGTTTCCGCCGGAGGCGAGCTTCGAGGAAACCCGCTGCGCGGTGCTCGGCGTGTTCGGCCCGGTGGTGGGCACCATCGGCACGCTGCAGGCCAGCGAGGCGCTGAAGCTGCTGGCCGGCATCGGCCCGTCGCTGGCCGGGAGGCTGCTGATGTTCGACGGGCGCAGCACCTCCTTCGACACGCTGCGCGTGGCGCGCGACCCGCACTGCAGCGTCTGTGCGCAGCGCACGGCTCCGCCTTCCGCCTAGTTCTTCTGCTTCGCGCCCTTCGCGCGGGCTGCGCCGGTCGCGGCGGCGCCTGCCGTGGGCTTGTTCGCCTGCGCGATCACGCCCTTGCAGTCCGAATCCTCGCCGGGCCCCGTCTCGATGGTCGCGGCCAGCGCGAGCAGCGGATTGACCGCCCCCAGCGCCAGCGCAGCCAGCCCGCGTCCGGCCAGCGGCCCGACTTCCAGTCCGCCCTTGGGATCGCCGAATGTGCCGCTCACCACCAGCGGGGTGCGGATCGAGAGGATGTTCTTGCTCTTGGGCTCCGGACGGATCACGAAATCCAGCCCCTCCGTCGCCAGGTTGGCCTGGCCTGTGGCGATAAAGACGGCGTTGGTGGTGTCCACCACCAGGGTGCGGCCGGTCATCAGGCCCTTGTTGACGTCGAAGGCCAGGGCCGCGCAGCGCAGCTCCACGTTGCGGTCGCCGCGCAGGATGAACTTGATGATGTCGCCGCCCACCAGGGTCGCGAACACCGGCAGCAGGTTGCCGAACTGCCCGCGCCCCGAGATGACCGCCACGTCGCCCGAGACGCCTCCCAGCCAGTTGGCGACGGTGCTGCCCGAACCCGAGAGATTGATGCGCCCGTCCAGCCGCCCCACGCTGTTGCCGGTGGTCTCCAGCTTCGGGAAGAGGCGCGCGAGCTGCATGGCGCGGGCGTCGAGCGAGGCGCGGATGTCGGCGGGGTTCTTCGAGCCGTCGATTCGGATCGCGCCGGCCAGCGTGCCGCCGGCCACGCCCAGGTCGAGCGGATCGAGGGTGAGCACGCCCTCGTTCAGCTTCACCTGCACGCTGCCGCGCTCCAGCGGCACGTCTCGCACGTTGCGGATGCGATCGGCCGTGTACTTCACGTCGGCATTCATGGCGCGCAGGCGCTCGAAGTCCAGCGGTGCCGTGGGCAGCACCTTGCCGCCGGGCCGCCTGACCTGGGTAACGGTGGGCGGCGGCGCGACGCCCTCCACCGTGGCGGCGGTGCGCGCCGTAGGCGGCAGGCCGATCAGCGGGCCGAGGTCGTCCATGTCCATCACCTTGGAGCGAAGGTCGCCCGCCAGGTGCGGCAGCTTGCCCGACTGGTCGAAACGCATGTCGCCCGCGATGTCGGACAGGCCCAGGCGCCCCTGCAGCCCGCTGGCCTTCCAGAGCTTGCCGCTCTTGTCGAGCTTGCCGCTGAGGGCGTAAGGCGAGGTCTGCGGCAGCGCAATGCCCAGCAGCGGGAACAGCGCGCCCAGCGTCTGGCCCTTGATCTCGAACTTCGCGTCGATGCCGTCCAGGTCGGACAGGCGGGCGACGGTGCCGGCCGCCTTCAGCTGCGTCTGGCCGGCGGCAGCCCGGATCTCCAGCGGAAACGGCGGCGCGTTCGAGGCCTCGATCTGCAGCACGTTGCCGGTTCGCCCGCTGGCTGTCAGCGGCTGGCCCTTGTAGCGGCCCTTGATGCGGTAGTCGAGGGGCATCTCGCCGCGGCTGCTGTCGTAGTTCAGGTCGGCGTGCAGGTCGACACCCAGGTGCTTGGCGAGGAAATCGACCGCGCCGCTGTCGATCTGCACCTGTCCGATGGTCGGCACGGTGCCGCCTTCGGAGCTGTCCTTGCCTTCTTTGCCCAGCGACCAGGTGCGGCGGCCGTCAGCTTCCATCTGCAGGCCCACAGTCGGGGAGGAAAGCGCCAGCCTGGGAATGATGATGCTGCGCGAGATCAGCGGCCAGAGGCGGATGTCGAAGTCGGCCCGCTCCGCCTTCACCAGATAAGGATCACGCGCCCACGAGGGATTGGCGAACTCGATGCCGTCGAGCCTGACGGTGGCCTGCCGCCACCCGAGCCCCACGTCCAGCCGTCGGGTGATCTCGAACTTGCGCCCGGTCTTCTCGCTGACGTAGCGGTTGACCGGCTCGCGAAGCACGTCCCATGGGAAGAAGGCGAGCACCACGGCCAGCACCGCGAACAGCAGCACCAGGCTCGCCAGCAGCTTCTGCCAGAGCGGCAGGCCGCGCAGGCGACCCCCTTTCATCGGTGCGTTCGTCGTTGCCATGAGGCTCTTGTAACCCATGTGGAAGCCCCGCCGCGGTCGGCCGCCGACCGCAGACATCGTGAGGTATTGCCTACTGAGCTGGCCGAGCGTCCCATGCGTCGGAACCCACCTACAGCCTCCCACCGCCGAAGCTTGCATGATGCGGATGGGAGAAGCAGCAAAGTCCTTCCGCAGGCACTTGACGCCGACGGGGGCGCGCTTATGCGTCTGCCATCCTCAGAGGAAGAGTGGTTGGGCATGGATTCAAGATTGCAGACTTATGTTGTCGAAGACAACCTCACGATCCGTGAAAACCTCATTGGCACGCTGGAAGAACTCACCTGCAGTACCGTTGTCGGATTCGCGGAAACAGAGAGCGGTGCGCGCGCATGGCTGCTCGGCCACGACGGCGAATGGGACCTGCTCGTCGTCGACCTCTTCCTCAAGCAGGGCAGCGGTCTGGGCGTGCTGCAGGCCTGCCAGGCCCGCAGGCCGGATCAGAAGGTGGTCGTGCTCAGCAACTATGCGACGCCCGACATCCGCAGGCGCTGCGCGGAATTCGGGGTCGACGCGGTGTTCGACAAGTCGAACGAGATCGAGGCCCTGGTGGAGTTCTGCCTTCTGCAGGCACGCAACCGGGTTGCGCACTCCTCGTCCGAAGCGGGCTGAGGAAAGAAAAGACGACGTGGACGAAGAAAGACTGGAAGAAGGAGCGCAGGAAAGACCGGAAGAGGAAATCGACCCGGCCCCCTTCCCCGCCCCATGGCCGATCTCAATCGATCAGCTTGTTCTTCAGCGCGTAGTAGGTGAGGTCGCTGTTGGAGGAGAGGTTCATCTTCTCCATCAGGCGCGTGCGGTAGGTGCTCACGGTCTTGACCGACAGCGACAGCGTCTTGGCGATGTCGCCGGCCGTCTCGCCCTTGGCGAGCTTGAGGAACACCTGGAATTCGCGCTCGGAGAGCTGCTCGTGCGGCGCGGCGTCGTCCTTTCGGTCGAGCTGGCGGGCCAGCAGTTCGGCCACCGCGGGGGTGATGTAGCGCCGGCCCAGGGCGATGGTGCGGATCGCGTTGACGATCTCGATGGGGTCGCATTCCTTGTTGAGGTAGCCGCTCGCGCCCTGACGGATCAGGTTCATCGCGTAGTGCTCCTCGGGGTAGCCGCTCAGGATCAGGATGCCGACGTCCGGCGCCTTGGCGCGGATCATGGCGAGCGCATCGATACCGCTCTGTCCGGGCATCGAAAGGTCCATGACCAGCACGTCCAGCTCCGTGGTGCGCACCAGTTCGATGGCTTCACGGCCGCTGGCAGCCTCGCCCGCCACGCGCAGGTCCACGTGCTCGGAGAAGAACTGCCGGAGGCCCGATCGCACGATGGCGTGGTCGTCCACAATTCCGATTTTGATCATCTGTTACTTTCGTCGTTGTGTTGCGCAGGCGAGGGTCGCAACATGCCAGGTCCCTGATTGTTGTCAATTATTCACGAACTTGCGCCACAAGCAGCCTTGAAAGTTTCATGCACTGGTTAGCCCCACCAAAAATGGCCGTGAGCCTGCTGCTCGCGGCGCTGGCCGCCCTGGCCCTCGTCGGCATCAACGAGGCCGGTTACCGGCAGTCCACCCGCGCGCTCGCCGACATCGACGAAGCGCAGCAGGTGCGCGGCACGCTCAACCAGCTCCTGCAGAACATGCTTGACGCCGAAACCGGCCAGAGAGGCTACCTGCTGACCGGCGAGGCGAGCTACCGAAAGCCCTACGACGACGCGGTCAAGCAGGTCGACGGCCACCTGGGCACCCTGCGCCGCCTCTACGCCGACCGGCCGGCCGAGCTTGCCCGGCTGACGGAGCTGTCGAAGCACGTGCTGCGCAAGATCGCCGAGATGGACTTGAGCGTGCGCCTGCGCCAGGACGGAAAGGAAGACGCCTGGAAGTTCGTCATCACCACCGACGTGGGCAAGGAGGAGATGGAAGCCATCCGCGCCGCCGCGGGCGACCTGGTGAAGCTCAGCAACGGCACCTTGCAGCAGAGCCAGGCGCAGGTGCTGCAGTCGCTGAAGCTGGCGCGCATCGGCACGTCCATCGTGGCGCTGGCCGCGCTGCTGGCCTTCTTCCTGTACCTGCGCCAGACGCATGTGCTGCGCTCCATCGGCGAGCGCCAGCAACTGGCCCTGCAGCGCGAGCGCAACGCCCTGGAAGACGAGGTGCGCGAGCGCACCGCCTCGCTGGCCGAACTGGCCACCCACCTGCAGGACGTGCGCGAGACCGAGCGCGGCTTCCTCGCGCGCGAACTGCACGACGAGCTGGGCTCGCTGCTCACCGCCGCCAAGCTCGACGTGGCCCGGCTGAAGTCGCGGCTGGCGGACGCGCCCGACGCGATCCAGCGGCTGCAGCATCTGACCGAGCTGCTCAACAGCGGCATCGCGCTCAAGCGCCGGATCATCGAGGACCTGCGGCCCTCGTCGCTGTCCAACCTGGGGCTGGTCGCGTCGCTGGAGATCCTGGGGCGCGAGTTCGGCGAGCGCTCGGGCCTGCAGGTGGAAATGGTGCTCGAGCCGGTGACCATGGACGAGTCGCACCAGCTCACCATCTACCGGATGGTGCAGGAGAGCCTCACCAATATCGGCAAGTACGCCGAGGCCACCGAAGCCACCATCGTCCTGAAGAACTACGACAACCACGTGGTGGTGGAGGTGGCCGACAACGGCAAGGGCTTCGACACCCAGCGCGTACGCCCTTCCACCCACGGCCTCGCGGGCATGCGGCACCGCGTGGAAGCCGCGCGCGGGCGGCTCACGGTGTCGTCGGCACCGGGCAAGGGCACGCGGCTGAGCGCCATGCTGCCGATCGTCAAGGCGGCCTGAGACGACGAAGGGCCCCGGCCTGCCACGAGGCCGCGGGCATTCCTTCACACGCCGCCGCAAGACCACTCGGCCATCTCCTACGCACCCCAACCCCGGCCGCTGACAGGTCTGCAACGAGCCTCCACTTAAGGTTGCATCCATGGCATCGGTACTTCCCTTCCGGGACTGCCGATGCGATGTTTTCAAGACACGAGCCAAGTCTCGAAGGAGTTCCACATGCTGCATTACGCCGTGGTGTTTCTGGTCATCGCCCTGATCGCTGCCCTCTTCGGGTTCGGCGGCATCGCGGCGAGCGCCGTGGGCATCGCCAAGATCCTCTTCGTGATCTTCGTGATCCTCGCGCTCGCGAGCTTCCTTGCCGGCTTGCTACGACGCAAGTAGCGTCGTTACGATCAACAGGCTTGCGCATTTCACTTTTCCGGAAAGGACTTTCACATGAACACGACGACGAAGACCCCCTCGCAACTCGCCGACGAAGCGCGCCAGACAGCCCGTGACGCGGTCGAGACGACCCGCGCCTACGCACAGAACGCGGTGAATGCGGCGGGCGAGAAGGTCCGTGACCTGCGGCGCGATTCGGAGCCGGCCGTCGAACAGCTGGCTGCCCGCGTGCAGCAGGCGGTGCAGCGCGGCCTCGATGCCGCCTCCACCACCAGCGCCCGCGCACAGCGCCGCCTGGAGCAGGCCGCCGACGTCACCGGCCGATACATCTCGGACCAGCCCGTGCGCTCGGTGCTCCTGGCCGCTGCCGCCGGCGCAGCCATCACCGCGCTGATCGTGCTGGCAAGCCGCCGCAGCCGGGACGACTACTGATCAACCTGAAGGCGTCTGTCATCGATCGATTCCGGCACCATGCTCCATCCCATCTTTTCCACGGTGCTCGGGCATCCGGATCTCGTCGCTGAACATCTCGCCAACTACGCCGCGCTCGTCAGGGAGGAGTCCTCCCAGGCGGGTCGCGGCATTGCCGGACGCATCATCGCTGCGGTGCTCGCCGTCGCCACCGTCACCTTGGCCCTGGGGCTGATCGGCGTGGCGGTGCTGCTCGGGGTGATGCATGGCAGCTTCCACTGGGTGCTGGTGGCCGTGCCGGGCGTGGCCGTGGTGATCGCGGCCTTCTGCATCTGGTACGCGATGCGCCCCACCGTGACCTACGCCTTCGAGGACCTGCGATCGCAGCTCGACGCCGACCTGCAAGCCCTTCGCGAAGCCGGAGCACGCCATGACCGCTGACGACTACCGCGAACTCCGGCAGCACCTCACCCCGAAGGAGCGGCTGGCCCTCTCCCGAAGGGCGCTGGTGCGCCAGCTCAACGGCGGCGTCGAAGACGACGACGACGAGCGCTATCGCACGGATGGTCCCCGTCTTCATGACGACGACCTGGAGTACGCGCACCACGACGCGCATGCAGCGGCCGATCCGGACGGCCTGCACACAGGCCACCCGCAAGGCTCCGCAGACGCAGAACCGGGCGGGCAGCGAGGAGCCGGTGCAGGCCGCGGCAGGAGAAAGCCGCAGAACGTCTGGATCGCCGTGGGCCGCAGCGTGCTGGAGCGCTGGTGGCGCAGGCATCCCGCGCATGCGGTCGGCCAGCTGGCGCGGCCGATGCTCGAACACTACGCGCGAAAGGAGCCGGTCAAAGTGATGGCCGTGGCTGCCGCCACCGGCTCGCTGCTGGTGCTGGTCAGGCCGTGGCGCCTGCTCTCCGCGACGGCGGTGCTCGCGGCGGTACTGAAGACATCCGACGTGGCCGACCTCATCACCACGCTGATGAGCAAGAGCCCAAGTTCACCCCGCCCCCCACGAAAGGACACTCCATGAAAAACGACGTTTCTTCCCGTTCGGTTTCCGCCAAGGAAGGCGGCCGCCAGCACCTGGCGCTCGACCAGGCCGGCCTGGATGCTGCCCGCAGCAGCCTGGACGACGGTGCCGTGACCCCGAGCTACGGTCCTTGGCGCGACGACGTGGTGAAGCTGCTGAACGACGCCCTGGCCACCGAACTGGTCTGCGTGCTGCGATACAAGCGCCACTACTTCACCGCGAACGGCGTCGAGTCGCCCGCCATCGCTGACGAGTTCCTGGTGCACGCCAACGAGGAATCGGCCCACGCCGACCTGATCGCCGAGCGCATCGTGCAACTGGGCGGCGAACCCGACTTCGCCCCCGGCCACCTCCTGGAGCGCAGTCACGCCCAGTACGACGAGTCGACCGACCTGCAGTCGATGGTGCGCGCCAACCTGATAGCCGAGCGCGTCGCGGTGGAGTCGTATCGCCAGATGATCTCGCTCATCGGCGACAAGGACCCGACCACCCGCCGCATGCTCGAAGGCATCCTGGCCGACGAGGAAGAGCACGCCGACGAGCTGAAGGACTGGCTCGGCCACTGAGGCGGCTCGGTCGAGCCTCATCGAGCGGAAGACTTTCCGCTCATGAAAAGAAAAAAGCCCGGCGCTGCCGGGCTTTTTCGTTGGCGAGCAGAGAAGGGAAGGATCAGCCCTTCACCTCGAGCTGATTGCTCACCGAGGTCACGCCCTGTACGCCCTTGGCGATCTCCTCGGCGCGTGCCTTGGCAGCAGCCGTGGGAGCCGGGCCCTTCAGGCTCACGGCGCCGGCCTTGGTGTCGACGTCGATCTTGATGGCGCTCAGGTCCGGGTCCTTGGCAAGGCCGGCCGAGACGGAGGCCGTGATGGCGGCATCGTCCATCGTCGCGCTCACGGCGGCGCCTGCTTCCTTGAGCGCTTCCTTGGCGTTGGAGGCGCCCTCCTTCACCTCGGCGGTGGTGTTGGACGACTCGACCTTGGCCTTGGCGTCCTTGAGGGCCTCGCCCGTCTTGGCGGCTGCCGTGTCTGCAGCCTGCTCGGTCTTGGCGATCGCGCCGTCGAGCTTCTCGCCGGCGGTGCGGTTGTCGGCCTTGTCGCAGCCGACCAGGGCCAGCGCGGCGCCGGCCAGCAGCACGGCGGTCAGGGTCTTGGCGTACGGGGCACGGCCCGTGCGTTGAATGTTCGATGTGTTCATGGGAATCCTCCTGTCGCTTCTCGGAACGGAAAGAGCGCGTGCGAAGGCCTGGGTGCGACGCGCGCACGCAGCCTTCGCGGCTCGGATCACAGCTTGTCGGCGCCCGACTTGATTGCGTCCTTGGTCTTTTCCTTCACGTCGCCGTAGGTCTTCTGCACCTTGCCGGCGGCCTGGTCCGCCAGGCCCTCGCCCTGCAGTTTCTCGTTGCCGACGACCTTGCCGGCGACTTCCTTCAGCTTGCCCTTGGCTTCCTCGACGCGGCCTGCCACTTGGTCCTTGTTCATGTCGCTTCCTTCCTGATGAGTGATGCTGAAAAGTGGGCCGGGATGACCCACTGGAGCCAATCTAAGGGCCGCCCGATGGCGGCGAATGCCGACTGGAGCCCGAAGCGCTGTAGGACAACGAGGCTCAGGCGCTGACGATCCATCCTTCAAGCGGATCGATGTCCTCCGGCAGCCCATGGCCCGGGCCGGGGCTCAGGGCGCGCTGCTGGCCCCAGGCGGCCTGCAGAAGACACAGCACCGCGTCGATGTCGTCGCCGCGCGCATCCGCCAGCAGTTCCGCGCGCTGCGGCGCGGTGACGGCCAGCTTCAGTCCGAGGCGGGGCGAACCCGCTTCAAGCGCAGCCAGCAGATCGACCCGCGCCGCGCGACGCTCGGGTGTCTGCTTCGCGAGGTCGTCGCTCTTGTAGCTGCGGCGGCCGATGAGTTCACGCGCCAGCAGGCCGGGGTAGGCCTCCAGCGCGATGCGTTCGGCACCGTTGCCGGCATGCAGGCCGGGAATGCGCGCACCAGCGGCCAGCAGGCGCGGCACGCCCGCATGGAGCATGTAGGCCACCGGCGGATTGACCCATTTCATCGAGGGGCTGGACCCTGCGGGCCCGTCGGCCGCACGGTGCGCGAACTTGCCGCCCACCGGCCGCCCTGCGCAGAAGGCGGCGAAGGTCTCGCGGATCTCGGCGCGGCTCAGGCCGGCGTAGTGGGCCATCAGCGGCTCCCACTGCAGCGGCCACCGCAGGTGCTCCACGAGCTCGCGCGGCAGGCTGAACGGAAAGTCGAAGCCGCCGGTCCACGCCGGCGTGGCGCGCAGCCAATCGCCCCATGCGTCGAGCGTCGAGAAGCGCTGCAGGCCGTGGAGCACGACGCAGTCGGCGCCGCCCAGCCCGCCGGTGGCGACGACGATGGGCTTGCGTGCCGTCGGCGCGCTGGAGAAGTCGCAGCCGAACAGCAGCACGGCCTCAGCCCATCGCGAGCGCCACCACGCCAGCGGCGATGAGCGTCGCGCCCATCAATCGAAGCAGCCGGTCGCCCTCGCGCAGCAGGTGGCCGCCGATCAGTGCAGCGAAGAGCATCGACACCTCGCGCGCTGGCGCCACGTGCGAGATCGGCGCCTGCTGCACCGCGTAGAGCACGAGCACGTACGACACGGGGCTGATCGCCGCCACCAGCAGCGCGTATTTCCACTGCTCGCGCCACATGCGCACGGTGGTCGCGCGGTCCTGCAGCGCGGCGGGCATCAGCAGGACGATGCGCACGAGGTTGCCCATGTAGTCGAGCAGGATCGGCGACATCGCAAGGAACTTGACCGCGTAGCTGTCGGCCACCGTGTAGGCCGCGATGAAGGCGCCGGTCAGCACGCCGTAGCGCATGCCCTTGTGCACCCGCGCGCGCTGCGCCGGGTCGTGCGCCTTCTGCCACAGGCGCGGGCCGCCGGCGATGAGGAACACGCCGGCCACCACGCCCAGGATGCCGGCCACGCCGACGAGGCTGATCTTCTCGCCCAGGAATAGCACCGCCACCAGCGACGAAAGCAGCGGCCCCGAGCCGCGCGCCAGCGGGTAGACCACCGTGAGGTCCGACTTGCGGTAGCCGCGCAGCAGCACGATGAAATAGAAGACGTGCAGCACACCGCTGAGCACGACGAAGCCCCACTCCGCCCGCCCCCACCCAGGCACCACGTTCCAGCCCAGCACGATGCCCACCGGCGCCCAGATGACCATGTTGAACACGCTCGCCTGGAAGCTGAAGCGCGCGTCGCCGTTCGCCTTCTTGGCGGCGATGTTCCAGCTGGCGTGGATGATCCCGGCGAGCAGGATCAGGGCGAATGCGGAGAGCGGCACCTCGAGCTATGCGAGACCGGGCGCCGCCGGGCCGCCCCAAGGCGCGAGCGGCCCGCTCGGGGGGCAGCGAGGACACGAAGTGCCGAGCGTGGGGGCCACCACTTTCAGTGGCGGCCGACGATGGCTGCGGTGGCCATCAGCTCTTCCAGCAGCGCCAGCGAGACCTTTCCCGACACCGCATAGGGGTTGAGCTCGGGCTTCTCGGAGTACTTCAGTAGCGTCGATGCGTTGAGCTTCGACAGGTTGACCTGCCCCATCGTCCAGCCGCCGAAGCGGCGCTCGGAGATCTCTTCGTAGTGCAGCAGCACCACGTCCTTGTGGCGCGGATCGCGCTGGATGTGGCCGTAGAGCTCGGAGATGGCCATGCGGCCGCCTTCGATGGCCTGCAGGAAGGTGCCCGCACCGTAGCAGAGGATGCCGGTGATGCCGCAGGCGGTGTTGTGGGAGCGCGATTGCGTCAGGATCGACTCGATGGCCTCGGGGCTGGTGTCGACGGCGCGGCTGGCGTAGAGGAGTCGGACCAGCATGGCTCAGTCCTTTCGGGGCAGGAGGGACAGGAATTCGCGGCGCAGGCTTGGATCTTTCAGGAACACGCCGCGCATCACGGAATTGATCATCTTGCTGTCCATTTCCTTGACGCCGCGCCAGGCCATGCAGAAGTGCTCGGCTTCCATGACCAGCGCGAGGCCGTCGGGCTGGGTCTTCTCCTGGATCAGGTCGGCCAGCTGCACCACGGCCTCTTCCTGGATCTGGGGACGGCCCATGACCCACTCGGCCAGGCGCGCGTACTTCGACAGGCCGATCACGTTGGTGTGCTCGTTGGGCATCACGCCGATCCACAGCTTGCCGATGATCGGGCAGAAGTGGTGCGAGCAGGCGCTGCGCACGGTGATCGGGCCGACGATCATCAGCTCGTTCAGGTGCTCGGCGTTGGGGAATTCGGTGAGCGAGGGCGCCGCCACGTAGCGGCCGCGGAACACCTCGTTGACATACATCTTGGCGACGCGGCGCGCGGTGTTGTCGGTGTTGTGGTCGTTCTCGACGTCGATCACCAGGCTCTGGAGCACGTCCTTCATCTTGACCTCGACCTCGTCGAGCAGCTTCTCGAGCTCGCCGGGCTCGATGAACTCCGAGATGTTGTCGTTGGCATTGAAGCGCTTGCGCGCCGCTGTGATGCGCTCGCGGATCTTGACGGAGACGGGCGTACCCTCGTCGTCGTCTTTTCGATCGGGCAGCGGTTCGACGTCGGTTTTCCTCAGCATGGCGGGGATCGTACCAGTGAATGGCTCCAGACATTCAGGGCCGCAAGGCCCATCCCTTCTTGGAGCGATGCTATCAAACAAGGAGCGAAAAATCGGCCACCAGCGGCAGGTGGTCGGACATTCTGGCCCAGATGGGACCGCGCGGCACCACGCAGGACACCGGCTCCAGGCCGCGCCCGTAGACGAAGTCGAGCTGCGTCACCGGCAGGCGCGAAGGGTAAGTGAGCGTGCGCGGACCGCGCAGGTCGCTGGTGTCGCGCAGGCCCATGGCGTTCATGGCGTAGCGCATGCGCGCGCCCCAGTCGTTGAAGTCGCCGGCCACCACGACCGCCTCGCCGGGCGGCACCTCGCGGTCGATGAACTCGCGCAGCCGCGCGATCTGCCGCACCCGGCTGCCCTTGATGAGGCCCAGGTGCACCACGATGGCGTGCACCCGCCGCCCTTCCACTTCGATCATCACGTGCAGCAGGCCGCGCTGCTCGAAGCGGTGGTCGGAAATGTCCTGGTGGTTGGTGCCCAGCACCGGCCAGCGCGTGAGCAACGCATTGCCGTGCTCGCCGTGGCGCGTGACCGCGTTGGTCTCGTAGACGGCGGTGTAGCCCTCGGGCGCGAGGAAGTCGGCCTGCGGCAGTTCGGGCCAGCGGGCGAATCGGGCCGCTGCCTGCCGGTTCATCTTGCGCACTTCCTGCAGGCAGACGATGTCGGCGTCGAGCTGCTCTATGGCGTGGCCGAGGTTGTGGATCTCGAGCCGCCTCGCGGGCCCGATGCCCTGCACACCCTTGTGGATGTTGTAGGTCGCGACCCGCAGGTTCTGCTGAACCGCTATCGCTGTGGCTGTAGCTGCCGGCTGGTTCGTCATCGCACAAATTCTGGCAGCAACAGAATGGCTTCGGCATTCGACGGGGAAAAGCAGGCGTGCGCCGCTTCGCGGTAGGGCAGCCAGCGCCAGTCGGTGTGCTCGCGCGGGTCGAGCGTGGGCACGACGCGTTCCGGCACGCGCAGGCCGAACAGGTGCTCGGTGTTGTGGGTCACGCCCGGCGCATAGCGGGCGCGCCAGCGCGGGTAGATCTCGTAGACGTTGCGCAGCTGCCAGTCGACGAGCTGCGAGGCCAGCGGCGTGCCTTCGCCGCACAGGATGCCGGTTTCCTCGGCCACCTCGCGCGCCGCGGTGAGCGCGAGCGGCTCGTCGGCAGCGTCCTTGCTGCCGGTGACCGACTGCCAGAAGTCGGTCTCGGCATCCGCACGCCGGATCAGCAGCACATCGAGCGCCGGCGTGTGGATCACGACCAGCACCGACTCCGGGATCTTCCAGGGCCGGGGGCTGGTCGTCATGGGAGGTGCGGTGCTCAGGCTTCTTCGCGAAACACCGAGGAACCGGCTTTGCCGGCCCTCTGGTGTTGCCCCCGGTAGGGGGTTGGCGAAGCGACACGAAGTGCGCGCAGCCTGGGGGCGAGCATCATGCTGCTGCCTGGGGATTGTTGCGCAGCTTGATGTGGAGCTCGCGCAGCTGCTTCTCGTCGACCGGGCTGGGCGCCTGCGTCAGCAGGTCCTGCGCGCGCTGGGTCTTGGGGAAGGCGATCACGTCGCGGATCGACTCGGCGCCGGTCATCAGCATGACCAGGCGGTCCAGGCCGATGGCGATGCCGCCGTGCGGCGGCGCGCCGTACTGGAGCGCGTCCAGCAGGAAGCCGAACTTCAGCTGCGCGTCCTCGGCGCTGATCTTCAGCGCGCGGAACACCTTGCTCTGCACTTCCTCGCGGTGGATACGCACCGAGCCGCCGCCCATCTCGATGCCGTTGAGCACCATGTCGTAGGCCTTGGCGATGCACTTCTCGGGCGCGGTGTCCATGAGGTCCTCATGGCCGTCCTTCGGCGCGGTGAACGGATGGTGCACGGCGCTCCAGCGCTGGCCTTCCTCGTCGAACTCGAACATCGGGAAGTCCACCACCCACAGCGGCGCCCAGCGGTCGTCGAACAGGCCCGTCTTCTTGCCGAAGGCGCTGTGGCCGATCTTGATGCGCAGCGCGCCGATGGCGTCGTTGACGACCTTCGCCTTGTCGGCGCCGAAGAACAGGATGTCGCCGTTGCGCGCGCCGGTACGGGCGATGATCTCGGCCAGGGCGTTGTCGTCGAGGTTCTTCACGATCGGGCTCTGCAGGCCTTCGCGGCCGGCGGCGGCATCGTTGACCTTGATGTAGGCCAGGCCCTTGGCGCCGTAGATCTTGACGAATTCCTGGTAGGCATCGATCTCGCCGCGCGACAGGCCGCCCTCGGCACCGCCGCCAGGCACGCGCAGCGCCACGACACGGCCGCCGGGCATGGTGGCGGCGTTGGAGAACACCTTGAATTCCACGCGCTTCATCAGCTCGGTGAGTTCGGTGAATTCGAGCTTCACGCGCAGGTCGGGCTTGTCCGAGCCGTACTTGAACATCGCATCCGCATAGCTCATGGTCGGGAACACCGGCAGCTCGATGCCCGCGGCGTTGCGGAACACGTTGCGGATCATGCCTTCGAACATCTCGCGGATCTCTTCCTCGGCGAGGAAGGAGGTCTCGATGTCGATCTGCGTGAATTCGGGCTGACGGTCGGCGCGCAGGTCCTCGTCGCGGAAGCACTTCACGATCTGGTAGTAGCGGTCGTAGCCGGCCACCATCAGCAGCTGCTTGAAGAGCTGGGGCGATTGCGGCAGCGCGAAGAAGCTGCCGTCGTGCACGCGGCTGGGCACGAGGTAGTCGCGCGCACCCTCGGGCGTGGACTTGCCCAGCATCGGCGTCTCGATGTCGATGAAGCCGTTGGCGTCGAGGAACTTGCGCGTTTCCATCGTCACCTTGTAGCGCAGCATCATGTTGCGCTGCATGACCGGTCGGCGCAGGTCGAGCACGCGGTGCGTGAGACGCGTGGTTTCCGACAGGTTGTCGTCGTCCAGCAGGAAGGGGGGCGTGACTGAGGGGTTCAGCACCTTCAGCTCGTGGCACAGCACCTCGATCTTGCCGCTCTTGAGCTGGTCGTTGGTCGTGCCTTCGGGGCGAGCGCGCACCAGGCCGGTGATCTGCACGCAGTATTCGTTGCGCAGGCTCTCGGCCACGGCGAAGGTGGAGGCGCGGTCGGGGTCGCACACCACCTGCACGTAGCCTTCGCGGTCACGCACGTCGATGAAGATCACGCCGCCGTGGTCGCGGCGACGGTTGACCCAGCCGCAAAGGGTGACGGTCTGGCCCAGCTGGGCTTCGGTCACGAGACCGCAATAGTGAGTACGCATGGCCATAGGAATCCATTCCGGCGCCTCGAGGGCGCGTTCGTTCTTTTATGAGTTGGAAGACTTCACCGCCACCGAAGCGGGGCCGCCTGGAACGACCACCCCCATCGAGACGATGTACTTGAGCGCTTCGTCCACGCTCATCTTCAGTTCGATGCAGTCGCTGCGCTTGAGCATCACGAAGTAGCCGCCCGTGGGATTGGGCGTTGTCGGCACGTAGACGCTGAGGAACTCGCCCTCGCCAAGGTGCGCGGCGACCTCATTGCCGGGCGCGCCGGTCACGAAGGCGATGGTCCACACGCCTTCGCGCGGCCATTGCACCAGCACCGCGGTGCGGAAGGCATTGCCGTTCTCGGAGAACAGCGTGTCCGACACCTGCTTGACGCTGGAGTAGATCGAGCGCACCACCGGGATGCGACGGACCACGGCATCGCCCCAGCCGAGCAGGCGCTTGCCGACGAAGTTGCTGGCCGTGGCGCCCACCACCAGCAGGATCGCCAGCGTGAGCAGCACGCCCAGGCCCCGTACCTTGTGGTCGCTCAGCCAGGTCTGCCACTGCTCGGGCAGCAGCCACAGCGTCTGGTCGAGCGTGCCGATGATCCAGTTCAGCACGCCCAGCGTGATGACCAGCGGCACGATGACCAGCAGGCCGGACAGCAACCATTTGCGCAGGGCGAGCATGGCGGTCGGAAGGCTTCAGTCGCCGCTCGACGCGGCCGGCGCGGGAGCCGGTGCGGCGGGCGCCGGAGCGGGGCTCGGCGCGGCGGTCGTGGTGGAAGAAGAGGAAGAGGACGAAGATTCGCCGGAGGCGGACGACGTGGCCGGCTCGGACTTCTTGCCGCCGCCATCGCGGAAATCGGTCACGTACCAGCCGGAGCCCTTGAGCTGGAAGCCGGCGGCCGTGACCTGCTTTTCGAACGCACTCGCGCCGCACGCCGGGCACACCGTGAGGGGAGCGTCGGACATCTTCTGCAAAGCGTCCTTGGCGAAGCCGCAGGCGCTGCACTTGTAGGCGTAGATGGGCATGGGGAAATGAGGTCAAAAAAGCGGCGCAGCGGCCGCTCGCAAAGCCCTCGATTATAGGGGCGCCCCCGCCAGGGGACGCCCTGCCCGAGCGGCAAGCCCCGGCTTCAGGCCGGTTCCGTGGCCAGCGGGCGGTGCGGCGTGTGAGTGTTCGCCAACCATTGCGGGAGCAGCGAGCCGGCCACCATGCCCGCGAAGGAGCACAGCACGCCGGCCAATTGGGCCGGGAACACGGCGCCCCAGGACGAAACCCCCAGGAAGAGCAGCCAGACGCCGATGCCCAGGACGATCGAGGCCACCGCCCCCTGCGTGGTGGCCCGGCGCCAGTAGAGGCCGCAGACCAGCGGCACGAAGGCCCCCACCAGCGGCACCTGGTAGGCGCCCGACACCTGCTCGTAGATGGACGTGCCCTGCATGCGGATCGCGTAGGCGAGCACCGCGGCGCTGAAGAGCAGCACCGTGATGCGCATGGTCATCAGGTTCTGGCGGTCGGTGCCTGCCGGGCGGAACTGGCGCCAGATGTTCTCGGTGAAGGTGACGCTGGGAGCCAGCAGCGTGGCCGAGGCGGTCGACTTGATGGCCGACAGCAGCGCGCCGAAGAACAGCACCTGCATCACGAAGGGCATCTTCTCGAGCACCAGCGTGGGCAGCACTTTCTGGGGGTCTTCCTTCAGCAGCGTGGAGGTCTGCTCCGGCATGATGAGGAGCGCGCTGGCCACCAGGAACATCGGCACGAAGGCGAAGAGGATGTACGCCAGCCCGCCGATCACCGGGCCGCGCCGGGCCGCCTTGATGCTGTTGGCCGACATCACCCGCTGGAACACGTCCTGCTGCGGGATGGAGCCCAGCATCATCGTGATGGCCGCGGCGAAGAAGAACACCATGTCGTGCAGGCTCGGCTCGGGCCAGAACTTGAAGAGGTCCTTGCTGACCGCGAAGGCCACCACCTTGTCGGCGCCGCCGGCCATGTTGCCCGCGAACATCGCGATCACGGCCAGGCCGGCCACCAGGATGATCATCTGGATGAAGTCGGTGACGGCCACCGACCACATGCCGCCGAAGAGCGTGTACGCCAGGATCGAGACCACCCCGATCACCATGCCCACCGGGATGCTGACCACGCCGCCCGACAGCAGGTTGAACACCAGACCCAGCGCCGTGACCTGCGCCGACACCCAGCCCAGGTAGCTCAGCATGATGATGAGCGAGCAGGCCACCTCGACGCCGCGGCCGTAGCGCTCGCGGTAGTAGTCGCTGATGGTCAGCAGCGTCATGCGGTAGAGCTTGCCGGCGAAGAACAGGCCCACCAGGATCAGGCAGGTGCCGGCGCCGAAGGGGTCTTCCACCACGCCATTGAGCCCGCCCTCGATGAACTTGGCCGGGATGCCGAGCACCGTTTCGGAGCCGAACCAGGTCGCGAAGGTGGTCGTGACGATCATGTAGAGCGGCAGGTGCCGCCCGGCGATGGCGAAGTCGGTGGTGTTCTTCACCCGCTTGGCCGCGTAGAGGCCGATCGCGATGGTGACAAGCAGATAGACGATGACCAGCGTCAACAACACGGCACAAACTCCTCTAGAACAGACGCACGCGCACCAGCAATTGCATGGCGAGCAACCCCAATACAAAACCTATGCCACCGTAGACGATGGTCTGCAGCAACCGGTTGGTGCGCTTCTGTTCGGCCAGCAGTTCGAGCAGCTCGCGGCGGTTGTCGACCGGGCGATTTTCCAGGAAATCGTGCAGCAATCGAGGCAACTGGGGCAGCAATTTGGCGTACCTGGGCGCCTCCGCCTTGAGCTGCTGCAGCAGCTTCTTGGGGCCGATCTGGTCGACCATCCACTTCTCGAGGAAGGGCTTGGCCGTGGCCCAGAGGTCGAGTTCAGGGTCGATGTTGCGGCCCAGGCCCTCGATGTTGAGCAGCGTCTTCTGCAGCAGCACCAGCTGCGGCTGGATCTCGACGTGGAAGCGCCGCGAGGTCTGGAAGAGGCGCATCAGCACCATGCCCAGCGAGATCTCCTTCAGCGGCCGGTCGAAGTACGGCTCGCACACGGTGCGGATCGCCGCCTCCAGCTCGTCGATGCGGGTGCCGACCGGCACCCAGCCGCTCTCGAGGTGCAGCTCGGCCACGCGCTTGTAGTCGCGCCGGAAGAAGGCCACGAAGTTCTGCGCGAGGTATTCCTTGTCCGACTCGGTCAGCGTGCCGATGATCCCGAAGTCCAGCGAGATGTAGCGCCCGAAGGTCTCGGGCTCCAGGCTCACCTGGATGTTGCCGGGGTGCATGTCGGCGTGGAAGAAGCCGTCGCGGAACACCTGCGTGAAGAAGATGGTCACGCCGTCGCGCGCCAGTTTGGGAATGTCGACGCCGGCGGCGCGCAGGCGATCCATCTGCGCGATGGGCACGCCCTTCATGCGCTCCATCACGATGACCTCGGGGTGGCAGAAGTCCCAGAACATCTCGGGGATCAGCACCAGGTCGAGCTCGGCCATGTTGCGGCGCAGCTGGGCCGCGTTGGCGGCCTCGCGCACCAGGTCGAGTTCGTCGTGCAGGTACTTGTCGAACTCGGCCACCACCTCGCGCGGCTTCAGCCGCTTGCCGTCGGCCGAGAGGTTCTCGAGCCAGCCGGCCATCATGGCCATCAGCGCCAGGTCTTTCTCGATGACGCCGCGCATGCTGGGGCGCAGCACCTTCACCGCGACCTCGCGCTCCTCGCCATCGTTGGTGCGGATGGTCGCGAAGTGCACCTGCGCGATCGAGGCGCTGGCGATCGGCGTCTCGTCGAACTGCACGAACACGTCGCTCACCGGCCGGCGGAATGCGCGCTCGATGGTCGCGATGGCCACGGCCGAGGGGAACGGCGGCACGCGGTCCTGCAGGAAGGCCAGCTCGTCGGCGATGTCGGGCGGCAGCAGGTCGCGCCGCGTCGACAGCACCTGGCCGAACTTCACGAAGATGGGACCGAGGCTTTCGAGCGCCTCGCGCAGCCGCTGGCCGCGCGGCGCATTGAGGTTGCGCCCGAAGGAAAGAATGCGCGTGACCCCACGCACCCAGGGCTTCTGGAAGCTGGAGAGCACCAGCTCGTCGAGGCCGTAGCGCAGCGCGACCCAGACGATGAAAAGGCCGCGGTAGAAGCGCCTCATTCGGCGTTGCCCGCCGGGCCGACCGCCGAACCGCCGGCCTTGCCGGCGCCGCTACGGCTGCCGGCGAACTTGCGCAGCGCGTCCGCCACTCGCCGCACGGCATTGCCCAGCGTGTGCGCGGGCACGTCGCCGATCACGCGGGCGAGGTCGTCCTCGACGTCCCAGCGCACGTGGTCGACCAGCCAGTTGACCTCGGCCGCCAGCTGCACGTCGCCGATGATCTGCACGGCGGGCTTGTCGCCGCGCAGCGCGGCGCGTGCGATGTCGAAGGGGGATTCGTCGGTGACGGTGAGCGTCAGCTCGGGCACCGAGCCGGCCGGGGCCAGGCCGAGCAGGCCAGCCGGGGTGGCCACCAATTCCATGGTCACGAAGCGCCACTGGAAGCGCACCACCCGCCCCTCCTGGCGCAGCAGCCGCTGCTGGGCCTCGGGCTCCTGCTGCAGCACGTGGTTGAGGAACAGGACCGCGCGGTTCTGTATCTCGTGCACCGCCCAGTCCGGGGGCTGCAGGCGCTCTCCGATGCTGTTGAAGAGGTCGCCTAGAAAAGAGAATGGGGACGATGGTGTGGCCATGTCCCCATTATCCCGTCACTGTAGCGCCCCGCGGCTCATGGACTGCATGCCCTTTTCCAGAAACACCGCAGAACCGGCTTTGCCCGTCTGCTGGTGCCGCCCCCAATCAGGGGGCGGGAGGGGCGGGAGAAGCGGCACGAAGTGCGCGGAGCCTGGGGTGAACTATTGAAGAGCCTGCACGCCTGCCACCAGCCAGCCGCTGTGGCCGCTGACGGGCTTGGTCATGTTCCACACTTCGCGGAACGGGCCCGGGCCGGCCGAGGCGTCTTCGCGGATCATGCCGGAGAACTCCACGCTGGCCATGTAGGCGTCGGGCAGCTCCTCGATGCCGAGCAGCTTGGCGTCGAGCATCACCACTTCGGTCTTGTTGGAGGCACCGCCCGTGTGGCTGGCGCGGTCAGCCAGCTGCGCGCGGATCTCGTCGACCATGCCGTCGGTCATCATCGAACGCAGCGTCGACACGTCGGCGCGGTCCCATGCGTCCTGCAGCGTCACGAAGTTGCGCTTCGCCGCAGCGAGGAAGCCGTCGACGTCGAAGCCGGCGGGAATGCCCCACGACTGCGAGCCGCCGAGAGCAGAGCCGATCATGCTGCTGCCTGCCGCTGCACCGGCCGCCGAGAGGCTGCTGCCGTGCGGCGTGGCGTCGAAGGCCGCGTTGTTGCGCTCCCAGGGACGCGCCGAGGCATCGTTGCCGACGTTGGCGGGGCTGTACTGCACGGGAGAGCTCGCGTTGCTCGGGCTGGCACCCGCGCCCTGGAAGGCGAAGCCGCCCTGGCGGTTGCCTGCGGGCTGCGAGCGCGACTTGATCATGCGCCACACCACCACACCGGCGAGCACCAGCAGGCCGATCAGCAGGATGTTGGCGAAGCCTGCGCCCAGGCCCAGCGAACTCGCGAGCCATGCGAGGCCGAGGCCGGCGGCCAGACCGCCCAGCATCGCACCCCAGGGACGCTTCGGCGCGGCGGCCGCAGCGGGTGCAGGTGTCGCGGGTTTCGCAGCTGCAGCATTGGTCGCGCTCTGCTGCGAAGGTGCCGATGGCGATGCGGACTCGCGCTGCGTCACGTTGGACGACTGGCGCCCCATCGACTTGCCGCCACCCATGCGTGCAGCCTCTGCCTGCACGCTGCCCAGGACCAGTGCGGCTGCCAGGAACAAAGAACCCAAACTCTTCATATCGTCGTCTCCTCTCGAGCGAAAGATCCGCTTTATCAACACTTGATTCCAACATGGAGGGCAGCGATGCCCCCAGTCATGTTGTGATAGTCCACATGTCCGAAACCGCCCTCTTTCATGAGGGTCTTGAGCTCCTCCTGCGAGGGGTGCATCCGGATGGATTCGGCGAGATAGCGATAGCTCGCATCGTCGCCAGCCACGAGCTTGCCGAGCCTCGGCAGCACGTTGAAGGAGTACCAGTCGTAGGCCTTCGCGAGCGGCTTCGCGACCTTCGAGAACTCGAGCACCAGCAGCTTGCCGCGCGGCTTGAGCACGCGGTTCATCTCCTTGAGCGCGACGTCCTTGTGCGTCATGTTGCGCAGGCCGAAGGCCACGGTGACCACGTCGAAGTGGTTGTCGGGGAAAGGCAGCTTCTCCGCGTCGCAGACCATGGTGGGCAGCACCACGCCGGCGTCGAGCAGGCGGTCGCGACCGGTGCGCAGCATGGCCTCGTTGATGTCGGTGTGCACCACCTGGCCGCTGGCGCCGACCTTCTTGGCGAAGGCCAGTGCGAGGTCGCCGGTGCCGCCTGCGATGTCGAGGACGCGCGAGCCTTCGCCCACGTTCGCGACCATGACGGTGTACGCCTTCCAGGCGCGGTGCAGGCCTGCCGACATCAGGTCGTTCATGATGTCGTAGCGCGATGCGACCGAATCGAAGACACCGCGAACGCGGCGGGCCTTCTCGCTTTCGTCGACTGTTTCGAAGCCGAAGTGTGTGGTACTCATGCGACCGATGTTAGGCCGGAAGCCTTCACATCAAGTCGACGACCCCGCGACCACGGCGGACATTTGTTGCTTTTTCAGCCCCGCCCTTTCTGGGCGTAGGGCTATCTTTTCAATAGCAGCGGCGGACTTTCTCGCCGTCCCGAAGGCCTCAATGGCTGCCGCAGGCGTGGCCGCCCTTCTCGATCATCGGCGCGTCGCGATCGACACCCGCCTCGACCAATCTGCGCTCATAGGCAGCCCACAGCTCGGCCTGCTTTTCGCCCAGTTCGTAGAGCAGGTCCCACGAGTAGATGCCCGTGTTGTGGCCGTCGCTGAAGGTCGGCTGCACCGCGTAGTTGCCCACTGCCTCGAGCTCGACGAGTTCAACATCGCGCTTGCCCGTCTGAAGCACTTCCTGCCCGGGGCCGTGGCCCTGCACTTCTGCCGACGGCGAATAGATGCGCATCAGCTCGAAGGGAATGCGGAAGGTCGCGCCATCGGAGAAGCCGACCTCGAGCACGCGCGACTGCCCATGCACGGTGATCGACTGCGGCGTCGGTGCGCCGGGTTTCAAGCCTGCCATCAGAAGCTCCTGTTGCCCAATCGCTCGATCATCGCAGCCTCGATGGCCGGCAGGCGCGCGACGATGTCCGCCTCCAGCGCCGCATTGCGCTCGCGCTGCACGGGCGCCCACACCGAGCCCGGGAAGTGGCTGTCGCTCGGAAAGCGCGCGATCACGTGCCAGTGCAGGTGCGCGACCATGTTGCCAAGCGCGGCGAGGTTGACCTTCGCCGGCTTGAGGTGCTCGCGCAGGCACTGCTCCACCACCGTCACGGCTTCCATGCACAACGTGCGATCGGCCGCGTCGAGGTCGGAGAACTCCGGCGCGTGCTCGCGCCACACCACGCGATAGAAGGCCGGGAAGCCAGCCTCCTCGGCATGGATCACGCGAAGCTTCGCGCCCTCGAACACGAGGCGCCCGCCCGGGCCCTCGCACAGCACACAGCCCTGCACCTTCGCCGTCACACCAGCACCCGCTCGATGCCGCCGCGGTTGGCGGCTTCGACGTAGTCGGGCATCCAGTCTTCGCCGAGGATCTTGTTGGCCATCTCGACCACGATGTAGTCGGCTTCGAGCAGGCCGTTGTTCAGGTCGTTGCCGTAGCGCGAGAGGCCCTGCAGGCAGCTCGGGCAGCTGGTGAGGATCTTCACGTTCTCCTTCTCGCCGACCTTGCCGGCTTCGCGCAGTGCAGCTTCGCCCTTCTTCAGCTCCTGTTCCTTGCGGAATCGGATCTGCGTGGAGATGTCGGGCCGCGACACGCCCAGCGTGCCCGATTCGCCGCAGCAGCGGTCGTTCTTGAGCACGTTGTCGCCCACCAGCGCCTTCACCGTCTTCATCGGGTCCTGCTGCTTCATCGGCGAGTGGCAGGGGTCGTGGTAGAGGTAGCCGCCGCCGGCCGCATCGGCGAGCGTGATGCCCTTCTCGAGCAGGTACTCGTGGATGTCGACGATCCGGCAGCCCGGGAAGATCTTGTCGAACTGGTAGCCCTGCAGCTGGTCGTAGCAGGTGCCGCAGCTCACCACCACCGTCTTGATGTCGAGGTAGTTGAGCGTGTTGGCCACGCGGTGGAAGAGCACGCGGTTGTCCGTGATCATCTTCTCGGCCTTGTCGAACTGCCCGCTGCCGCGCTGCGGATAGCCGCAGCACAGGTAGCCCGGCGGCAGCACGGTCTGCACGCCCGCATGCCAGAGCATCGCCTGCGTGGCCAGGCCCACCTGCGAGAACAGCCGCTCCGATCCGCAGCCCGGGAAGTAGAAGACCGCCTCGGTCTCGGAGGTGGTCGCCTTCGGGTTGCGGATGATCGGCACGTAGTCCGCATCCTCGATGTCGAGCAGCGCGCGCGCCGTCTTCTTCGGCAGGTTGCCCGGCATCTTCTTGTTGATGAAGTGGATCACCTGCTCCTTGACGGGCGCGGGCCCCAGCGAGGCCGGCGGCGCCGAGGTCTGCTTCTTCGCGAGGCCGCGCAGCAGGTCGTTGGCCAGGCGCTGCGCCTTGAAGCCCACGCCGACCATGCCCGCGCGCACCGCCTTGATGGTCTGCGGATTGGTCGCATTGAGGAAGAACATCGCGGCCGCATTGCCCGGGCGGAAACTCTTCTGGCCCATCTTGCGCAGCAGGTTGCGCATGTTCATCGACACGTCGCCGAAGTCGATCTTCACCGGGCAGGGCGTGAGGCACTTGTGGCACACGGTGCAGTGGTCGGCCACGTCCTCGAACTCCTCCCAGTGCTTGATGCTCACGCCGCGCCGGGTCTGCTCTTCGTAGAGGAAGGCCTCCACCAGCAGCGAGGTCGCGAGGATCTTGTTGCGCGGGCTGTACAGCAGGTTGGCGCGCGGCACGTGCGTGGCGCACACCGGCTTGCACTTGCCGCAGCGCAGGCAGTCCTTCACGCTGTCGGCGATGGCGCCGATGTCGCTCTGCTGCATGATGAGCGACTCGTGACCCATGAGGCCGAAGCTCGGCGTGTAGGCGTTGGTCAGGTCGGCATGCAGCGTCTGCGGCGTGCCGGCAGGTGCGCGCAGCAGCTTGCCCTTGTTGAAGCGGCCTTCGGGGTCGACCTTGGCCTTGTACTCGGTGAAGGGACGCAGTTCGTCGTCGCTCAGGAACTCGAGCTTGGTGATGCCGATGCCGTGCTCTCCCGAGATCACGCCGTCGAGGCTGCGTGCCAGCGCCATGATGCGCACCACCGCGGCATGCGCAGTCTGCAGCATGTCGTAGTTGTCGCTGTTGACGGGGATGTTGGTGTGCACGTTGCCGTCGCCCGCGTGCATGTGCAGCGCGACCCACACGCGGCCCTTGAGCACGCGCTTGTGGATGGCGGCGCACTCGGCCAGGATGGGCGCGAACTCGGCACCCGTGAAGATGGCCTGCAGCGGCTGGCGCAGCTGGGTCTTCCAGCTGGCGCGCAGCGAGTGGTCCTGCAGCTGCGGGAACAGCGTGTCGACGTCCTTCAGCCAGCCGGCCCACAGCGCGCGCGTTTCCTGCACCAGCGCCACGGCCTGCGCGACGCGGTCTTCCAGCAGCTCGGCCGCGGGGATCTCGTGCGCGTCGTCGGTCTTGCCCAGCGGCAGGTTGCCGCGCGTGAGGAAGGCCTCGAGCTCGTCGGTGAGGGCAAGCTTGTTCTGCAGCGACAGCTCGATGTTGATTCGCTCGATGCCGTCGCTGTACTCGGCCATGCGCGGCAGCGGGATCACCACGTCTTCATTGATCTTGAAGGCGTTGGTGTGGCGGCTGATGGCGGCCGTGCGCTTGCGGTCGAGCCAGAACTTCTTGCGCGCCTCGGGGCTGATGGCGATGAAGCCTTCGCCGCTGCGCGAGTTGGCGATGCGCACCACTTCCGAGGTGACGCGCGCCACTTCGTTCGCGTCGTCGCCCGCGATGTCGCCGAACAGCACCATCTTGGGCAGGCCGCCGTGCGTCTTCGACTTGGTGGCGTAGCCCACGGCCTTGAGGTAGCGGTCGTCCAGGTGTTCCAGGCCGGCGAGCAGAACGCCCGAGCGCTTCTGCTCGGCGAACATGAAGTCCTTGATCTCGACGATGCTGGGCACCGCGTCCTTGGCGTTGCCGAAGAACTCCAGGCACACGGTGCGCGTGTGCGCCGGCATGCGGTGCACCACCCAGCGGCAGCTGGTGATGAGACCGTCGCAGCCTTCCTTCTGGATGCCCGGCAGGCCCGAGAGGAACTTGTCGGTCACGTCCTTGCCCAGGCCTTCCTTGCGGAAGGTGCGGCCCGGGATTTCGAGGCGCTCGCTGCGCAGCTTCGTCCTGCCGTCGGCGGCGTAGTACTGCAGCTCGAACACGGCGCTGTCGACGTCGTGGATCTTGCCGAGGTTGTGGCCGATGCGCGTGACCTCGAGCCATTCGGCCTGCGGCGTGACCATGCGCCACGAGGCGAGGTTGTCGAGCGCCGTGCCCCACAGCACGGCCTTCTTGCCGCCCGCGTTCATGGCGACGTTGCCGCCCACGCACGAGGCCTCGGCGGAGGTCGGGTCGACCGCGAAGACGAAGCCCGCGCGCTCGGCCGCATCGGCCACGCGCTGGGTGACCACGCCGGCTTCGGTCCAGATGGTGGGCACCGGATCGGCCAGGCCGGGCAGCGAGACGTGCTCGACCTCGGTCATCGCCTCGAGCTTCTCGGTGTTGATGACGACGCTGTTCCAGGTCAGCGGAATGGCGCCGCCGGTGTAGCCGGTGCCGCCTCCGCGCGGGATGATGGTCAGGCCCAGCTCGATGCAGCCCTTCACCAGCAGCGCCATCTCGGCCTCGGTGTCGGGGCACAGCACGACGAAGGGGTACTCCACGCGCCAGTCGGTGGCGTCGGTGACGTGGGCCACGCGCGAGAGGCCGTCGAACTTGATGTTGTCCTTGGCAGTGAGGCGGCCCAGCACGCGGGTGGCCTTGCGGCGCAGGGCGGCGACGTCGCGGAACTTGGTGTCGAAGGCGGCCACGGCCTCGCCCACGAGCGCGGTGAGCTCGCCCACGAGCTGATCGCGCGGCAGGTCGCTGTCGGGGGTTCGGCGCTTCTGCACCTCGGCCAGGCGGTGCCTGAGGGCATCGACCAGCTGGCCGCGGCGGCGCGGGTTGTCCAGCAGGTCGTCGACGAGGTAGGGGTTGCGCTGGACCACCCAGATGTCGCCCAGCACCTCGTAGAGCATGCGCGCCGATCGGCCGGTACGGCGCTCGGCGCGCAGGGTCTGAAGCAGGTCCCAGCCGCGTTCGCCCAGCAGGCGAATCACGATTTCTCGGTCGGAGAAGCTGGTGTAGTTGTAGGGGATCTCGCGCAGTCGTACCGGCTCTGCGGCCTGTGCCAATAGCGCGTTCAACGCGGTCGGAGCATTCATCGGGTGGGGCGCCTCGGCCGGGCGCTGCGCGCCCATAGCCGGGCTGTGGATTTTATTGCAGCGCCTGGGGTCTTGCCGCGTGGCGGTTGCTTCGGCCTTGTGGTAGGCGCCGGTTCCGGGGAGCCCCTCCCCGGGGATCTCCGGAAAAACTCAGAACAGCACGCGGCTGCGGATCGTGCCGCCGACCTTCGCCAGCTTCTCCAGCGCCAGGTCGGACGAGGCGGCGTCGATGTCCATCACCACGTAGCCGATCTTCTCGTTGGTCTGCAGGAACTGCGAGGAGATGTTGATGTGGTTGTCCGAGAAGATCTTGTTGATCTCCGACAGCACGCCCGGCACGTTGCGGTGCACGTGCAGCAGGCGGTGCTTGCCAGGGTGCGCCGGCAGCGCCACCTCGGGGAAGTTGACCGACGAGGTCGAGGTGCCGTTGTCGCTGTACTTGACCAGCTTTTCCGCCACTTCCAGGCCGATGTTGGCCTGCGCTTCCATGGTCGAGCCGCCGATGTGCGGCGTGAGGATCACGTTGTCCAGGCCGCGCAGGGGCGACTGGAACTCGTCCTTGTTGCTGCGCGGCTCCACCGGGAACACGTCGATGGCGGCGCCCAGCAGCTTGCGGGCCTTCAGGGCCTCGGCCAGCGGCTCGATCTCGACCACCGTGCCGCGCGAGGCATTGATGAGGATGGCGCCGGGCTTCATCGCCGCGATCTCGGCCGCGCCGATCATCCACTGGGTGGCCTGGGTCTCGGGCACGTGCAGCGTGACGATGTCGCTCTGGGCCAGCAGCTGGTGCAGGTCGCGCACCTGGCGCGCATTGCCCAGCGGCAGCTTGGTGACCACGTCGTAGAAGGCCACGTGCATGCCCAGCGCCTCGGCCAGCACCGACAGCTGCGCGCCGATCGAGCCGTAGCCCACGATGCCCAGCGTCTTGCCGCGGATCTCGTAGGCGTTGTCGGCCGACTTGAGCCAGCCGCCGCGGTGCGCCACCGCGCTCTTCTCGGGCACGCCGCGCAGCAGCAGGATGGCTTCGGCAAGCACCAGCTCGGCCACCGAGCGGGTGTTGGAGTACGGTGCGTTGAACACCGCCACGCCATGCTCGCGGGCGGCTTCGAGGTCGACCTGGTTGGTGCCGATGCAGAAGCAGCCTGCCGCCACCAGCTTGTGCGCCGCAGCGAACACCTCGGCGGTGAGCTGGGTGCGCGAGCGGATGCCCAGGAAATGCACGTCGGCGATCTTTTCCTTCAGCTCGGCATCGGGCAGCGCACCGGGCAGCGACTCCACGTTGGTGTAGCCGGCGGCGCGCAGCACCTCCACGGCCGAGGGATGGATGCCTTCGAGCAAGAGGAACTTGATCCTGCTTTTGTCGAGGGAGGTTTTGCTGCTCATGGAGGTTCTCTTCGAAGCCCCGGCCACGGCGACAGGCTAGGCCGAAAAAAGGGAGGGCGATGCTAGCATGGTGCGGCGCAGCAAGAAGGGCGACGACCCGTGCCGGGCCTGATGCGAACAGGGCCAAATCCGCGAGGGAAGGCAAGGAGCGGCCGAAGGCCCCAAAGGGGTTTCCCCGATTGGAAGAAACCCGCCCCCCGTGCGCCAATGTGACGCGGCTGTGTCATGCACATGCCCTAGCATCCGCGCTTTCCATTTTTCCCTTCAGGAGTCTTCATGCGATTCAAGACGCTCGCGCTGGCATCGGCGCTGGCCGCCACCACGCTTTTCAACGTGGCGCACGCCCAGATCGAGATCCAGTGGTGGCATTCCATGACTGCCGTCAACAACGAGTGGGTCAACGACCTGGCGAAGCAGTTCAACGAGAGCCAGAAGGAATACAAGGTCGTCCCGACGTTCAAGGGCACCTACGACGAATCGATGACGGCCTCCATCGCGGCCTTCCGCGCCGGCAACGCCCCGCACATCCTGCAGGTGTTCGAGGTGGGCACCGCCACCATGATGGCCAGCAAGGGCGCGATCGTCCCGGTGGGCCAGGTCATGAAGGACGCGGGCGAGAAATTCGACCCGGCCGCCTACATCCCCGCCGTGGCCGGCTACTACACCGCCCCCAACGGCCAGATGCTGAGCTTCCCGTTCAACAGCTCGACCACCATCTTCTATTTCAACAAGGACGCCTTCAAGGCCGCCGGCCTGCCCACCGACAAGGCGCCCGCCACCTGGCCCGAAGTGGTCGCAGCCGCCGCCAAGCTCAAGGCCAGCGGCCACAAGTGCCCGTTCACCACGGCATGGCAGAACTGGACGCAGGTCGAGAGCTTCTCGGCCTGGCACAACGTCGAGTTCGCGTCCAAGAACAACGGCCTGTCGGGCCTGGACGCGCGCCTGAAGGTCAATTCGCCGCTGCACCTGCGCCACATCGAGAACCTGGCGAGCATGGCCAAGCAGGGCCTCTTCGTCTACAAGGGCCGCGGCAACGTGCCCGAGGCTTCGTTCGTGTCGGGCGAGTGCGCCATGATCAACACCTCCTCGGGCTTCTACGGCAACGTGGCCAAGAACGCCAAGTTCGCCTACGGCCTGGCTCCCCTGCCCTACTACCCGGACGTGCCGGGCGCACCGCAGAACACCGTGATCGGCGGCGCCAGCCTGTGGGTCATGTCGGGCAAGAAGCCGGCCGAGTACAAGGGCGTGGCCAAGTTCTTCAGCTTCATCTCCACGCCTGAAGTGCAGTCCGCCAGCCACAAGCGCACGGGCTACCTGCCCGTGACCACGGCCTCGTACAAGCTCACCGAGGATTCCGGCTTCTACAAGCAGAACCCCGGCACCGACGTGGCCGTGACGCAGATGATCCGCAAGGTCACCGACAAGAGCCGCGGCATCCGCCTGGGCAACTACGTGCAGATCCGCGCCATCGAGGACGAAGAGCTCGAACAGGTCTGGAACGGCAAGAAGACCGCCAAGGAAGCCCTCGACGCCATCGTGACCCGAGGCAACGAGCAGCTCGAACGCTTCCAGAAGGCCAACAAGAGCTGACGCCCGGCCGCCGGACGGCGTCCGTGTCCGGCTAATATCGCCCGCCCCCGTCGGCTCTTGCGAAAGAGCGGGCGCGGCGGGATTTTTTACGTAGAGGGTTCATGGAAAAACGCGTTTTCTTTCGTTCGGGCTGGCTGCCGTGGCTGCTGCTCGCACCGCAGATGGCGGTGATATTCGTGTTTTTCTTCTGGCCGGCGGGGCAGGCCCTGCTGCAGTCGCTCCAGCAGCAGGACGCCTTCGGCACCTCGGTCGATTTCGTCGGCCTGCAGAACTTCAAGGACCTCTTCGAGGACCCGGCCTATGCCGAGTCGTTCAAGACCACCGCCATCTTCTCGGTGCTGGTGGCCAGCATCGGACTGACGCTGTCGCTGACGCTGGCGGTGTTCGCCGACCGCATCGTGCGCGGCGGCATGTTCTACAAGACCATGCTGATCCTGCCGTACGCCGTGGCGCCCGCGGTAGCCGCCGTGCTGTGGGTCTTCATGTTCTCCCCGTCGCTGGGCGTGGTCGCCTATGCGCTGGGCAAGATCGGCATCGACTGGAACCACCTGCTCAACTCGAAGCACGCCATGACGCTGATCGTGATGGCCGCCGTGTGGAAGCAGATCTCCTACAACTTCCTGTTCTTCCTGGCCGGGCTGCAGTCCATCCCTAAGTCGCTGATCGAGGCTGCCGCCATCGACGGCGCGCGCCCGTGGCGGCGCTTCTGGACGGTGCAGTTCCCGCTGCTGTCGCCCACCACCTTCTTCCTGCTGGTGATGAACGTGGTCTACGCGTTCTTCGACACCTTCGCCATCGTGCACGCCGCCACCGAGGGCGGCCCGGGCAAGGACACGGAGATCCTCGTCTACAAGGTCTACCACGACGGCTTCAAGGCCCTGGACCTGGGCGGCTCGGCCGCGCAGTCGGTGGTGCTGATGGTGATCGTGATCGCGCTGACCATCGTGCAATTCCGCTACGTCGAGAAGAAGGTGCAGTACTGACATGGTTGAAAGAAGAAGCACCCAGGGCATCCTGGCCCACGTGGTGATGATCCTGGGCGTCCTGATCGTCGCCTTCCCCATCTACCTCGCGTTCGTGGCGTCCACCCACACCGCACAGGAGATCGTGCAGCGGCCGATGCCGCTGCTGCCCGGCTCGCACATGCTCGAGAGCTACAAGGGCGCGCTCTTCGGCCGCGCGAGCAGTGCGGGCTCCAACGCCCCGGTCGCCCACATGATGTGGGTGAGCCTGGTGACGGCGCTGGTCATCGCCGTCGGCAAGATCGCGATCTCGCTGCTGTCTGCGTTCGCCATCGTGTACTTCCGCTTCCCGTTCAAGAAGATCTGCTTCTGGGCGATCTTCGTCACGCTGATGCTGCCGGTGGAGGTCCGCATCCTGCCCACCTACAAGGTGCTGTCGGACCTGAGCATGCTCAACAGCTACGCGGGCCTCACGGTGCCGCTGATCGCCTCGGCCACCGCCACCTTCCTGTTCCGGCAGTTCTTCCTGACGGTGCCCGAGGAACTCACCGAGGCCTCGCGCATGGACGGCGCGAGCCCGATGCGCTTCTTCTTCGACGTGCTGCTGCCGCTGTCGAAGACCAGCATCGCCGCGCTCTTCGTGATCCAGTTCATCTACGGCTGGAACCAGTACCTCTGGCCGCTGCTGGCGGTGACCAACGAGGACATGTACCCGATCGTGGTCGGCATCAAGCGGCTGATCGCCGGCGGCGACGGCCAGAACGAATGGAACGTGGTGATGGCCACCGCGATCCTCGCGATGCTGCCGCCGGCGCTGGTGGTGGTTCTGATGCAGAAGTGGTTCGTCAAGGGCCTCGTGGACACTGAGAAATGACGCTCGCCCCCAGGCTGCACGCACTTCGTGCCGCTGCGCCAACCCCCTTCCGGGGGCAACACCTGCGGCCCGGCAGAGCCGGCTGCGCGGTGTTCCTGAAAAACATCGGAGAACTCGAATAGACATGGCTTCCCTCTCCCTACGCAACGTCATCAAGCGCTACGGCCACGGGCCCAAGGCCAACCAGGTCATCCACGGCGTGAGCGCCGAGATCGCCGACCACGAGTTCATCGTCATCGTCGGGCCCTCGGGCTGCGGCAAGTCGACGCTGCTGCGCATGGTGGCCGGCCTGGAGGAAGTCTCCGCCGGCGAGATCGCCATCGGCAACAGGGTTGTGAACAACCTGGAGCCCTCCGAGCGCGACATCGCCATGGTGTTCCAGAACTACGCGCTCTATCCGCACATGAGCGTGTACGCGAACATGGCCTACGGCCTGAAGATCGCGAAGGTGCCGCCTGCCGAGATCAAGGTGCGCGTCGACAAGGCCGCGAAGATCCTCGAGCTGGGCCACCTGCTGGAGCGCAAGCCGCGCGAGCTCTCGGGCGGCCAGCGCCAGCGCGTGGCCATGGGCCGCGCCATCGTGCGCCAGCCGCAGGTGTTCCTGTTCGACGAGCCGCTGTCGAACCTCGACGCCAAGCTGCGCGCCCAGACCCGCCTCGAGATCCAGAAGCTGCACCGCGAGCTCGGCATCACCTCGCTGTTCGTCACGCACGACCAGGTCGAGGCCATGACGCTGGCGCAGCGCATCATCGTGATGAACGGCGGCGTGATGGACCAGTTCGCCACGCCCGAGGAGGTGTACTCGCGCCCCGCCACCACCTTCGTCGCGAGCTTCATCGGCTCGCCGCCGATGAACCTGCTCAAGCACGCGCCGGGCGTGCGCCCGGGCCAGATCCTGGGCATCCGCCCCGAGCACCTGAAGCTCGACGAGAGCGGCTGGTCGGTGCAGGTCGAACAGGTCGAACTGCTGGGTGCCGAACGGCTGGTGTATGGCCGCATCGGCGACGAGCAGATCATCATGCGCACCGACGAGGCCGACCATCCGCCCGTGGCCGGCGACACGGTGAAGATCGCGGCGCGCGAAGACAAGCTGCACTGGTTCGACGCCGGCTCCGGCAAGCGCGCTGATTAATCTCGCCCCCAGGCTGCGCGCACTTCGTGTCGCGTCGCCAACCCCCTGCCGGGGCGGCACCGGCGGCCCGGCAAGGCCGGTTCCGCGGTGCTACTCGAAGAAACTGGGGCTTCACTCAAAGAATGATCATGAATTCCTGGCCTTACCCCCGCTGGGTCGCCCACCGCGGCGCCGGCAAGCTCGCGCCCGAGAACACGCTGGCCGCCTTCCGGCTCGGCGCCTCGCATGGCTACCGCATGTTCGAGTGCGACGCCAAGCTCAGCGCCGACGGCGTGGTGTTCCTGATGCACGACGCCGCGCTCGACCGCACCACCAGCGGCCGCGGCATCGGCGGCGCGCAGCCCTGGAGCGCGCTGGCGCAGCTCGATGCGGGCGGCTGGCACTCGCGGGCCTATGCGGGCGAGCCGCTGCCCACGCTGGAGAACCTGGCGCGCTTCTGCCTGGCCAACGGCCATCTGCTCAACATCGAGATCAAGCCCACGCCGGGCACCGAGCGTGAAACCGGCGAGGCGGTGGCGCGCGAAGCGGCCCGGCTGTGGCAGGGCGCGGCGGTGCCGCCGCTGCTCACATCCTTCCAGGTCGAGTCGCTCAAGGGCGCCCAGGCGGTGCAGCCCGAGCTGCCGCGCGGCCTGCTGCTCGACAAGCTCTGGGACGGCTGGCTCGATGCCGCCAGGCAGCTGGGCTGCGTCGCCATCGTCTGCAACCACGCGCTGTGGGACGCCGCGGTGGTCTCGATGGTGCACGATGCCGGCATGCGCGCGCTGAGCTACACGGTGAACGACGACCGGACCGCGCAGCGGCTGCTCGAGCTGGGCACCGACGGCATCATCACCGACAGGGTCGATCTCTTTCCGCCAGCCGCCTGACGCGGAGATTCTTACCAGTCCTTACGAAATGGCGGCTTCTATGATGCAGCCATGAGTTGGACCCAACGCTTCGCGAGCTTCTTCCTCGCGGCCCTGTTCATCTGCGGTGGCGCCCAGGCGCAGCCGGACATCGGCAACGGAAACAACGGCAACAGTGCCGCCGCGGCTGCCGCAGCCCCCGCCCCCACGATCGCCGAGCTGCGCGCGCAGTTCACCAAGCTCAGCAACGCCGCCGAGACGGACGACGACGCGCGCAAGCTGCTCGCCCAGATCAACGACATCGGCGTGCAGGCCGACAAGTTCGTTGCAGCGCGCACCGGCGACCTGGCCGACCTGAACGCCAAGCTCGGCGAACTCGGCAATCCGCCCGCCGCCGGCGCCACCGAAGATCCCGACATCACCCGCCAGCGCGCCCGCCTCACGAAGGAGCGCAATGCGCTGGATGCCGACATCCGCCTCGCGCGGCTGCTGTCGGTCGACGTGCGGCAGCGCGGCACCGAGCTGGTGACGCAGCGCCGGGCACTGTTCGAGGCGCAGCTCACCGAGCGCGCGGCCTCGCCGCTGACGGGCGAGTTCTGGAGCAGCCTGCGCGAGGCGTGGCCCGACGACCTGGAGCGCCTGAAGGCGATGGCCTCGTCGGTGAACGACGGCCTGCTGGCCGCCACGCAGCCCGAGACCCGCCTGCCGGTGATCGCCGCGCTGGTCGGGGCGCTGCTGCTCACGGTGTTCGGCATCTGGGGTGCCGAGGTGCTGCTCACCTGGCTGGCCGCGCGCTACCTGCCCGCAGGGCGGCTGCGGCGCTCGCTGCTGGTGATCGGCATCGTCGCCAGCCATGTGCTGCTGGTGGCGGTGGCGGCGCACGGCTTCGTCGAGGTGCTGAAGGAGTTCGCCACCTGGGAGCCGCAGGCGCGCAAGGTGCTGCAGTCGGCGGCGCAGCTGCTGGTGTTCATGGCCTTCGTGATCGGGCTGGGCCGGGGGCTGCTGGCCACGCGCCGGCCCTCGTGGCGGCTGCCGCCCATCCCCGACGCCATGGCCACCCGGCTCGCACCGCTGCCCTGGCTGGTGGCGCTGGTGGCGGTGCTGGCGTGGACGCCGGCCGAGGTCAACGCGCTGATCGACGCCAGTTTCGCCGCGGTGGTGGCCACGCACGTGCTCACCGCGCTGGTGCTGACGGCGCTGGTCGCCTCGGTGCTCTACCTGGTGAAGCCGCTGCGCGCCGACGCCGCCGAGGCCGGCCTGCCCGAGCGGCCGATGTGGGTCGGCATGCTGGTGGCGCTGATCGGCGCGCTGATGATCGCGATCTGGGTGCTGGTGGCGGTGGGCTACGTGGCGCTCGCCAGCTTCCTCGCATCGCAGCTGGCCTGGAGCGGCATCGTCGCGGCGGCCTTCTACGTGCTCTTCAAGTTCGCGGACGACGTGTTCATGGCCACGGTGTCGTCGCGCGCCGGCTTCGGGCAGCGGCTGCAGAAGAGCTTCAACCTCGCGCCGCAGACGCTGGACCAGGCGGCCACGGTGCTTTCGGCGATCAGCCGCGTGGCGCTCTTCTTCTACATGCTGGTGGCGCTGGCCGCGCCGCTGGGCACGGGGCCGGGCGAGGTTTTCCAGCGCAGCGGCAAGTTCGGCACCGGCGTGAAGGTGGGCGAGTTCCAGCTGGTGCCGGGTGCGATCTTCAGCGCGATCGCGGTGGCGGTGATCGGCTTCGTGGGGCTGCGGATCTTCAAGCGCTGGCTCGCGCGCAGCTACCTGCCCAACACGAAGTTCGAGCCGGGCATGCAGAGCTCCATCACCACGCTGCTGGGCTACGTGGGCGGCATCCTGGTGATCGCCTTCTCGCTGTCGGCGCTGGGCATCGGCATCGAGCGCATCGCGTGGGTGGCGAGCGCGCTGTCGGTGGGCATCGGCTTCGGCCTGCAGGCCATCGTGCAGAACTTCATCTCCGGGCTGATCCTGCTGGCCGAGCAGCCGGTGAAGGTGGGCGACTGGGTCGTGCTGGGCACGGCCGAGGGCGACGTGCGGCGCATCAACGTGCGCGCCACCGAGATCCAGCTGGGCGACCGCTCGACGCTGATCGTGCCGAACTCGGAGTTCATCACCAAGACCGTGCGCAACATGACGCTGGCCAACGCCGAGGGCCGCGTGCTGATCCGCCTGCCGATGCCGCTGACCACCGACGCGCAGCGCGTGCGCGAGCTGATCCTCGCGGCCTGCAAGGGGCACGAGGGCGTGCTGGAGACGCCGGCGCCCTCGCTCACGCTGGAGGGCATCGAGAACGGGCTCTTGATCTTCCAGGCAATCGCCTACGTGGCGAGCCCGCGGCTGGCGGGAGGCGTGCGCAGCGACCTGCTGTTCACCATCCTCGACGAACTGAAGAAGGCGTCGCTTCCGCTGGCGGTGCCGACGATGGTGATGACGGCGGCGCCGCCGGCGCCCGGCGTGGCGGGTTGAAGGCGTTCACTCCAGCGGCAGCGCGGTCGTGAACTTGACCTCGTTGAGACACACGCTGGAGCGCACCGCCGAGACGGCGGGCATGTGCATCAGGGTGTGCATCAGGAACTGCGAGAGCGACTCCAGGTCCTGGGCGACGACCTTGAGCACGTAGTCGAAGTCGCCGGTCACCGAGTAGCACTCCAGGATCTGCTTCATGTCGGCGATCAGGTCCTGGAACTTGGGCAGCTCGTCGACGTGGCCGCGGGCCATGGTCACGTGGATGAAGGCGGTCACGCCCAGCCCGATGTGGCGGGCATTCAGCCGCGCCGCGTAGCCATGGATCAACCCCAGTTCCTCCAGCCGCCTGTGGCGCCGCAGGCACTGGGCGGGCGAGAGATTGGCCGCTTCCGCCAGCTCCAGGTTGGTGGCACGGCCGTGGGCCTGCAGGTGCTCGAGAATTCTCCGGTCGATCCGGTCGAGGGCGATGTCATGCAATTTCTTCTCCCGATGCACCAAGTCGATGCAATTTTATGGCGCAAAGCGGGGTAAGCCCGAGGCTTTCATGCACCTTAATTGTGCAAAGTACGATCTAGACTCCCTGGCGCCCGGATCGCACGACGCGATGTCCAGCCGCTGAACCCCCTGCCGCCGGCACCTGCCTGCGGCTTCAGACGCATCCCAATCCCCACCCGGAGACCCTTTCCCGTGAAAAACGCTTTGCTTCGCACCCCCTTCAGCGCAGTGGCCCTGGCCCTCGGCATGCTGGCCGCAGCGCCTTCGTTCGCGGCCGACACCAAGTCGGTGGCCGTGACCGCCATCGTCGAGCACCCCGCGCTGGACGCGGTGCGCGACGGCGTGAAGGCCGAGCTGAAGGCTTCGGGCTACGAGGAAGGCAAGAACCTCAAGTTCACCTACCAGAGCGCGCAGGGCAACGTGGGCACCGCAGCACAGATCGCCCGCAAGTACGTGGGCGACCAGCCCGACGCGATCGTCGCCATCGCCACGCCGTCGGCGCAGGCCATGGTGGCGGCCACCAAGAGCATTCCGGTGGTGTATTCGGCGGTCACCGACCCGGTCGCGGCCAAGCTGGTGAAGAGCTGGGAGCCCACGGGCACGAACGTGACGGGCGTGTCCGACCTCTCGCCGCTGGAAAAGCACATCGCCCTCATCAAGCAGGTGGTGCCCGCCGCCAAGCGCATCGGCGTGATCTACAGCCCCGGTGAAGCCAACTCGGTGGCCATCGTCGACTCGCTCAAGAAGGCCGCCTCGGCAGCCGGCATGACGGTGGTGGAAGCCGCCGCGGCCCGCACGGTGGACGTTCCGACCGCCGCGCAGAGCCTGGTCGGCAAGGCCGACGTGATCTACACGCCCACCGACAACAACGTGGTCTCGGCCTTCGAGGGCATCGTGAAGGTGGCGCAGCAGGCCAAGCTGCCGGTGGTGGCTGCCGACACCGCCACCGTCGAGCGTGGCGCCGTGGCCGCGCTGGGCCTGAACTACACCGACATCGGCCGCCAGACCGGCAAGGTCGTGGTGCGCATCCTCAAGGGCGAGAAGCCCGGCGCCATCGCGTCGCAGACCAGCGCCAACTTCGAGCTGGTGGTGAACCCGGGCGCGGCCAGGCTGCAGGGCGTGACGCTGTCCGACGAGCTGCTGAAGACCGCCAAGGTCGTGAGCACGAAGTAAGAAGCCGAACCCGTCTTCCTCTTTCCCATGTCGCTCATCGCTTCGCTGGGCGCCATCGAGATCGGCCTGATATTCGGGCTGGTCGCGCTGGGCGTCTTCCTGTCGTTCCGCATCATCAACTTCCCCGACCTCACGGTGGACGGCAGCTTCCCGCTGGGCGCTGCCGTGGCCGCGACGCTGATCGTGGCGGGCTGGAACCCGGTCGCCGCCACCGCGGTGGCCTGCGTGGCCGGCGCCGCCTCGGGTTGGGTCACGGCCTGGCTCAACGTCAAGCTGAAGATCATGCAGCTGCTCGCGAGCATCCTGGTGATGATCGCGCTGTACTCCATCAACCTGCGCGTGATGGGCAAGCCCAACGTGGCGCTCATCACCGAACCCACGGTGTTCAGCATGGCCAGCTTCGGCGGCATGCCCGAGCAGTGGGCCAAGCCGCTTCTGCTGCTCCTGATCGTGGTCGTCGCGAAGATCGTGGTCGACATGTTCTTCGCTTCCGAGGCCGGCCTCGCGATGCGCGCCACCGGCGGCAACGCGCGCATGGCGCGGGCGCAGGGCATTTCCACCGACTTCCACACCATGGCCGGCCTGGCGCTGTCGAACGCGCTGGTGGCACTGGCCGGCGCGCTGTTCGCGCAGAGCCAGGGCACGGCCGACATCTCGATGGGCGTGGGCACGATCGTGATCGGCCTGGCCGCGGTGATCATCGGCGAGACGCTGATTCCGGCGCGCAGCATGGTCATCACCACGCTGGCCTGCGTGCTGGGTGCACTGCTCTACCGCTTCTTCATCGCGATGGCGCTGAACACCGACTTCATGGGACTGCAGGCGCAGGACCTGAACCTGGTGACCGCCGTGCTGGTGGCCTTCGCGCTGCTGGTGCCCGCCTACAAGCGCAGGCTGGGTGGCCTGTTCAAGGGGAAGAACTGATGCTGCGCGCCCAACAACTCGAGATGACCTTCAACCCGGGCACACCGATCGAGAACCGCGTGCTGCGCGGCCTGAGCCTGGAGATTCCCACCGGCCAGTTCGTCACCGTGATCGGCTCGAACGGCGCGGGCAAGTCGACCTTCCTCAATGCGGTGAGCGGCGACCTGATCGTCGACAAGGGCCGCATCGAGATCGACGGCAAGGACGTGACGCGCATGAACGCCTGGCAGCGCTCGGGCATGGTGGCGCGCGTGTTCCAGGACCCGATGGCCGGCACCTGCGAGGCGCTGACCATCGAGGAGAACATGGCGCTGGCCTGGAAGCGCGGCGAGCGCCGGGCCTTCGGCTTCGCGCTCAACCGCAACCTGCGCGAGATGTTCCGCGAGAAGCTGTCGATCCTGAAGCTGGGGCTGGAGAACCGCCTGGCCGACCGCATCGGCCTGCTCTCTGGCGGACAGCGGCAGGCGGTGAGCCTGCTGATGGCATCGCTCAGGCCCTCGCGCATCCTGCTGCTCGACGAGCACACGGCCGCGCTCGACCCCAAGACCGCCGCCTTCGTGCTGGAGCTGACCGCGAAGATCGTGGAGGCCGGCCAGCTCACCGCGATGATGGTCACGCACAGCATGCGCCAGGCGCTGGACTACGGCTCGCGCACGGTGATGCTGCACGAGGGCCAGGTGATCCTCGACGTGGCCGGGCCGCAGCGCTCGGGGCTCGATGTGCCCGACCTGCTGCGCATGTTCGAGCAGACCCGCGGCGAGAAGCTCGACGACGACAAGCTGCTGCTGGCCTGATGACGACGCCTTTCGTGCGCGGCATGCGCGCCGCCGACCTCGACGCGGTGCTGGCGATCCAGCTCGCCTGCTACGGCGCGGGCTTCGTGGAAGACGGCGCGCTCATCGCGAGGCGGCTCGCTGCCGCGCCCCACACCGGATGGGTGGTGGAGCACGAAGGCGGCGTGCGGGCCTACCTGGCGGGCTATCCGTCGGTGGTCGGCAAGCTGACGCCGCTGCACGGCGAGTTCGAGGTGGCACAGCAGCCCGAATCGATCTATCTGCACGACCTTGCGGTGCACCCGGGCGCCTCGGGCCTCCGGCTGGGGCCGCTGCTGGTGCGCCATGCCTGGGCTCATGCGCTGCAGGCCGGCTGGCGGCAGTCGACGCTGGTGTCGGTGCAATCCTCGGTGGGGTTCTGGGAGCGCCAGGGCTATGCGGCCGCGCTGCCCGACGGCCCGCAGCAACAGGCCCGGCTGGCCACCTACCCGGGCGAGTCGGTCTACATGATCCGCCGGCTCGGCTGAGCGGGCGGCGGCCCCTTCAGCGGCGCCAGCCGCGCATCGCCAGCCACTGGACCGTGCCGCAGACCACGACGAGCGCGGCATAGGTCGCCATCGCCCCGTCGCGCCCGAACACGGCCAGCCCGGCCGCCAGCACCGCCACGCCGGCCGCGAAGGTCAGCGCCCACTGCACCCACCAGCGCGGGGCGCCGTCGCGCCGGCCGCCGAGGAAACGCCCGACAAAGGCCAGCACCAGCGCCATGAAGGCGGCAGGGGCGACGAAGTTGAGAAGGTGGTCGAGAAGGGCCGGCAGGTCCATCGGGAGGGGTGGCGCGGGGGCAGGAACATTCGGCTGGGGTTATGGCTGTCATAGGGAAAGCCATTTGTCCCTCGTCAAGCCCCGCAAGGCTGCTGATTTTATAATCATGGGCATGTCAGTCTGGGCCCTCGGGTTGAACCACACGACCGCGCCGCTCGATCTGCGCGGTCGTT